>CAYWYR010000006.1:73469-156753 GCA_964462685.1 uncultured Hyphomicrobiales bacterium | reverse complement strand
GAGTACAGCTCGGCGATTGACAGCAATGCTGTGCTGGGCATGGACTCGATACTTTGGCGGCGCGAGAAACAAGCTATCCGCCGCACCGTAGGAGAGAAGACGTACGAAATCAAAGACCACCTGGGCAATGTGAGAACCACCTTTTCCGATATGAAGCAGCCGATAGACCCCACCGACCTATCGCTTGGCTATGGCCTGGACTTCCAGACTGTCTCCAACTACTACCCTTTTGGCATGCAGATGCGGGGCATGGGGTTGATTATCTGATAGGGTTTTATAATCGGGTCGATAAATGCCGTAGCCACAAGCCAAAGGTTGAATATCAGAAATATATACAAGGGCAATTTAATCAGTAGTTTTTGTATCATTCCATTCTATCATGAATGCGGATTTATAAAAATTATGCATGATTCAAACCTTATCGGCTGTATCCGGTCTTTGTCTGTTCACACAAATTACCGCATTATGACACACAATACAGAATCACTACAAAAATTAGATAGCCGATACCGAGCTACGATGTTAAACTGTATCACTGGTTTTAAGTCCGCGATACTTATTGGCACAAAATCAGAGCAGGAGGCTGAGAATCTTGCAGTTTTTAATTCAGTGGTGCATATAGGTGCCAATCCCCCACTAATGGGCTTTATCCTTAGGCCTACCACAGTTCGCCGCGACACCTACGAGAATATCAAGGCCACTGGTATATATACTTTCAACCACATCAATACAGCAATAGTAAACCAAGCCCACCAAACTGCCGCGAGTTATGAAGCGGAAGAGTCTGAATTTGATGCTACGGGACTTATCACCGAATATCGAGAGGGTTTCGATGCACCATTCGTAAAGAAGTCGGCTGTTAAGGTAGGGCTGGAATATGTAAACGAGTATCCGATAGAGGAAAACGGGACTATATTAATAATAGGCAAAGTTGTATCACTTACCTTCCCGGATGAAGTGCAGGAAACTGACGGTTGGCTTGATCTTGAAAAAGCAGATACAGTAGCAATCAGCGGGCTGGATTCTTATTATAAAGCGAGCAGGATATCAAGGCTATCATACGCGAAGGTCGGTGAAGAGGTTAGGGAGATATAGGGGTAGTGTGAGAAGAATGGGGCTTAAATAAAAGATGTCAATTTAATTATAAATAGCATCAGTTAACTAAATTATTTTTCTTTGATTTATGACAGCCGAAATCAAATCACTTTTATCTACCTTAAAGATAGTTGTAAGCTCTTTTAAAATGTTATTTAATGTACCAACTTTGATTGGCTTATGATAAGGTATTGTAATTGAGTATTTAAAAATCATATGAATCAATTTGAAGTCTTATATGGCTACCTTTCTGCCGAATAATGGCAAACTGATTTTTCTCTAAAAATTTCAAGATATCATCTGCATCTAAATTCCTCGGTAGTTTAGCCATAAGCTAAAATTTCCTCTCTCTGGAAGTGCAGTCGAATTATTCTTGGTATTTCTTCACTATCAAAATGAACTCCTACTGCCTCTTTTATATTGGCAACTAGCTCATCTCTATTGTTTCCATCTGTAAAGATAGAATGACCTACTGCCTTAGCAGTAAAACCACCTTCAAGGTCATCTTCTATGATAAATACCAATTCTTTCATAATATTACCTAAGTATATTAGGGATTACGTTATGACATATTCTTTGTTTAGAGTCATACTTTATTTCAATAGAACCAATCACTATTTACCTCGAAGAGCTTAAGGAGATATAGGCACGGGAGTACAGTTAGGAAAACCTTCAGAAGGTTATTGTTATTCGGTAGGATATCTATTCTTATATTGTGATATATAGTATATAGCTATCCGAGATGTAATTAACTTACTCTTGAACTGTTATTTTAATAAACAGGGTACTTATGAATAAACTATCACTTGTTCTGATAAGCTTTTTAAGCATTTCTATAGCTTGTGGAAGTACCTACAAGCATGAGTTTTCTACGTACTTCGGTGGGAATCACTTTGAGCAAGCACGTGATATGGCTATCGATAAAGAAGGGAATATTTATATAGCCGGGGGAACTTCTTCACTTGATTTTCCTGTTACAGATGGGGCTGTACAAACAGTTTATAATAACGACGGTTCTTCTACGGTAGGCAATTGGGGGCCTATGATGGCATTTGTAGCCAAATTTACCGCTGAAGGTGAGCTTATCTGGTCAACTTTTTTAGGTGGGCCAAATTATGATAGATGTTATGCTGTTGAGGTGGATAATGATGGCTTTGTTTATGTTGGAGGTAGGGCTGGGGATGACTATCCGACAACTGTTGGAGCCGCTCAAGAAGATTTTTTCAAAGGCAAAAGTGCTGATAAAAATAATTTGTATGGGCATCAGAATGGTTTTGTGACAAAGCTATCTCCGGATGGTGATGAGATAATATGGTCAACATATTACGGAGCTGATAGCAAAGGTTTTTTTCGTGATATTGCTATCGATGATGATGGCTTTGTTTATGGAATTCTGAATGCAGTTGTAGGGAAGCCAATTGGGATAGATGAGGATTCATTTGATGACACCCATAACGGTCGGGAGGATATGGTCGCAGTTAAATTTTCTCAAGACGGTTCTGAGGTATTATGGGCAAGCTTTATTGGCGGAAGTAATGATGATAGCGGAGGGCCTTCGATTAAGGTTGGTAAGGATAAATCGGTTTATGTATGCGGTGGTACAAGATCGAATGATATGCCAACAACTAATAATGCGGTTCAACAGACTTATGGGGGTGATGGCGATATGTATGTTGCGAGATTTACTCCAGATGGAAGTGATTTGATTTATTGTACCTACTTTGGGGGTTCTGGAACTGAAGTTACCGAAACTCACGGTTTGTTTGTTGATCACCTTGGTCAGGCGTATGTGGCTTGTGGATCATCCTCTACTGATGCTAAAACTACAAACAATGCTTTTAAGCCCACTACAAATACCAGAGATTGTCTTTTATTTAAGTTATCTACAGATGGAACTGAACTTTTAGCTTCTACTTATTTTGGGGGATCAGAAGGCGAGCATCCAGAAGGTTTGTTTGTTGATAAAGATCAAAACTTATACTTTGGTGGAGAGACCGTTTCATCAGATCTACCCATAACGGATGGTGCGCCTTTCCCGAATTTTCTAGGAGAAACAGATGCTTACGTGGCAAAACTGAATCCTGATTTTAGTGAAGTGGAGTTCTGTACTTATTATGGAGGATCTGGTAAGGAAGCGGTACGTGCATTCTATTTAGCAGAAGATGGCTCGATATGTATTTCAGGCCAATCTCACTCGCAGGATCTGCCCACAAGTAACAATGCATACCAAAAGGATCATGTCGGAGCGGTAAACCGCCCAAATGTATATCTAACTATTTTTAAACCAGATGATGAAAGCAATGTAGAACAAGATAAATCAGTACAAATCAAAGTTTATCCCAATCCAACAAGTCACACCTTAAAGTTAGAAATTGATGGAAATAAGGAAATCATAGTATATGATAATTTAGGTAAAGCTATCATTGATATACAAACGAACAATGACATCTTGAACGTTGATTTCTTACCATCAGGTATTTACTATATAGAAATAATAAATAATAGTAATTCATATAATGGGCACTTCATTAAGACTAATTAATCTTATAGTAATAGAAAAGAATCTTAAACAAACCTCTATTTACATCATTATTCCAAGTATAGTGCATATCCTATGGAGGCCATTATAAATCCGGATCTTTCAGGGCTCGAATTCAATCCGTATCCCAACTTAATATCTACACTGTTGTGTATCGCACCCTCCATCATACTTCTCCCTCAAGCCAAACCTCATCTGAAT
Organism: uncultured Hyphomicrobiales bacterium; assembly: GCA_964462685.1. Taxonomy (GTDB): domain Bacteria; phylum Bacteroidota; class Ignavibacteria; order Kapaibacteriales; family UBA2268; genus CAYWYR01. The sequence continues at coordinate 152,918 of CAYWYR010000006.1, read as the reverse complement.
ACGTGCTAGAGAGCCCGCCACCATACGCCGTAATCTTCCAGTCATTCCTATCAGCGGAAGCTAACGGCAGCTCTACGAAATTCTCATCATTCACCTCTGCTATCTCACTATAAGAGCGGTTTGGCTGACCTATCGTAGTGCGGGAAATCCGCCACGAAAGCCGCTTGATCCACTACAAAATTATTATGAAACACCTGGGCCCGCTGCAGCATATTCAGGTCATCCTTATCATAATTTCTTTCTCTAGCATCAGCCTTATTATAAATTCTTTTAATTTGTATATTACAATTGATTATCTTTATTGTAAAATTAATAAGTATTTCTCTAACACAAACTAATATCTTCTGTAATGCTTTCTTCGCTTTCTGAGATATACGCCTCGCTGTTTACAGAGTATATCTCTGCATTTGTACTGTTCATTTCGCCATGAGTTAAGTCCATCTCGCCCGCGAAAAAGAGTTTTCAGAAAGATAAAAGTTGTATCACTGAGAATATTTTTGTAGGTTTAGTCATTAATATTAATAATACCAAGGTGAAATCGTGAATACAACAATTATCAATTTAAATAAAGATATTATAGATTGGTGGTGTAAAAATCATCAAATATTTCTTTATAAAGATGATTACTCTACAGATAAAAATATTTTGCAACCAGGTTTAATGCATGATTTAAATAAGAATGCGGAGATTCTGTTTGTTGGATTAAATCCTAGTGGTGATTCACGAGAAAATCTATATGACACTAGTAACAATATTTGCGATGATGTAGATGGTTATATTAAGGATAATATACATAAAGTACAGAATCATCTTCCTTCAAATACTTATTCGAAATATTTTGGAATCTTTCACAGAATTGCCAATGATGTGTACAATGGTGGAGATACTACTAATATTGATGGTCGTAAATCCATTAAAGTAAGTAATGATATTGATAAGGTAGAACATATAGATCTATTTTATTGTACGGGTACAGATTCTGATCAAGTTATGAATTGGATTGATAAAACAAAATCTGATCAACATGGAATAGATGTATTTAATACCGTATTAAAATATTTAAAGAATATTAAAGTAGTCGTATTTAATAATGTGAATTCATCAAAGATTATTAAAAAGACAATGATTAATTCAAAAATGACTGGTAAATTAACTTATAAATATAAAATTGATAGTAGAGAAATTGATTTAATATTTCAAGGAACAATGGGTTATGGACGATTAGATGAATATGCTCAGGAAAGACTAGTAAGAATTATAAAAAACGTTTTAAAAATACCATAGAGTATTTAAATATATGTAGCAGATAGCAAAAAGGGTATTTGAAATAGCAGAAGGCATTCTAAACGAAAGAACAGGAACAAAATACAGTATCTGTGCTCCTTTTAGGAAGTTGTCACGCAGTGAAAGAGGGTGACAATACTATTGAACAATCTAAGCAAACAACTATTACCCTAGAGGTCACTTCCTAAAAGGGAAGACAGGAATAGAATGCAATTTGAATTATCCACTAAACGGCGTATGACCTATATCAAGCGATGTTGGTTATATGCAAGTAACCTACCTCGCTCGGCGGTACAAATCGAAGACTTTTTGTGCCGAGCGGTCCCTCCAAAGGGACAATTAAAATGGGTTTAATGAAGGTGGGAGGGGTATTCCAAAAACAGTTAAAGCCATCTAAAGCCTATTCCTTACATTAGACACCATAAAAGCCGCTTTTTATAGGCAAAAGAAGAATTTTTTTTACTTGCAACTTTTTCAAGTTCAGCTGTTATAATTAAGTAAACAAAAGGATAATCTTATGAACTGTATATTGTTTCTTGCCTTGCTCGCAATGCTTTTGGGTTGCGAGGAAAATGTTTCTTATGACTGCAATGATATTTATGACCCTGTTTTGGGTGTGGACGGCAAAGTGTATGGTAATAGCTGCTACGCAAGTCGGGATGGGGTCAACGTTAAACATGATCTTCGAGAGTATTATTGGGATGCAACACAGTGTGCGGATCCTTGGCGCAACGGTTCGGTAAGTGAGAACGATGTTGATCTGCTTGAAGAATATCTTGAAGGCATAGGGATAGAGATTTATTCGGCTTATAAAATAGAAGGTAGCGATCTGAACAACGAATGTGAGTCTTGCAATTGCGGAGCGGGGTATCGTTACGAATTTTTAGCCAATCCGGACTATCATGAAGAGCTGAAATCAGAAGGTTTAATGTCTTATTGGGACTGATAAACTGTCTTAGACTTTGACAGGCTCAGTCTGACATAAGGGTGTAAGGGGTTCGCCGGGTAGCAATAAAAGCCCTCTCCCAGATTCTAAGAGTATTAACTTGTCGCGATGTCTATTGCCATTATATAGACCCCATTCCAAAGGGGGTGTAGGGAGATTATGAGAATCTTCTCTTCCCCTTCCTATTCCTTATATTTGCAATACCCGAACATACATTATCGGGTTAAGTTTTTCGTTCTTTTAGATTCTTACTTACCTATCAATTATTGACTTCTAAACCATTGGCCGATCATGACTAATAATATTTCAGCTCCATATAAACCGCAGAACAAGATCAGAATAGTAACGGCAGCATCGCTTTTTGACGGGCATGATGCCGCTATAAATGTTATGAGGCGTATAATCCAATCTACCGGGGCCGAAGTTATTCACCTCGGGCACAACAGATCGGTTAAGGAGATAGTTGATACTGCCATCCAGGAAGATGTGCAGGGTATCGCTATGACATCCTATCAGGGTGGGCACGTAGAATATCTCAAGTATATGTATGACCTTGTAAAAGAAGCTGGATCCGACATCAAGATTTTTGCAGGTGGTGGGGGTACTATTCTGCCAGATGAGATCGAAGAGCTTCACGCCTATGGAATCGACCGGGTTTATAGCCCGGATGACGGCCGACACATGGGACTCCAGGGTATGATAAACGACCTAATGAAACGATGCGATTTTGATACTAATCAGAATAAAGCAGATCATATCAAACCTTCTCAGTTACTTTCCGATCTTGATCAGGAAAACGATAAAGTCATTGGCCGTCTGATTTCTCTTGCAGAAAATCAAGAAGAAGAATATGAAAAGCTGAAAAGTGATGTCAAAGCCAAAGCCGAAGCATCTGAAGCCCCGATACTTGGAATTACAGGTACTGGCGGTGCTGGTAAGTCTTCACTTGTGGATGAACTTGTAAGGCGCTTTGTAGAAGGTAAACCGGATAAATCGATAGCGGTAATATCTATCGACCCAAGTAAACGCAAATCAGGCGGAGCCTTACTCGGTGATAGGATCAGGATGAATTCTATCAACCATGAAAATGTGTACATGCGGTCGCTGGCAACTAGGCAATCGAACCTTGCAATGAGCAAGTATGTGCAGGATGCTATAGATATAGTAAAGGCTGCTGGATATGATCTGATAATCGTAGAGACTTCCGGTATCGGGCAATCGGATACAGAGATCACAGAACATTCTGATCTATCGCTTTATGTTATGACAAGTGAGTATGGTGCTGCCACTCAACTTGAGAAAATCGACATGCTTGATTTTGCTGATGTAATAGCGATAAACAAATTTGATAAAAAAGGCTCACTGGACGCTATCAGGGATGTAAAAAAACAGTATAAGCGAAATCACCTTTTGTTTGAACAGGATGATGATAGCTTGCCGGTATTCGGTACGATAGCAAGCCAGTTTAATGACCCCGGCACCAATACTCTATTCGCACATTTAATGAATCTGATAGCTGAACGATCTGGAAACGAGACGTTTAAGTTTGAGAATGAGATTAAAGGTGAATCCGAAAAAATATACATAATACCGCCTGATAGAGTTAGATATCTAGCTGAGATAAGAGAGAACGCGAGGCATTATGATGATAAAGTAAAACGTGAAGCCCAAAAAGCTACCGAGCTTTATGCTCTGAAAATTGCCAACGCATCATTATCGGGTGAAAAAATCGAATATGAAGAATACGGTAAGGTTTATCTTGATTCATTGGATGGAAACAGTGAACTAGCAAAGGCATTTAACGATAAGACCGAAATGCTGGATCCCGAGGCGAAGCTAACGCTAAAATCCTGGAATGATAAGGTAGATAAATATACTGCTGATACCCTTAGCTATCAGGTAAGAGATAAAACGATAGAATTACCTCTTACTACTACTTCCCTATCACATACGCGAATACCCAAAGTATCGTTACCAAAATATAAAGACTGGGGCGATGTACTTAGGTGGAATATGCAGGAAAACGTTCCTGGGGAATTCCCTTATACCGCAGGTGTGTTTCCTCTGAAAAGAACCGGCGAAGACCCAACGCGAATGTTCGCCGGGGAGGGCGGCCCGGAAAGAACCAATAAACGTTTCCACTACGTATCACTAGGTTTACCAGCCAAGAGACTATCTACGGCCTTTGATTCAGTAACCTTATATGGTGAAAACCCAGACCACAGGCCGGATATTTATGGTAAAATCGGTAATTCAGGTGTATCGATTGCCACGCTTGATGACGCGAAAAAACTATACTCAGGATTCGACCTATGCAATCCGAGTACCTCGGTATCAATGACCATAAACGGCCCAGCACCTATGCTTATGGCCTTTTTCCTAAATGCTGCGATTGATCAGCAATGCGAAAAATACATAAAAGAAAATGGTTTAGAGGAAGAAACAGAACAAAAAATAGAGTCATATTTCAAAGAAAAAGGAACTAAACGACCAAGATACAACGGGGACTTGCCTGAAGGAAATGACGGTTTAGGACTGATGCTTCTTGGGATTACAGGGGATAAAGTACTACCCCGGGATATTTATCAAGATATTAAAGCTAAAACAATTGCCACAGTACGCGGCACTGTACAGGCTGATATCCTAAAGGAAGATCAGGCACAGAACACATGTATATTCTCAACTGAGTTCGCGTTAAGGATGATGGGTGATATACAACAATACTTTATCGATAAAAAGGTACGGAACTTCTACTCTGTATCGATTTCCGGATACCATATTGCTGAAGCAGGTGCGAACCCTATCACTCAGTTGGCTTTTACATTAGCTAACGGATTCACATTCGTAGAATATTACCTATCAAGGGGTATGAATATCGATGACTTCGCCCCTAATCTTTCATTCTTCTTTTCAAACGGTGTGGATCCGGAATATTCTGTTATCGGCCGTGTAGCAAGGCGTATCTGGGCTAAGGCTATCAAATATAAATATAATGGAAATGATAGATCTCAAAAACTGAAATATCATATCCAGACTTCTGGCAGATCGCTCCACGCGCAGGAAATAGCGTTTAATGATATAAGAACAACGCTCCAGGCGCTTTATGCGATATTCGATAACTGCAACTCTCTACATACCAACGCCTATGACGAAGCAATAACAACGCCTACAGAAGAATCAGTTAGGCGTGCTATGGCAATTCAGCTAATCATAAATAAAGAACTTGGTCTGGCTAAGAACGAAAACCCTATACAAGGCTCATTTATCATCGAGGAACTGACCGATCTTGTGGAAGAAGCAGTGATGGTTGAGTTTCAACGTATTAGTGACCGTGGCGGGGTGCTGGGGGCTATGGAGAGAATGTATCAGCGTAATAAGATACAAGAAGAATCAATGTACTATGAAACGCTTAAGCATACAGGCGAGCTACCGCTTATCGGCGTAAATACATTCCTAGACCCTAAAGGTTCACCAACGATAATACCTGAAGAAGTGATCCGCTCCACAACCGAAGAAAAGGAGTTCGCAATCAAATCCCGCGACGCTTTCCATGCAATGAACAAGGACAATGCAGGAGACAAACTTGCAGGACTTAAAGCTTCGGCAATCAACGGAGAGAATATATTCGATGGGCTAATGGAAGCAGTTAAATATTGCTCTCTTGGGCAGATATCGGAGGCTCTTTACAGAGTAGGCGGACAATATAGAAGAAATATGTAGGGTGGCCTTCAAGAGGTGGCTGGGCTTGTCTAAGCCACAGCGTTAATAAAGCTTTTTTCTAGGTAAGATGCGAGCTATGTATATTGTGCTATCTTTTATACTGAATAGTATTCTATATGAGCCAACACGTTTGCGAAAGCTATACTCATAATTTACTAATTTCTTTATATTCGTAACATTAGGAAAGTTCTCTAATTCTATAAGAGCTTTTGTGATTTTATCTTTTTCGTTTTTGAGTTTAGAATAGTCTTTTGTGGCTGATTTCAATAACCTAACTTTCATTGGATAAGAACTCATGTAAGTCTATAGATTCTTCACCTTCAGTTTGCTTTATAAACCTTATATCTTCATCATCATCATCAATATAGATATCTAAATTATCATTTCTTAATGTTTTCAGAAATGTGTCAATTTTAGATTTGACTTCTTCGCTGTCAGTTGAAATTGTATAAGTACTCATATATTCCCCTCATTTTTGATTTAAAACGTTGTCAATCGTTACAGGTTTCTATCGAAAATAGCGTTTGATTTTCTTCCGTATCTCAAAAGGCTCAGAAATGACTTGAGGAACACCCCACCCCAAACCCCTCCCCTCAATGGATGGGCTTTAAGAATCTCTCGTAAGGCTCAGGGAGCGAAGGTTGGTTTGATTAGATAGAGTATCTACAATTATATGGAAGCATATAATATCGACTTTGTCTTCATATATTTGTAAAAAATCATAGGTTAAAATGACTAAATATCTTCTGCTACTCATTTCTATATTATTCTTTGCAAACCTTACCGCTCAAGAGCTTTATATTAAGACTTTTGGCAATCAAGGTGATACACCTTTAGTGTTTCTGCATGGCGGTCCAGGTTATAATTGTGCTACCTTTGAAGCTACAACAGCACAGAATCTAGCTGATGAAGGGTATTTCGTTATCACTTATGACCGCCGAGGTGAAGGAAGGTCTGCCAAGAAAGCTAAATATACTTTTGACCAGACTTCTGATGATCTGGCAGTGATTCTTGATAAATATGATATTGAAAAAGTTAGCCTTCTGGCTCATAGTTTTGGCGGTATGGTAGCTGTCAATTTTGCTGAAAAATACCCAGATCGTGTTAGCTCAGTAGTTTTGATAGCAGCCCCGCTTAATATGCAGCCTTCGTTCAAAAATGTAATCGCTAAGTCTGAGGCTTTATATAAAGAACAAAATAATCAGATGAATCTTGGCTATGTTCAGATGCTAAAAACTATGGATACAACATCGCTTGAATATAGTTCCTATAGTTTTATGCATGCGATGCAGAACGGTTTTTATACCCCGGAGAATATCAGAGATGAGGCTAAACCCTTATATCAAAAGTTTGCCACTGATACTGTGCTGAAGAATAACGCACAGAAAATGGACGAAGTATCACCGAGAGGTTTTTGGAGGATGGAAGGTTATACATATACTGACTACACTCCACTATATCACAAAGCCAAGGATAGCGGTGTGAAATTTTACGGGATCTATGGGAAGGAAGATGGATTGTTTTCCGCCGATCAAGTAAGCTCTATTAGTGGTTTATTGGGTACGGAGAAGGTAAAGTATCTTGATGACTGTTCCCATAGCGTATACATTGATAGACAGGATGAATTTATCTTAAGCCTGAACCAATGGCTAAAGTAATCACACCTTCCAAAATATTTAATGATATTACCGATTACTGGTCGCCAGTGATTGCTGGTGAGCTGAACGGCCAGCATATCAAACTAGCTAAGTTCAAAGGTGAGTTCGATCGCCACAAGCATGAAAATGAGGATGAGATGTTTTTTGTCATCAAAGGCGAGCTCACTATTACTTTAGATACCGAGAAGCTGATAGTCAAAGAAGGTGAGTATATTATCATACCGAAAAATACTTATCATAAGCCTTTTGCCGAAAAGGAATGCCATGTCATGCTTTTTGAGCCTATCAGCACTATAAATACGGGTAATATAATATCGGAACGGACTAGAAATATTCTTACAAAAATTATTTAGCCAATTAGCTAACGTTTCTTAATTTCATGTGTATCTTCTACTAACTTAAAGGAGATATCAAAATTAACAAATATATATCATTAACAATACTCTTATCTGCACTCTGCATAATTATATCCTGTGATGATAACGATAAGACTTTATTGCCTATAACTGAAGCCAGTTTATCTTTACCATCATCGCCATTGAATTATGTGGATATAGTTTTTCCTGAACATCTCAGAATCAACTCACTGAGAGCACCTGGGCAAAACGCAGCGATTGAAAATGACAATACACCAGAAGACAATCCTACGACCGATGATGGAGCAACTCTTGGCAGAGTACTGTTTTACGACACAAGCCTGAGTAAAAACGGTACTGTAGCATGTGCATCATGCCATCAACAGGATAAAGCATTTTCGGATAATGCTATTATGAGCAGAGGATTTGATGGAGGAAAAACCCGTAGGCATTCAATGTCTTTAGTTAATGCAGGACTATATGCCAGAGGCAGGTTTTTCTGGGATGAAAGGTCAGCTACATTAGAAGATCAGGTACTTATGCCATTCCAAGATGAAGTTGAAATGGGGCTTACCCTAAGTGAATTAGAAAACATAGTATCTTCTCAGCCATACTACCCAGAGTTGTTCACAAATGCGTTCGGTAGTGAAGAAATTTCTTCTGATAAAATTGCTAAGGCACTTGCCCAGTTCATCCGAAGCATCATAAGTACGAATAGTAAATATGATATCGCAAGAGCTGAGGCTATAAACGCCGAAGTACCTTTTGATGGTTTCACCGATAGCGAAAACAACGGAAAAGATATTTTCTTTTTACCACCTCAACGGGGTGGTGGTGCTTGTATAGGTTGCCATTCCACAGAAGCTTTTATCAATCCTGATAACGGTACTACCAATAACGGCTTGGATATGGAAACTCTAATAGACCTCGGCGTTTATGAAGCCATACCAGATGAAAATTTTCTGGGAGCGTTCAAAGTGCCTTCTCTGAAAAGTATCGAACTATCTGCACCATACATGCATGACGGTAGGTTTGCTACATTAGGAGAGGTAGTGGAACATTATAACAGTGGAATACAAAACCATATCAATTTAGGTAATGCACTTAGAGATCCCGAAGGAGAACCTTTAAGATTAAATCTGAGCGATCAAGACAAAATTGACCTGGTTAATTTTCTCAAAACCCTCACAGATTATGAGTTAGTAAATGATATTAGGTTCAGTGACCCGTTCGTTCGATAGTTTATCAAAATCGGCATTGTAAGAATTACAATATTGAGTTCATTTTAATCATAATGATTAGATTTGCTTTTAGTCACAAATTTGAACTTGATATATGGTTTTGATTAAGACGGTCATTGCGGTTTTACTGTTCTTCAATGCAGTATCAAATGTAAAAAGTAACAGTCCATATAATATTGATAATAATGTAGTAGCTATAAGCAATGGTTTTGGACTATTAGCCTTTGGTACAGGAACTGCACTTTTTTTATCTCTAGAAGATAATAATGCACTTCAGATCAGAACTCTTGATCCCTCTGACATACCTTTTTTTGATAGGATAGCGTTGGGCAAAAAGTCAGGTAGTTATAGCCTTGCCAGCGATATCTTGCTATATGGTTTATTATCGGAAGCCGCACTTATTAATTTCAGAAATCCCTCCGAACTGAGACCTCTTGAATCACCATGGCTTCCTACATTTTTTACAAGTACCGGATTAAATGTAATAGCTAAAACCACTGCCAGGCGTGCTAGGCCTTATGCTTATGACACTTTATCAACCGACGAAAAATTAGCCTCTCCAGACGCTACTTTATCTTTCTACTCAGGCCATACAAGCGGGGCATTTACAGCGGGTATATATTCTGCCATGATGTATGAGATACTGGAATACCCAAGTAATTACAGAGGGTATGTATGGGCTGGGAATCTTTTGGCCGCATCAGCTACCGGAATACTTAGGATAGCGAGCGGGAATCATTTCCCAAGTGATGTTTTTGTAGGTGCTATAATAGGTTCCGTGATCGGTTGGGGGTTCCCGGCATTATATTCAAGATACACTACTGGTGAAAACTCAATGGCTGCTGATATCACAGCATTTGAATTATCATCTATGCAAAACAGTATGAGAATAATAAATATTCCAATACAGTTTTAATCTATTCTGTATATCCCGCCGATATTGATTTTTGGTAAAGTCCGGGTAACATCATCAAAACCAAAAAGGACACCACCATCAATATGGAACCAACCATAGCTATAGGATGTAGAGAAACCTGCAGACCAATAATCGGTTTGATCACCCCAGAATGAAATATCAAGATAACCAAATGTGGGGCCAATAAGAATGTTATGATTTTCTGAAATAGAATGATTATAGCCGACTGTTACTTGATATGAAGCCCAATCGGTAGCCAATAGTCCGATATCAGCTTGCACACCTATATTATCAATTGCAAAACCGCCGACTATATTTAAAATACCAGGCAAACCTACAGTTAAGCCAACAAAAGCATATTCATTTACTGGAAGAGGCTCTAAATCCTGTGAGTTAGCGTATTGTATTGAAATCAGAAAGGTTAATAACACTATAAGACATTTCATAATTGCTGTAATTACTTTAAAGATCAACAAATATATGTATTTCAGATTTGAGACTTATGATGTATGAATTCGATATATAAGGTTTCCTGGTCTAATGTAAAGTAAATTTTATGCGATTTGTAAATGAAGTATGAATACTTATTTCTATCGTTCTTAAAAGTATATATACTATTCTCATTATTTAGATACGAATAACATTTTGCTTTTATACCTCTGATGTACTTTCTTGCTTGTTCTTCTGACCAATTATCAGAAGTATATACATATATATCAAAAAGTTGAAGTTCTGCTTTTTGAGAAAATTCAATTTTTCTTTAATTCATACTTTTTATGAGCTTTCTTCAAAAATTCCTCAATACTAAAATTTGATGTATATCCGCTTGCTTTTGCTTCATCGAAGTAAGGTTTGAGTCTTTCGTACTCTTCATCCGTTACCGGAAATATCTCGATTTTCTCCTCTCTGGAATAGTCAATCAATTCCTCGTTTACTTTACTATCGCTAACTTTTTGATCACGAGCTTCACTTTGGTCAGCATTCTCATTTCTTTCGTTTTCTTTAGCTGGCATGGTCATATCTCCTTTATTCAAAAATACGAAGGCTATTATAATAGGTTATTTGTATACATTTAGTCTTCTAAAGTTGAAAGATTACCAGGATCCTCACCTAATGCCGTAGCCTTTAAGACCCGGCGCATAATTTTCCCAGAGCGTGTTTTTGGTAATTTATCCACAAATGTCACTGATTCAGGCTTGGCGATAGGGCCAACCTCGCTTCTTACCTGTTGTACAAGTTCAGCCCTCAGTTTATCCGAACCTTCGACTCCAGTATTCAATATCACATAAGTATGTATCGCATTACCTTTTAGCTCGTGGGGCAGGCCAATGGCAGCAGCTTCCGATACAACGGGGTGAGAGACTAGAGCGGACTCTATCTCTGCCGTTCCGAGCCTATAACCCGAAACTTTGATCACATCATCTATTCTTCCTATCACCCAAATATATCCATCCTCATCTATTTTAGCGGAATCGCCCGCAAGATACCTTCCAGGATATGCAGTCCAGTATTGAGATACGTAGCGATCTGGATCATTATAAAGCGTACGCATCATCGAAGGCCAAGGATTTTCGATTACTAGTTTTCCCTCTTCGCCTGGGGGAACCGCGTTACCATCCTCATCTACAACGGACATCTTGATACCTGGGAATGGTTTAGTAGCTGATCCGGGTTTAAGCGGGGCAGATGGCATAGGCGTTATCATGAACATTCCAGTCTCTGTCTGCCACCAAGTATCCATAATAGGGCAATTCCCGCCTCCTATTACCTCATAATACCATTTCCACGCCTCTGGATTAATAGGCTCCCCTACCGATCCTAATAGACGTAGGCTTGACAGATCATATTTATTGACCCAGGAATTACCGAATCTCATTAGTGAGCGCAGTGCGGTCGGTGCTGTGTAGAGTATATTGATTCCATATTTTTCGATGATTTTCCACCAACGGTCTGGATATGGGAAATTAGGAGCGCCCTCATACATTATAGATGTCAAACCATTTAATAAAGGACCGTAAACTATATAAGAGTGACCGGTGATCCATCCTGGGTCTGCAGCACACCAATATCGGTCTTCCTCACGAACGTCAAACACATATTTGAGGCTGGAGTATGCACCTACTTGATATCCGCCGTGTACGTGCAGTATTGCCTTAGGCTTGCCAGTTGTTCCAGAAGTATAAAGAATAAATAGAGGATCTTCCGAGTCCATTTCTTCTGCCGGGCAAATATTTGAAGCTATCGGCAATGCCATAAGATCGTGATACCAGTAATCGCGCCCCTCGCACATATTGACTTGCTCGCCAGTTCTTTTAACACAGATAACAGTTTCCACGCAGCCTGCTCTATCAACCGCAGCATCGGTAATATTCTTAAGCTCTACTATCTTACCTCGCTGGTAAGAACCATCACATGTAATCACTACTTTGGATTGACTGTCTTCGATACGCTCATGAAGAGCTTCAGTGGAAAAACCACCATATACAACCGAATGTATAGCACCGATTCGTGCACATGCGAGCATAGCCATAGGCAGTTCAGGCACTCGGCCCATATAAATCGTTACCCTGTCACCTTTTTTGACACCCATGCCTTTGAGAATGCTTGCGAATTTCGATACTTCTCTGTGAAGTTTAAAGTAGGATATTGATTTTGTCTCACCTTGTTCGCTTTCCCATATATAGGCGATTTTATTTCTATTGGCTGTTTCCAGATGTCGATCGAGACAGTTATACGCGATATTGGTTTTTGCGCCAGTAAAAAATTTGTAGAAAGGTTTGTCTGAGTCATCTAAATATTCATCCCAGCTTTTGAACCAATGAAGATTGTTGGCTTCAGTTTGCCAAAAAGCAGCAGGATCGGCATCAACCTCATTCCTCATCTTCCCCCAGTCTTTAACTCGAGCATTATCAATGACCTTTTGAGATGGATTGAAGATTAAATTCTTATTATCTTTGCTATTTTTTGGGGGCTGTGGAGAACTCATGTAACTACCTATATGATTTGCATATTTTCAATTAGTTAAATATAGGAATCTTTGCTTGTACAATTCTATATCTTACTATAATAATACTATAAAAAAACCCGACTCATAGGTCGGGTTAAATAATATCGATAACATTTAGGTTTTAACCTAAATTATATTTTCTAATTGCAGCTTATTGAAGATCAATCAAGAATGATGATCTAAGTGTGTTTGCGAGGGGACTGTTATCTTCTACAGTATTTATAAAAGAGAAATTAAGCTCGAATATATCATACCTTACACCTATACCGAAAGTATAGAACTGACGACCACCCGCACCCTGGGGTTCGTAAAAGTAACCACCACGAAGGGCTACTACCTGAGCGTACCAGTATTCCGCACCGAATGAAAACTCCGCTCCCGGATTCTCGAAGCCAGTTATAAAGTTTACAGGTACCGCATCGGATGTACCGTCTCTGTAACGGCGCACCATAAGTTTGGCCACATCGAGTGCAAATGTAAGTTCGTTGAATTCATCTCTTACAGGAGTGAAGCCAAAACCTAATCTTATCATAGATGGCAACGGATCTGACTGAGATGTATATGTCATTTTAGGGCCGATATTTTGGATATTCAGACCAATGGATAATTTATCATCCAAATATGGAAGATCAAGTGGTTTCCATAAAAGCCCGATATCAACCGCACCTGATATACCGCTACCAGCATCGGGGCTATCTGAAATAGCACCGAGAATAGACTGTATAAACTTCGCCTGGATACCAAGAGAAAGATCTTCTGTAATCAGCGTACCGTAAGATAAACCTAAAGCGTACTCGGAAGAGTTGAATTTACCGAGCTCCCTACCAGTGTTGTCAGTCTGAGTGAATTCCCCAAGGTAGATAAAGGTAAGATTCGCGGCGATTGTACCGTTCAGCTCATCTATATACCTACCCCAAGTACCGGTGGCATAATAAAGATCAGCATTGAACTGAGGCAGCCACGGAGTAAAATTGGTACCTACCTGGTGGTATTCAAGTAAATCCTCATCAAACTCTGTTTCAGGGTTTAGATACCTAAGGAAACCGAGCCCGGCGGGATTCCAGTGGACTGCGTAAAGGTTATCCGCTATACCGGTATTTGCCTCTCCCATTCCGCCAGCTCTTGCGTCGGGTGCTATAGTCAGGAAAGGTACAGCGGCACCACCGGCCTGAGCATTTGATTCTCTAACACTAAAGATCGTACAGAAAGCTGTAAAAGCGATCAATAACAGAATATTTCTTTTCGTCATTATGCCTATTTCTTTTATAGGAAAATTATTTTATTAACGGATAATCGTGCCAAAATCAAACTTAACAAATTTGTACATCATGGCTTGATATATAACATTTTACCATAGACGATATTGTTATCGTCTGGGTTCGTAATTGATGTGTTTATACTTTCAACAGTATAATAATAGGTACCGGTGTTCAGATTAAGGCCTCTATCAGTCGGATTCCATGATACCTCCCCGTAGAATCCATCAGTAACTGTGCTGATAAAGTTATCCACCTGATTACCAGCAATATCACTGATCCTGACCCTTACATCAAATGGGGTAGGCAGACTGTGCCTGATTTTGATATTGGAAGCTTCATCAAATGGGTTAGGGTAAGGGTATGTGTTTCTGAGTGCTTGCCTATCGGCATCTTCTTCGACTGTAAAGCATGTGCTCGCTACACTGAAATTATTGAATATATCCCAAGCCCTTACAGTTATCGTGTATTGGCCTGGCTCCAGATCTTCGAGCGTAGTGTAAGTTGTACCAAGACCGAACTCATCCAGCGAAGTTGTATAATTACCTGAAAGATCGATCTTATCAGGTGAAGTACCGATCCAAGCTTCTAAGTTGTGCCCAATACCCACTCCTGTCGCGTTAATGCCTGACTGGTCTCGAAGCTCTGCGTAAAGAGTGGTGGTTGAAGCTACCTCATCACAGCTTTCAAAATCGGGGTGATCCATATACAGCTCAATCTCAGGGCCTGCATTATCTACTACGCTGCTGACATTAGCAAGCCCATTGATCACAAAATCAGTAAATGTACCTTTAGCAGTGCGGTTTCCTTCATTTTCTTTTGCGTAGAAAAAGATTCTTCCGTGATTCTCACTATATGAAATATCTTTTGGCAGGAAAAAGCTTCCTTTAAAACTACCACCGGAAACGGGAAGATTGATTTTATTGAGCGCCCCACCGTATTCTACCATATTATATTCTTCGCTATCAAAATCGGTATATATAAGTTCCCTATCACCATCATGTATGATAACACTCATCTGCCCGTCAAAATCATTCATCGGGTTGCCGAAAGCGTCTTTTAGCTGACCCTTAATATCAATTTTCTGCATACCTTTCAACTCAAATACTTCTTGGGTTTCGCTTATCGCGTTACCGTTTAACTCGGTAAGAGAAGCTGAGTTTGTAGGTATGATAAGTCTCATGGAAGGATCGGCGAAAAGGAGGTATTTCCAATCATTAGCATCAGACCCAGCACCGTTACTATACTTTGCTTCCATAGCTGCCATCCCTACTGTTGGATATTCACCGTTCTCCCTAAGCCGCGTTTGGGCGGCATAAAGTCTTCTTGATAAATACTCATTACTTGAAACGAATACCAATCTCGTAGCAGCGAACATCCCTATCGAACCGCCATCTTCTTTAATTACGAACTTTTCTCCACCTGATACATTTGTTGGGTGATCGAAACGAGAGAAATCGCAGGTAGCGGCAATTATGTACGGGAGTTTGTCGTAATTGTCGAGCTGGGGCAGGTCGGCATCTACCACAAAGAAGTTTTCATGCGCCCAAACGCCAGGGTTCCCGTGTCCTGTCCAGTTGACTATTGCCGCGCTCTCGTTGGTAAAATAATCCAAAAGTGCCTGCCTAGCGCCTTTTCTTCCGCGCCTGCGGCCACCGCCGATAAGCTCTTCAAATTCTGAAAGGTAAATCTTGGTTTGGTATAGTGAATTCGGCAGGATTTCATTAGCTATCCCCTCGGATGCACCACTGTGCATATCACCTTCATTTCCGCTACCACTTTGGGTGAATCCGTCGTCGGCAGTGAGAAGTATTGAATGTCTCCAGCGTCCGCTATCGGAGTTGTTCTCATAATCACTAAGTTTCTGCAGATATTTAAATCCATCAGAATTATTTTTAATCGGCATCCTTCCAGTTGCTACAGAAGGGTATAATCTTCCGCCGTTACTTTCTTCACCGAGTGCGATAAGAATATCGTCAGTGGAGTAATTATTTTCCTCACTAATTACAGTAGTATCTTTTTCGTTACTCTGATATGTGGGCACGAGATTTTTTTCTGCGAAATTTATATTTCTGAAATCGTAATGGCCATGCCCCCAGAAGAATACATACTGAAAAGGATCTTCCAGATGGTTGAAATGATATGAAAGGAAATTTCTTACGGCGAGTATATCTTTGTTACCACCGCCGAACTCTTTATAAATATCAAGTATGTTAACTATCTCAATATTCAGCCCAGAGTTATTGCTTCTGTAATCAGCAAATGCCTGAGCACTTTCCATAAGCTCAGGGTGGGTTACAAGAATCATATCAACCCCTGTATAGTCTTTAGCTGAAAGTCCGGCAAGCTGAATAGACTGTGTACCTGGTGTTTTGATATCACACGATGCGTAGTATATTTTCTCAGAACTGTTTAGATCATCCCTAATGACCACTCTGTTTGCGGTATTTGAAACATCGGTCAATTGAATTGGATTATTGGGATCAGTTATATCATAGACGTATTTAGGATTGTTCTCCTCGAATCCGTCAATATTAAACTCGGTTATACCTACCATATCAGGATCAGCAAATAATGTTATGCTGTTATTGATAGCCCTTAGCGATCTTTCATACTGGAATATATAGTAATCCAGATATCCAATACCGGATATCGATGTAGGCTGGTACTCGAACATAATACTGGAGGTATTGCCATTTATAGTGCTGGCCGGTAGATTATGCGATCTTAGTTTTCTGGAGTAGGAAATGTATGTATTACTGGTATTATTCAGCGTGAAGGGTATAGGATAATCTTCTCCGTTCATCTGTATATCAAAAGATCCCTTAGAACCGCTACGGTGGGCAAGTGAGAAATAGTATTCTATCTCTGAACCAGGAACGATATTATGAACCTCATCTGTGTAAACCTTAGACTGGTTCAGAACCTCGCCTAAAAAGTCTCTACCACCACCAAAATCATACAGATTAACAATATCTTCTTCATGAAACTGACGGTGAATATAACTATCAGGGCGGTTGACCACCTCACCGGTAGCAGCCGCTTTTGGCAAGATCGGAGCTACTGGATTATCAGCATAAGCCAGTACGTACTTTACATTTTTTTCATAGGTGTTTATAAAGTGTTCGTAACTGTTGCCTTCTTTTTTAAAGCCTCTGCCGTTATTGGCATAAAATACTATATCCGTCAGCTGGCCGCCAGAACTATTGATTGTAAGTGGGATGCGGGACAAGGAGTTGATATAATCGATATCCACTTCTCTTGGCAGATCAGCGCCCCCCGAACCTAAAAGCACAAGCTTATCAAGGCGACCGTTATCCACCTGTAAACCCGCATTTTGGATCTGCTGGGCCGTCAACCTGTAAATGCCAGTCTCATTTATGTTCAATTGTAATGCGTTCCCTTGAGATATAGTCACTGGAGCTGAGGCACTGTTCTTAAAATCAATGTTCTTCTTTGAAAGGCTCGATAAACTGCCCTTTGGAAGTGAACTCACAAGTGATGAGTTCAAAGCTGGTAGAGAGTTTTCTTTTAGACCGTATTCAATCGAGTTTGTAAAGGCAATATGGATAGTGAGTTCTTCAATGCTAATTCTGCGGGTGGTAAGAAACGAGGCAAACTTCTTATAATCCAATTCAATAGTCCTTGCCATCTGGCCACCAAAAGCCTTAAATGGTTTGGATACATAAAAGATGTCCTTGCCATTAATAATATCATCTTTATATGAAAGCGATATTTCTGGGGTTGAAGAGTTCGGTATATAGATGAGTTTGTTACCTAACTCTATATCGGAAAAATACATTACACTTTTACTATTCGGGATATCAAGTTTGATATTCAGATTAAAAAGATCGCCGCTTTCTAAAGAGAGCTTGACTAAATTAGTTTGTTTAGTATCTGGTTCAGATATTAGGCCGGATTTGTCTAAATCGTAGAGATTAAGTTCAGCTTCATAGTCATATTCAGCTGGAGTATTATCTGACTGTGAATACAGATAGGGATTGCCAGCTAATAGACAGATGGCAAAAGTGAGGATAAAGCTGATAGACCGGTTCATAACTATCCCTGATGTTATTGGGTTATATAAACTTCGAATTTTACGAAAAGAAGTAAAAAACTGTATCGGCCGCCTTATCTATTAATTAGAGTTTATGAACTTAAAAAGCCGCCGGATCGATCGCGTACATAATAATTACTGCGATATATATTATACGAATCAGCGAACGTTTACTTACATACTGATATAATAACAATATGTTATAGGTAAAAGTTACAAATACGCAAAAAAAAATGCCTTGCAGTCGGGGGGGGGTGACAGCAAGGCATGCAGCATAAAGAGGATACGACTTTCGTCGTATTAACGGCTAAACCGTTGAGCGGGAAACGAGATTTGAACTCGCGACCCCAACCTTGGCAAGGTTGTGCTCTACCACTGAGCTATTCCCGCTTGAAATTGGAGTACAAAATTAAGTAGATTAAGTTAATCCACCAAATTTTGCCTGTAAAATCTTACTCTTTTATTTTTCTGACAATTTTCTTTCGAAGAATGCTGAGAACGTATTCTTAATGTTATCCATATCTATATCCGTGCCAGCTTTGCTGGATAATTCAAGTTCTTTTCTAATACTAGTAACATTTTTATCTTCGATACCGCAGGGTACGATATAATCGAACTCTGAGATATCATTTATAGTATTCAGGGCAAAACCGTGGGATGTGACCCAGCGGGAACAGTGCATTCCTATCGCTGCGATTTTCCTGCTCTGTTCTACCCATACGCCAGTATAACCTTCATACATAGCTGATTGTATGTTCATAGTTGCCAGCAGATCAATTAGACTGTTTTCAATAGTCCTGAGAAACCAGTGGAGATCGGTCTTGAAATTCTCGAGATTTATTATAGGATATCCCACTATCTGCCCTGGGTTATGGAGTGTAACGTCTCCTCCCCTATTGTTCTCAATCACAGATACACCGAGATCTGAAAGCTGGCGGTCGCTTGCTATGATATTGTCGTAGGAGCCGTTTTTCCCTAGAGTAATAACAGAAGGGTGTTCGCAGAAGACCAAATATCCATCATTACGATCTTTCTTTACTTTATCTACCAGCACTTTTTGGTAGTCCCATGCCTCATTATAATCAGTTAGCCCTATATCTATCACTTCAATAGCCATTATTTGCCCCCTGGCGAGATTGGAGATTCTATATTACCGTTGATAGGCTCGTAGGTTCTGAAGTTATAATTTAAACCGAAAGTAAGATTATAGTTCATTTCAAATATCTCATCTAAATCACCGAAAAACATATTTGCCCCAAAGTCGAATGACAGTATTTCTCGTTGATTATCTCCACAGCCTCGTCCAATTAATGGTAAAGATAAGTTGGTCCCGATATATCCGATTATCTTAGATATATCAAGAATCGGGAGTTCTGTTTCCCCAGAGCCGGTAAGCGTGCCGTCAGCGATTAGATTTTCAGTACTAGTACCTTCTCCAGTAAAGGAAATCACACCGCCAGTGAATGTCAGATAAAAATCTTCATATTCATAGCCGAGGCCCGTGCCGATATCAAGCAAGAACATGTCAGATTCAGTAATATACTCTAATGTTGCTAACTCAGTATCTGAACCGGTACCGCTGGTAAAGATCAGTCTCTGAACATTACCTATAATATCTGACTGTCCGTATCCTACACTTAATTCAATCGGCAGAAAGAAACGGTTATATATAGGCAAATCATAGCCAAATCCAAGCCCTATATCAAACATTGATGTATTTGGATCTGGGCCAGCTTCATTTAGTAAAAGGAAATCATAATAGGCATCTGAGGATGAAGTACCGTAAGTAGAGTAATGGATACCTATTCTGTAGTTGGAAGCCATTTTGAATTTTGTTCTGTCAATATCTGAACTAACTACACTACCTCCAGTATTTATGATATCACTTTGGCTAACAGCTTCGCCACTTAAACCTAACGTCACCACCACGATTAAACAGAAAAGCTCTATAGAAGTAAATACACCCGAAGGTCTATCTATCAATGGTTTATGAGTGTATTTATGCAATATCTATTTTTTGTTGAAAAACAATATTTATTCAGCAGGACGAGCTTCAAAATAAAGTATATAAAGAGCTCTACTGATGCGACCAATCTACAATATAAGACACTTATAAACTATATACAAGGTAATAATTCAATTCATTCTTAAAAAACTTTCTGAGGTTACAACCTATGAAATATATACAAATTTTTGTTGGCCTGATGGCCGGCTTCCTTTTGGCGAAGTCCGATACCAATGTTCAAATCATACATAATGCATCTTTCGACGGTGCGGCTACGGTTGACGTTTATGTCAACGGCGTAAAAACCGCTGCTTCCGATGACGTAAATTTCCAAGAAGCCACACCTTATTTTTCGGTTACACCGAACGCTCCCTTACAGATTAAAATAGCACAGCCTGGCAGTACTGGGCAGTATAACGCGATAATCGACTCCATCAGCACACCAGTGCTAATGGATGATATGGATTATGCTATTATGATCAACGGAACGCTCGGTAACTTCTCCAGTGTTTTCGCAAGTGATATAGATCTGGATATTTATACCATAGAAGGGTCTCAGGATAGCACCGCTTCTGACTCTATGAGTATCAATCTGTTCCATGGCGTTATCGATGCCCCACCGCTTAATGTAACAGCTACAGATACCTCAGGAACAGTTTACGACATAGCAAGCACTCTAACTTATGGTAACGCAACAGGCATAAAGAACCTACCAGTAGGTGTATACGAGATAAAAGCGTTTAGCACTATTGCCCCGACTACAGCACTTGTTACTTACAATCTTAAAGTAGATGACGACAATACCGGTACAACAGAGATACTGTTTGCTTCAGGCCTTGTAACCCCACAGAACAGAGCATTGGTCAGCGTGCCTGAGACTTATGATCTGAAACTACTATCAGCACAGAGAGATGGAAATGTTTATGAATTAGCCCTAGAGAGCTTGCTTGAATTCGCAAATGTACAGGTTGTACACAATGCACCCGATCCTGATATATCTGTTGTCGATATCTACGTTAACGACATGCTTTTAGACCAACTTGATGACGTATCATTCAGAACAGCTACCGAATATCTATCACTACCAGCTAGCGAGTCACACGAACTAAAGGTTACGGCATTTGACGCGGACAGCTCAAATGATAACACTCTTTATTCTATAACGCTACCGCCGCTTGAAAACAACAAATATTATGTAGCAATGGCTCATGGTGTGGTTGATACGGGTTTCAAGGCTGGTGAAACTGGACGTGATCTATCGTTTGAGATAGACTTATATAATACAATGGGCAGTACAGCAAGTAGCCAAAACACTGGCTTAGTTGTGGCACACGGCGCAACCGATGTACCAAGTATTGATGTATATGTAGCAGGAGATACTATTCCATTGGTCGACAATCTAGAATATAGTGAAGCAACTGACTTTGTTGAAGTTCCTTCAAATGATTACGATCTGGTATTGACAGACACGATGAACAGAAACATCGTTTACGGCAGATTCAATGCTGATCTTAGAAATACTGAGGAAAAGTCATTCTTTGTATTTGCATCAGGGTTTGACACCTATCGTGATGAAAAAGACGGCAGTATAGGGGCTAACAGAAATTTTGGTCTTTACTTAGCACAATCAGATGGTACTGTTATAGAATTAGAAGAGGATGTAGATGAGGCATTTGTTCAGATAGTGCACAATTCCCCACAGCCTGCATTAAGCGAAGTAGATGTTTATATAAACGATGAACTAGTACCAGCACTAGATAATATCATGTATAGAGAAGCGACATCATTCCTACCGATTGAAGCAGGAGTGATAAACACAGTTAAAATAACTGCCCCTGACGCTACAGATGCTGATGACAATACTTTATATATGATGGATATTCCGGCATTGGCAATTGACTCATACCATATCGCAGTTGCTAATGGCACAGCGGATACAAACTTTACAGCAGGGGCTGAAAACCGAGATATAAGTTTTGAACTAAATCTCTACTCTACTGAAATGATGCCTTCTGATTCCGCTAAAGTAGGCTTGGTAGTAGCACACGGCGCTACCGATGCCCCGGATGTAGATGTGTATGCAGGTAGTCTGCAAAACAGACTTATCGACGACCTGAACTACGGACAAGCCACAGATTATCTAGAGATAGACCCAATGAGATACGAGCTGATTCTGACACCTTCAGATCAAGCAGATATTATCGAAACTTACATCGCAAGACTTGATGATCTCGCGAATCAGTCGTTGTTCGTTTTCGCTTCAGGGCTCGTATCAAAAGAAGATGAGCCGCTTGCGGGCGATACACTCAACAGGGATTTTGGGTTATTTGCCGTAACTTCCCAAGGTACTGTGATAAGACTTATCACAGCAGACGAAGAACCTCCAGCCTACGTTCAGGTTATTCACAACTCTCCCGATCCGAGAGTTGAAACAGTTGATGTTTACGTAAATGATGTACTGCTTCCAGCATTGGACAACATCTCTTTCAGAGAGGCTACGGATTATCTACCTATAGAAGCTTTCACTCAGAATGTAATCAAGATCACCGATAGCGATGCAGGGAACTCGGAAGATAAACAGCTTTACAGCATCACACTGCCTGCAATGGAAGACAATACTTACCATGTAGCGGTTGCAGAGGGTGTTGTGAGATCTGGATTCCAGAATCCAGATGCAGCGAGAAACATACAGTTTATGGTAAGCCTTTATCCTACGATGATGGAACCACTGGACGATAATAATTTCGGTATGATAGCAGCACACGGAGCGACCGATGCCCCTACGGTTGATATATATACCGATCTATCAGGCAGTCCACTGATCGATAACCTCTCTTATGGAACAGCGACTGACTTCCTTGAAGTTGACGCACAGGCTTACGATCTGATAGTTACTCCTGCTACATCTAAAACTGTTGTTGATACTTTCCCTGCGAACTTAGGGCTTTTTGATGGCCAGACCGGTGTGATTTTCGCGTCTGGTTTCTTGACTGTAGAAGATGAGAGAAACGGCGAGGTGGATACGTCAAGCGCTTTCGGGCTTTTCTTAGCATTGGAAGACGGTACGGTAATCGACCTGAAAAACGATGATCAGGCAGATCCGGTAGCATTCCTTCAGGTGATTCACAACTCTGCCGATCCGCTTGCTGAAACAGTCGATGTTTATGTAAACGACTTGCTTCTACCTGCACTTGATAATATCTCCTTCAGAGAGGCTACGTCATATATAGAGATACCGGCAAATACAGCACACTTGATAGAGGTTACAGCCCCGGATGCGCCGAATAGTGATTCAGTAAACGTGCTTTATACTATCACGACACCTGAACTTGATGAAAACTCCTACAGCGTGGCTATGGCCTACGGTGTACTGGGTGAAGACTTTGAGCAATATGATTCTAACAGAGGGATCGGTTTTGAAATCGATTTAGTCCCAACTATGATGACACCTATGGACGACACTAATGTTGGCCTTGTAGTACACCACGGATCAACTGACGCTCCGCCAGTGGATATTTATACCGCAATAGAATCCGACCCGATCATATCTAATTTAGATTACAGTGAATATACTGCGTACCTGGAGTTGACTGCAATGGATTATGATCTATTTCTAACCCCTGCTGGGCAAGATGAGACGATCATCGAAACTTATGTTGCTCCTTTATCAGGCTTTGCTAATTCTTCTTTAACAGTGTTTGCATCAGGATTTGTAACTATAGATAATGAGGGGCAGGGAAATGTCCCTACATCCAGTAGTTTCGGGCTATTTGCAGCCGCAAGCGATGGTACGGTATTAGAACTCAGCATTAAGCCAGATGACCCTATCGCTTTCGTTCAGGTAATCCATAACTCGCCAGATGAGAGTATTAGAAATATCGATGTCTATATCAACGATGAAAAGAATATGGAGCTTGATAACTTCAGGTTCAGAGAAGCCACTACATTCCTTCCTGTACCAGTAGCAGACAGCGAAATCTCAGTGAATCTATCATCATCAAATGATGTAAACGAGCTACAGTTAGCTACTTTCGACTTAACAGGGCTGCAGGAAGGTATGTACTATACAGCTATGATAACTGGCGTGACCTTGACCAGTAATTATAATATGGGTGAAGGCCGTGAAAGAGAAATAGTGCTAAGTATAGAGCCAGCGAGAAACGATGCCGACATGAACGGTGAATTTGATTTCAATGTATATCACGGCTCTATCGATTTAGGTATGGTTGATGTAGAGGTATTCACAGAATCTGATACAACAGTAGTAGCGGATCTGGATTATCAGGAACTTACTGATTATTTATCTTTGGATGATTCTCAGAATTCCTACATCGCCTTCAATAATCTGGATATTATCAACCCTATGAGCGGAAGGATATATGGCCTACCGACAGATAATCCTGATTACTCAACAGGTACCATAGTACTATCTGGCTTGGCTGATATCACTAATCAGCCGAATGCAACGAGCGAAATGATCGTTAAACCTTACATAGTACTGCCAAACGGGGTTATGCAGGAGCTTATTCAGACTAACGTAAGCGTTAGAAGTATCGATGAAATCGCTGATATGTTCCCTAATCCGGCGATAGAAACCCTAAATGTATCGCTATCTGAAATGGCAAACGGCGGCTCGATAAATATCTATGATATGAGCGGATCGCTTGTTACGACTGTGAACGCACAAGGTGGGGATTTCAGTATTGACCTTGACAATCTATCTACAGGTACATACATCATAGAATATCAAGAAGACGATAAAAGCTTTACAGGTACTTTCCTGAAAAAGTAATTATCAGTGATTGATATTTTGTAGAAATGATCTAAATTGAAGCCACCTCATTTATGGGGTGGCTTTTTTTGTTTAACCTGACTTCCAATACATCAAATGAAGCAATGACATTAAAACATAAGAACAGGTATATGTCAATTATTTCTTTCACTTTACTTTTAGGTATAAATGTATGGAACTTACCAGAATACTATGCGGAAGGTAATCCTATAATCTATGCTATGGTACCGGCTGTTATAATACTTAGCATAGTGCTTTTCTATTATATCATGGATCTATTCAAGCCACTAAAGATATCATTTAAACCGATGGGAGTAAAGTTTGATTATATGATAAAGACTAAGACGATATCTTATGATGATCTGCAATTTCGTAGGCTCAATAATACAATATATAAGGGAATGAGAATTAAAGGTGAAGGTGAAAAGGTGGATCTTTTGGAAAGCTATTATGATGAAGAGGATATTATTGAACTAGTGGAGAAAATAAATGCCGAACAATTAGCTTATAAACTCAGGAAAGAAGTTTTAAGCGGTCATAACCTTATATAGAATGCTTATAAAAAGAAGTAGCATTATAAAAAAAAGCCTTGCTGTGAATACAACAAGGCTTTTTTCTAAGATAGTACAAGGCATGTACTCTTAGTTTATGTTGTAGCGAATGAGAGTCCGAGTCATAATCGGTAAAACAGGAAACTCAAATCCATCTGGTATTTCACCCATGCTTTCCATATAGGATTTAAAAGGGTTGAATCCGTTAAGGTCAGTTTCGAAATATGCCATACCGATATTTTCTGCAAAACGTGCTTCATAAGTTGTTTCAGCATACATAGGTGGTACCGAGTTAGGAATACCACCGACTTCATAATTAACATCGAATATGTAATTATAGTCGATATTTAGCATATTTACGGTATTGCCCATCAATTCACCTTCAGTTATGCCTACAGTGTTAAATTTATAGTCATAAACACCAGACATTGTTACACCCTGCTGAGGACTGTTATTGAACTCTTCATACCATATTGTATTTTCACTTCCTACAGTTGAACTAAAGAATGGCAACCACCCTTCTGGATAAACTGCAAAACTACCTTGAGCTTCAGCTTGTGCTTTTGATTGCCTTTGCTCATCAGTTAATTCAGAGTAACTATAAACCATATCATTTTCTAAAGTATAATATGAAGTTTGTTCTGAACCATCGCTAGATTTATGCAGAAGCTCATAGGCATCCTTACCCTTATATCTTACCGCCCTTACTATGAAAACAGAATCTGTGGAGTTTTCAAAGCTGTCTTTATATGTTCCATCGTAAGGCTGTCCGTCTTCATTTACATATTCAGTTTGGTATATCCAGTAGTTGCCAACAGCTAATGGATAGAACTTATATGATGCTTCACTTTCCAAATCGAGAGTGATAGTTTCCGCACCAGCATTTACCGGTGAATCTTCGTCTTCAGAACAAGACGCTAAAAATATACCTGCGAAAGCAAGTATTGCCAATGAGATTTTTTTCATGACATATCCCAATAATGATAAAAAAAAAGAGCTAAACCTGTGAAAGGATTAGCTCTTTAACTGTTAAGTGACCCGTACGAGAATCGAACTCGTGTTGCCGCCGTGAAAGGGCGGTGTCCTAACCGCTAGACGAACGGGCCAGGTTTCTTTAAGTACTTTTGTAGTACGCTGAAAGGTTTTTGTTAGTGCCGATCAGTAAAGAGATCAAAATTACGGGTTAAGGTTATAATTTCCAAATCTTTCTCTCAACTTTTGATAAATTTGTCAGATGGATTTTAAGCTGGATACAGAAAGACTATCGATAGTGCCTCAGAATACCGAGCACTCATACCTTCTATGGGAATATCATAAACTGAACTATAAAGCGTTCAGAGAGTTTATCCCATACAATACAGATGGTTCACCAGAATTTGAGGATATAGAAGCTATTATAAAGCTGGAAACTTCACTTATGAAGGCAAATCAAGCCCTGAAGTTTCTCGTTTTTGAAAAAGATGATAACCAGAGAACTAAGATAATTGCTGATATCTTTGTTTACAAGATTATCTTCGGAAACTCATATTCCGCGCATCTCGCTTTTTCAATTGATAAAAGATATGAAGGCAGGGGAATGATGAGTGAATCAATTAAAGAGGTATGCGGTTTTATGTTTGAATCTGTCGGGTTGCACAGGCTTGAGATGAATATCGATAAAATAAACTTACGCTCTAACAATCTTGCAAGGCGACTGGGTTTTCAGTATGAAGGAACATCAAGGGAGCTACTGAAGATCAACTGCATCTGGAAAGATATGGAAAGGTATTCACTACTATCTAACGACCAAATACTGAAGTAAATGAACAACGACAGAAAAGAAAACGCTAAAATAATCTGTATAACCGGAAACATAGGTTCAGGTAAGAGTACTGTCTGTCGGTTTTTGGAAGATGAAGGATATTTCGTTCTTTACTCCGATAGGGTTGCACAGGATATAATCGCTACCGACCCGGAAGTAAAAGCAGAACTGATCGAGAAGTTCGGGGAAGAAATTTTTGAGGGGAATGAGATTAATAAAGAGCTTGTGAGGGCTTTGATATTCGGTAAAGATAATAGTGATGAAAACCGGAACGCTATTAACGCTTTAGTTCATCCTTATGTACTTGAAAGTAATTTCAGCTCTATTGAGGGGTATCTGGAAAACCCAGATAACGAAAAGGATATCGTTTTTGTGGAATCCGCATTGGCTTTTGAAAGCGGAATGGCCGAAGGGTGTGATTATGTGGTTCAGGTATCAGTTGATGAAGATGTTTCAGATAAACGATTACTGGAATCCCGAGGTTTATCGCAAGAAACTATTGATTCTATAAGAAACAGCCAGTTGTCGCAGCAGGAAAAAGAGAGATTGGCCGATTTTACTATCACTAATAATGACGGCATTGAGAAACTGAAAAGTAGTACAATGTTTATATTAGAACTGTTAAAATCGATGCCGCCGCGTTTTGGAAGGCCAGAAACCGAAGAAGATGTTGAGTGACAGAATGATATCCTGCAACGTATTCAGTATTGTATGATTAGTTTCTAACATTTATCCCCTATTCTATATTCTTTAGTATATTTAGAAGTAGTAGAAAAAACAACCCTTTGTAATGTATGGATGATAAGCTGAATATTGGCCTTTTAGCTTCCGGTAATGGCTCAAATGTAGAAGCTATATTAAACTCGATAAAAAACGGAGAGCTTTCTGCTGAACCATGCTTTGTTATGAGTAACAACTCCACGGCTCCGGTAAAAGAAAGGGCGATGAACCATGCTGTTCCTTTTTATCATATCAGCTCCAAAACCCATACCGAAGAGGACGGGCCAGCTTTTGCGTTGATAGATCTAATCGAAAAATACAATGTTGATTTACTTGTATTGGCGGGGTATCTGAAAAAACTCCCTGAAGAGGTTATACATCACATGAAAGGGCGTATCACCAATATCCATCCTTCCCTATTACCTAAATACGGAGGCAAGGGCATGTATGGCATGAAAATCCACCGTGCCGTTATCGAAGCCAGGGAAACCGAAAGCGGGGCTACGGTTCATCAAGTTACCGAAGAATATGATGAAGGGCAAATACTCGGCCGCTGCCGGGTAGATATCGACAAAAACGATACAGAAGAATTACTAGCGAAGAAAGTACTTCGTTGCGAGCACAAGATATATCCTATGATATTGCAGAAAATAGCGACTAAAGAAATAAAACTATAAAGATCATTTATTTACCTAAAAGATTAACTTCTTAAAGGTTACCACCAATCTTGGCTTTCTTTCGTTATATAGTTAAATTGTCAATCGGTATATACCTCAATTATCTGAAAGCGAGTTAAACTATGTTCATGTACAAGAATGAGAATCTCCAGAAAACCTCAGAGATAGATCTGCTAAATGACAGGCGTCAGGAAAAAATCTATGCAAAGCTACTTGACAAAGACACTTCTGTAATTTTTGACGACCCGCTTGAAAATGACATGGTTCTAAATATGGGACCTCAGCACCCTGCCACTCACGGCGTTTTGAGGGTGCTTTTAAGGTTGGACGGGGAAACAGTTCTCAAATGCGTACCGGAGCTTGGTTATCTGCACCGTGGCTATGAGAAACTTGCCGAAAACTCGACTTATTATGAGTTTATACCCCACACAGATAGGCTCGATTACCTTGCTCCGATGCAGAATAATGTAGCGATTTGCCTTGCATTCGAAAATGCAATGGGCATAGAGGCCCCGCCCCGGGCACAGTGGATCAGAACACTCGTTTCAGAGATGGCTCGAATATCATCACACCTGATGGCAATGGGCGCGACATGTATGGATGTTGGCGCACTTACACTACTTCTATGGGCGTTTACTGAAAGAGAAAAGCTATATGACCTATTTGAGAAAATCTGCGGCGCTAGATTTACAACGAGTTATGCTCGTATCGGTGGAGTAGCCAATGATATTTCCGATGATGTACTCCAGGATATCAGGGATTGGGCAAATGCATTCCCTGGAGAGATGGATTACTTCAAAAAACTTGTACATAGAAACAGAATATTCATAGACAGAATGGCGGGTATAGGCGTTGTTGATCCTGAGAAAGCTATACAGCTTGGTTTATCGGGTCCCACACTTCGCGGTTCAGGGGTTGATAAAGACCTCAGAAGAGACAACCCGTATCTAATATACGATCAGTTGGATTTTGATGTGATCACAGAGAACGACTGTGACGTATGGTCCCGTTATATGGTTCGTATCCGCGAGGTGGACGAATCACTGAAAATGATCCATCAGATTCTAGATAAAATGCCGGCTGGCGATACACTTGCCAACGATCCGAAGCTTGTGCTTCCTAAGAAAAAAGACGTTTATACTAAGATGGAAGACCTTATAAACGACTTTATGATCGTAAACTTCGGTTCTGCCGCTGAACGCGGAGAAACTTATACGGTAGTTGAATCCCCTAAAGGTGAGTTAGGCTATTATATAGTGGCCGATGGCACCGGCACACCGTGGAAACTCAAAATCAACAGCCCGTGCGCATCAAATATACAGGGCTTAGGTTATATGTGCGAAGGTTCAATGCTATCGGATATTGTTGCCATAATCGGCTCTATCGATCCTATTATGGGTGAGGCAGATAAGTAAACAAAAGTATATTTGAAGAAATTAAACGGCCTGATAGAAATTACTGTCAGGCCGTTTTGTTTTTCACCAGCTTCTTTCTTTTCTTTCCTTCATAAATTTTCCGGTCAGGCTTTCTGGCGCTTCGGTAGCAAGCCAAACCGCGGTATCAGCTCCTTCCTCTACAGATAGATCAGCATTGGGCCCGCCCATATCTGTCCTTACCCAACCTGGGCAAACAGAGTTTACGCTGAATCCTTTCTCTTGAATCTCTTCAGAGAGTTTTATGGTAAAAACATTGAGTGCGGCTTTAGATGCTGAATAACCAGGTGTGCCTCCGCCCATTCCGTTCAATGCGCCAGCGCTACTGCTCATATTTATGATTCTCGCATGCCGGGCCTTACTAAGCATAGGCATAAGTATCTGAGTAGTTTCTATAACAGCGAAAAAGTTGGTATCAAAGGTTTCTTTGATATTCTCTATATCTGCATTGCTTGCATTATGCCAAGTATCATAATTGATACCAGCGTTATTTATAAGGATATCGAGCTTTCCGTATTCCCTTTTGATCCAGTCCCTAACATAGGCTATACTGTTTTGGTCATTGACATCGAGTTTCAGGGGTATGATGTTTTTATCGGAAATCTCACTCGCGGCATCCTCGGCTTTTTTCTGGCTTCTAGCACTAAAAAGAGTGGTAATTCCTTTTTCAGCTAACTGCTTTGCTATTTCCTTGCCGATGCCTCTGTTCGCTCCTGTAACAAGAGCAATTTTTTGATCTTTGTTCATGCCTATTCTTTCTTTGTTCTCTTTAATGATTTGCTTATTTATTCTCTATTCGCTTAAAAGATTAGAAACTGATAATACGAACGGTTCGTCATAAAATTACGGCATAATTTTTACTATGCCTAAGGAATGAAGGAAATGATAAGAAGAGATTTTTTAAGAAAAGCCATGGCAGTACCAGCAGTTATGGCTGTGGGCGGCAAAATAGGCTCGAATTTAGTAGATGGTAGCGGCGGAATAGTTGCGGACAGCGATACTTTGAATGCTGGCAAAAGTATATCTCCGCATATCCACGATCTTGAAAGTACGGAAGGCAGCAAACCCGATAGCTATAA
This sequence comes from uncultured Hyphomicrobiales bacterium, assembly GCA_964462685.1. GTDB lineage: Bacteria > Bacteroidota > Ignavibacteria > Kapaibacteriales > UBA2268 > CAYWYR01. The sequence goes on along the minus strand of CAYWYR010000006.1, from coordinate 121,419 downwards.
AACAAAGCCAAAGTCACTATCGGATGGATCAGTAGTGGCTTTTACGGCTCCAGCATCGGCTGCAAACACAGCAATGATAAGGCGGGGAGTGGCAACTTTCGAGACTTTTGGTTGTAAGGTTATTCTCGGCGATACTATCAAATATCAGGATCGCAGTTATAAATATCTATCAGCATCAGATGAAAAAAGGGCAGAGGAATTCATGTCCTTCATTAATGATGAGTCCGTTGATGCTATAATATGCGGGCGCGGCGGTTATGGCGTTATGAGAATGCTACACTTGCTGGACTGGGAAGCTATAAAGAACAACCCAAAGATAATAATGGGATTTAGCGATATTACAGCACTTGTAAACCCAGTCTATAGCATTGCCAACATAATATCATTCCATGGCCCTGTGGGATATTCGAGTTTCAATAGATTCACTACGGATTATGTCAAAAAGCTCCTTTTCAGCAGCGATTGGGCGGGGCTAGAGGTATCGTTTAGCGGTGGCGAGAATTTTGCAGCTGTAATGACGGCACAGGGAGAACTGATAGGCGGCAATCTGAAATTAGTGGCGAGCCTTATGGGTACACCTTATCAACCTGATTTCAAAGATAAAATATTATTTATCGAAGATGTATCCGAACAGCCTTATAAAATCGACAGGATGCTTTCCCAGCTTATGCTTGCGGGCGTGTTCCAGCAAGTAAAGGGTATTCTCATCGGTAATATCGGATCACTAGATGCAAAATATAGCTTCAAGCCTTACGGTTCTTTTACAATACGCCAGGTTTTCGAGCAATTACTAGGGCCTTTAGATATACCTGTAATGGCCAAATTACCCTTCGGACATACCAAAAACAACCTAACAATGCCTATAGGTACAAAAGTAGAAATCGATTCGGTCAATATGAAGATGAGATTTCTAGAAAGCCCGGTATCTTAAAAAAGGTTAATTTAATTTTCTTTCCTTAAATTGCAACTTTTCTTCTCTTATATGTTATTAAGATAAGAGGGATTGTGCATTAAGCTAAAGGAAAGATGAAAAGTTATTATATAAGACTAATATTTGTATTTGCCGCGATTATGACTATAATCCCAGCAAAGGAAATAGAAGCTCAGAGATTCAGTACATCGACGATACAAACTGAAAACTTCCCTGAAATTAAAACGAATTTCGTTGCCAAAGCTCCGAATAACACAAATTATACAGATATCCAAGACTCTGATTTTCAGATTCTTGAATTTGTAGATGGTGTTGAATACGATGTGAGCTCTACGGCACGAGTTGAATGTACTCCATCGGAAGAAGATCCAGAGGTAAATATCCTACTTATTATTGATGCTTCCCGCTCGATGGATATTACGGTAGAAGATACTGAGCAGACCCGGCTTGATTTTGTCAAGCAAGCTGTCAGTACATTTATTGACCGAGTGGATATGGTAGGCAGAACAAGGATATCTACTTTGATATTCGGATTCAACGCAGTAATCAACTGCCCTTGGACAAATGATAAAGCAGAACTCAAAGACTCCCTGGATAACATCGTGCTACAGAACGCGACACGTTATCTTCCCCCAATCAATGGTGACTCTGATCCTGACAGCCCAAATGCTAAAATTCTTTTCGACGACCGCCCTGACGATATGCCGAATATCGTGATATTCCTTACCGATGGTAAACCGAGCGATAGCGATATCATCAATAGGCTTGTGGATGGAGAAAACTTTACCCGAGGTGATAGAGCGATCCAGGATATGATCGACGAAAATATCATATTCTATTCAATCGCGATATTCAATAATGTTGATCCGTTCTTAAACGAGATGTCCCAAAGAACGAACGGGCGTGATTTCAAAATCGATTCCCCTGAAAAAATATCAGAAGTTTATGAGTTGCTTGCCTTGGAAATACAATCAACACAGACTTGTGAGCTTTTATGGGAGTCCCCATATAGCTGTACACCCGCCGATCGAACCAGAAGAGTGAATATCAATTTCCTTAAAAACGGATTGACCTCTGTAAGTAATTATGATGCTGGAGAACAGTCTATCGCTCAATTTACACTTAGCTCTCAGGATTTATTCTTCGGCAACCCAAATATCGGGCCGCAGAATGCTGTAACACAGACCATCAGTTACATACCTGATAATCTGGATGTTGATGTTACAGGGGTTTCTTTGCAACCTAATACCAATTTCGCCATTGTTCAGCAAAGGTTGAATGGCAATCCCGTAAACCCACCATATACAGTGCCAGCCGGAGAAACGCTTGAGTTAGATGTCAGATTCACGCAGACTGATGGTAAGATCTATAGGCAGGCGGATATCGTTTTTGAATCTGAATACTGTATGCCAAATGTAACTACCTATGGGGGTATAGACCAGGTTATCCTTACAGGGCCTGTGGATGCCGATATAGAAAACCTTTGTGATCCCGTGAACATAACCTGGACAGGTGTAGCGGAAGACGATGAGATAGAGATAACTTACAGTACTGATAACGGGGCTAACTGGGATCTGATAGAATCAAGAGCAACAGGACTATCCTATGATTGGGATCACCCATTCACCGATGACCAACCAGATGTACAGGTAAAGCTATTCAAGAAAGCTTTTAATTCATTCCTATGGGCAAACTCCACTGGCGGCAGGGATAATGATACGTTACTTGTTATTGACCATACAGAGGATGAAACAGGACTTATGGTAGGCGGGGGATATGAAAGAAGTATCGTATCCAAAGGAAACAGTACGCCTTCCAACGGTGGAAAAGATTTGTTGATCGAGTATTATAATGCGGGTGGCGAGCTTCAATGGAGAGTAGTTGGAGGTAGCCCCCAAGATGATCTTATCACTGGAGTTGTAGAATTTGTAAATGAAATATTTGTAGTTGGTTATACCTATAATCAGTTCAATTTCGGCTCAATACAGGACAATTCGAAAAACCCAGGAGTTAAATACGGATTTTTAGCTAGGATCGGGAAAGACGGTGTCGTTAAAGAGCAATATTTACTCGGAGGTGATGGTTCTGCACCTAGTTTTGAATTAGAGCCAGTAGGTATCCGCGTATTCGAAGGAAATCTTGAAATCTACACTAGATATTTGGGACAGTACACTAATGACTTAAATCAGATCCAGGTAACAAACAAGAATTTCCCGCTTGTAAATAACTGGAGTGGTGCAGCACTTACTGTCAGACTTGATGAAAACAACAGGATGCAATTAATAGACATCATACCTGGCCAAAGAAATCCGGCACTTTATAGAAGAACCTCGGTTACAACTCCAGGCACTGATGTGCAATACGATATAGGTACATTTTCCGATAGCCGCGAATTCGGTTCATATAATGTAATTAGTATAGGTGGTGTCGATGGTTATATTACCGCATTCGGTGAATCCCCTTCAAGCGAGGATATTTCTGATCCTTTTGATATATTTCGGCCTGTTATTGAGTTTGATATAACTAACAGACCAGTTGATTTTACTGTTGTACCGATTTTGGCAACCGACACAAAGTCTTTCCCTAACGCAATAGTGAATACCTCTTCCCTACCGGTGGTAATAAATGACTTTTACTTTCAACCTGATGATAATGTTTTCAGTGTGCTATCCGGCTTGGAAGAAGCTGACTTACCGATAACAATTCCTCCTGGTGAAGCTCTTGATCTTGAAATAGCCTTCACACCAAATGAAGACAGGCAATTCAATGCTTCTCTGATCTTGGAATCAGAATGTGCCAATCAGATATCTTTACAGATAACAGGCCTTGGCGAATGCGTGCTTGAAGTAACAGAAAACGTCAATTTGAATCAGTTTATAGTAGGTGGAGAAGATATTACACTTGTAGAAGATATATTCACCAACAGCAACGGCGGATCGATAGAAGTAGAACCACAGCTTAACAGCCCTGACTTCAGTATCAGATCAATTACTAAAAGCAATGGCGATGTTGTTTATACAGGAGACGGAACGGGCATAGTGAGCTTTGTAGTAGAAGGCGGCCAGTCATTAGATATGGAAATCGCATTCGCTCCTCAGGCAATCGGAGATAGAACAGCGGACATAGACTTTATAACAAACAGTTTTTGTGACAATCCCGCAGCCACACTCAGTGGCGAAGGTGTAAATGCGCAATTACTTGTTGATGACCTTGATTTCGGACAAAGAAGAGTAAATACGGTTAACACTGGCCAGATAAGAGTTAGAAATCTCGCAAACGCAGCTGTTGCCATAGAAGGAATCGAATTTGGTGGTACTAGTAACGGATACAGACTACTCGACATCAATCTTCCGTTTAATGTTCCCGCAAATGATGAAGTACTATTAGAAGTAGAATTCAGTCCATTGGCTGAAAATAATTTCAATACGCCGGTTAATATCACACAAGGCGGGGGTGAGGTACTTGTATCTAATGTGACTGGTACCGGTACTAATCCTACCCTTCTGCCAACCTATAACTGCCCTATTGATCCAGAAGTTAATATCGCTTATGAGATAGTTGTGAATTTAGAGAACACCTCTCAATTTGAAGCAACTGAAATTCAGTCTGCTGCATTTGATTTTGGTGGGGATTACACGCTTCTCGACGGTGCTGGTGGAAATCCGGTAAATCAACTGAACAATCTTACTATCCCAACAGAATCGAATATCGATATATATGTCAGGTTTACACCTTCTTCTGCTGCGCCAGCACAGGATATTTTGAACTTTGTAGCTGATATTGCGGAGGGTAATGGTGTAGATAATCAAGTTGAAGGTACAGTAACAGTTCAGGAAGAATTCAACTGTGGCGCAAGTGATCTGCAAGAGCCTGTGGATGTATCATTTAATCTATTGGCATGTTATGATTTTAATACCTCCATCACAGTCAGCAATCCCAATGCATCCACTATGACAATCAATGCTGCTGATGTAGTGATCACGGGAGCCAATCCAGAGATAATTGATATCGCTTCGCTTGATGATGTTATCATACCTGCGAATTCGACTGATTTTGAGTATGGGTTTACGATAAGAGTGCCAGATAATAATACTTACTCAGCTACTATTGATCTATCGAACAACACATTCAATGCTCAGAGAATCTATAATATCACTGCAAATGGTAATTATATTACCGTAGAGACACAAGAGGCTGCTTATGATCAAAAAGTTGGTGAAGTAACCGATATTGTTCTAATCGCAAAAATACCTCCATTAGACCATCCGATCGCGGAGCTGGATTTTGAGATGACTTATGACCCGAATGTACTGTTCTTTGATGATCTCACTCAAAATATGATATTCCCTACAGCAGGCTGGTCATTCAGTGTTATCGATGAAAATATAGATGTAAGCAACAATTTACTGAGGTTTAATTCTGTGGGCCTACCGGCTAACATCACTAATGCAGGTGAAGTAGAATTAGTATCTTTACCTACTACTTTCCTATTAGGCACAACTGAAGCTATGGTCGCTGAGTTTACAGTTATATCATCGGAGTGTGGCAGAGAGCCTACAATCGTAGGTGCAGAGTTTGTGACATCTTGGGAATGCGAAGCAGATTATATAAGGACAGTGATCAATAGCGGTCCTGCTGCAAATATCCAAAGTATTGCTCCTAACCCAGTATCTGATTTTGTTAACCTAAACGTTACATCACCTTTCGATATTATGGGAACAGTGACTCTGGTAAATACGACTGGTTCTGTGGAAGCAGTATTATTCGACGGTATAGTGAACCAAGGTGACAACGAAATACTTCTTGATCTATCAACACAGCCAAACGGACTATATCAGCTTGTATTCCAGACAAGAGTAAGCACAGAAACGCAAAGACTGATGATAAAAAGATAATCAGTTAATCCAATCGCGCAAAATGAAGAAGCCCTGCTACTGGAAAGTAGCAGGGCTTTTTTTTTTGATCATTACCATAGATACGAATACATAATTGATGTAAAAGTATCTACAGTTAATTCATTTCTTCTTTTTTGTTGGGAAGCCCAAAGTCAAGCCTATCAAACCACCATAAAAAGACATTATATATGGGCTGGACTGAAGAGAACATCCAGAGGTGCAGCCAAAATAATTATAATAAGCCAAGCCGCTCAGGGTACCAAGAATTACAAGTATTATTATTTTTTTCAAGCTACCACACCCATAATATCTTCGATAGCGTTTTTGTATCCTTTTTCATCGAGAGCACCAACTGCCATTTTAGGTTCTCCGTCCTTTGGTATAAAAAGCACCGATGGTATGCTTTTGATACCGAATACCTGAGACAATTCAGCTTCTTTTTCGGTATCTACTTTAACGATATCCACTCTGCCTTCATAATCTTCAGATAGTTTATCCATAATAGGAGCGACGGCTTTACAAGGCCCGCACCAGTCAGCATAGAAGTCGATTATCATCGGTACATCGCCTTTGTAATCCCACTGTTGGCTTTCTGTATAATCGAAAATAGTATCTTTGAATGTTTTTGAGTCTATATTACGTGCTGGCACAATTATCCTTTTTTAGTTGAAAGTAATACTTAAATGACGCCTTATATATTTTAATGTTATTTGTTTTTGATATAAAGACTTGATAGGCTATCAGTGTTTACCTTCTGGTCGGCTGAGTCTTCTATGACTAAATCATCGGAAAGCTTTACAGCATTTTCATCCTCTTTTGTCAATACTGCATCAGTTTCAGAATTGGTATAATTCTGCTCATTAATAGCTTCTTTATCCATTGTAGTGGGATTGATCTTTACTTTCTGCAGTTCTTCCTCGTCTGGCCTGTCGTCGGTTAGCTCGTTGATTTCTTTCAGGTTTGGCAGGTCTTTAAGTGATGACAGCCCAAAAGTCTCGAGAAAATCTTTAGTTGTTCCGTAAAGCAGAGGTTTTCCTACTTTCTCACTTCTACCAACTACTGTAGCAAACCCTTTTTCTACCACGGAATTGATAGCTTCTTTGCTATTTACACCTCTTATCTGCTCTATTTCAGGTTTAGTTACAGGCTGTTTGTATGCTATGATAGCGAGAGTTTCCAGTTGTACGTTAGATATCCTTTTTTTGGATTTAGCTTTTACAACACTCGCTACAAGCTCGCCGTATTCGTTGAGTGTGGAATACTGATAACCACCTGCGAAATCAACAATTCTAAAAGGCCTGTTCGTTTTCTCGAGGTCGATATTAATCTCATCGATAAGTAATTTTATATACTTTTGATTAAGAGCGAATCTGCTGAGCATCGCTTCATCAAAATCATCTGGCAGAATGGATCTCTCTGAAGGTGCGTTTTCTGATTCTTCGCCACTTTTGACATCTAGATCAACCTCTTTATTATATTTATCGAAAAAATCTTCTTTTTCAGATAGAATATCGATTAGTAGTTTGATAGTCAGCCTATCTTCACTTGAAAATATAAGCGTTTCCAAGAAATGTTTTTGTTGATCTCTATCAAGTAATACGAACTTAGGTATGTGGTTTATTTCTGCCATATAAATGGTTTGTCGAAAATCTGGTTATTATGCAGGTATATTTCTGCGATATTATGAATCAGTAAGTATAGTTTCTTTTTCACCGATCGTGCTGTGATCGGCTCCATCCGAAGTTATATCGATAACTTCTCCTGCGTGGTCTTTAAGTTGCTCGGGTGTTGGCTCCCCTATATATATATCTTCGAAGTTTTCATCTTGGGATATACTTGCCTTCCCGTATCTGATCATTTCCAGAATAGCCAGGAATGATACTACTAAAGTAAGTTTATCATAATCTTCAGCTACCTTATTGAAAGAAAACCGCTTTTGTTTTTTTATCAGATCGGTAAATTTTTTTACTTGGGCCTCAATGGTTACTGGATTGAAGTTTACAACATGCTGGATCTTATCTTTACCCTCCTGGCGATCGAGCATTTTCTTGTAGGCTTTTACAAGATCGATAAAAGTAGCGTTCTTGTAGGTATCTGTTTCTGAGATATGATCCCTTTCGGCTTCATAAAGATTACGGTACATAATATATCTATTTCCGGATTCCATATCCTTAAGATCTTCTGATACCTCTTTATACCTCTGATACTCCAGCAGGGACTGCACAATCTGCCTGCGGGGGTCTTCTGGCTCTTCACCTTCAGGTACTTCTCTCGGCAGCAGCATCTGGCTTTTTATATACATGAGCTGAGAGGACATAAGTATAAAATCACCAGCCATTTCCAGATCGAGCTCTTTTATTATCTGTACATATTCCAAAAACTCAGCCGTCACTTTAGAAATAGGTATATCATAGATATCTATCTCATCGCGCCTGATAAAATATAGCAAAAGCTCAAAAGGGCCTTCGAATATGGGTAGATCGAGTTTGTACATCAGCCTTTCAGCATATCTTTAACAATATCCAGGATACCGCTTTCCATAAGTTCCGGTAATTTTTCTTTGTCTCTACCGCCAGCTGTAGCCATGTGAGGTTTACCGCCGCCGCCGCCGCCTATCCTTTTAGCGGCCTCGCCTACTATTTTACCTGCGGGCAGTTGCTTTTTGATCCCATCTGTCGATACGCAGACCAGCATTATCTTATCGCCGTTCGTAGTAGAAAGAAGCCCTACCCCCTTATCGCCTAGCTTATTTCTGAGATTATCTCCAAGCTCTCGCAGCTGATCGACCTCGAGTTCATCGTAGGAAACTGTTGCGATTTTCACATCGCCTATTGTTTGTGCTTCCTCAATCAATGTATCGATATCATCTGTTATATTAGAAGTCGATAGTTTCTTGATCTCTTTTTCGAGGTCTCTAATATTTTTATCTCGCCCTGATATATCGCTTAATAGCTTGTTTTTATCTTCTCGGAGTTCATTGATCGCATGATATACTTTTTCACCTGTTACAGCTTCTATTCTTCTTATGCCGGAAGCAATCGAGCTTTCTGAAGTAATGAGGAATAAACCGATTTCAGCGGTATTTGATACATGTGTTCCACCGCATAACTCTACGGAAAATGTGCTGTCATCCCCTCTTCCCATTGATACGGCTCTTACTTCACTGCCGTATTTATCACCGAAAAACTGTTTTATCTCAGGGCGGTTTTGTGCTTCATCAAGTGATAGTATCTCCGTAATCACATCAGAGTTTTTTAAAATCTCAGTGTTAACCATCGATTCTATTTCACTAAGTTGATCGGAACTAGGCTTTTCATAATGATTATAATCAAATCTTAGATAGCTATCGGTAACAAGAGAACCCTGCTGTTGGATATGGCTGCCGAGAACTTTCTCGAGTGCCGCATGAAGCAGATGCGTTGCTGAGTGGTTCCGCTTGATTGCTATACGCTTTTCATTATCTATTTTCTGCTCAACCTTGTCGCCTATACTGCCTTTATAGTCTTTATCAAGCTCGATTACTATAGCTTCTTTGTTACTTTTGACGGATACTACTTCATAAGCCTTGCCGTCATGTATAATCTGTCCTTTATCGCTTATCTGGCCACCTTTTTCCGCATAAAATGGTGTATTGTCCACGGCAATCTGTTTGCCGCTAGCCCAGCGTACCTGTCCTTCCCCATAATCATAATCGTAACCGATAAACCTAGATTCGATATCGATATCGAGATTATCTACTTCTGCGTCTTGAATTTTTCTTGCTGATCTTGATCTTTCCTTCTGATCCTGCATGTAGCGGTCAAAACCCTCTAGATCAACTGATATGTTTCTCTCCCTACCAAGCAGAGCAGTAAGATCGGCGGGGAATCCGAAAGTATCATATAATAGGAAAACATCACTACCGGACACAGTGTTTGAATCACTTGTAAGCTCTTCGAACTTTGCAAGACCTTTTTCGAGAGTCTGCAAAAAAGACTTCTCTTCGGAGTGAATGATTTTTTCGATAGTCTCTTTGTTCTCTATAATCTCGGGGAATACTTCTCCCATTGAGCTTGCCAGTACAGGTATCAGTTTATACAGGAACGGCTCGTTCATCCCGAGCTTTGAGCCGTATCTGCTCGCTCTTCTTAGTATTCTGCGGAGTACGTATCCCCTACCGTCGCTACCCGGTATAGCGCCATCGGCAACCGAAAAACATAATGCACGAATGTGATCTGCGATTACTCTGAAAGCAATATCGTTTGATGAATCTGAACCATTGTATTCATTACCAGAAAGCTTTGAAATGCTTTTTAGTAGAGGCTCAAAGATATCGGTATCATAATTTGATGATTTCCCTTGGAGGATACGGGTAATCCTTTCGAACCCCATGCCTGTATCAACATGTTTACGGCTGAGAGGTTCAAGTTCGCCCCCGTGCTGCCTGTTAAACTCTATAAATACAAGATTCCATATCTCGATAACATCCTCGTGGCCTGCATTTACCAGCTCCTTCCCGGATTTGTCATCTGTGCCGTCGTAGTGTATTTCCGAAGAAGGGCCGCATGGGCCGGTATCTCCCATTTCCCAGAAATTATCTTTATCGCCGAAACGGAGTATTCTTTCTTCTGGAAGATAATTCTTCCATATATCGTAGGATTCGTCATCTGTGGTATAAACAGTTGCATAAAGCCTAGATTGATCTAACTGCCAGACATCGGTGAGAAGTTCCCATGCATATTTGATGGCTTCTGCTTTATAGTAATCCCCAAAACTCCAGTTACCGAGCATTTCAAAGAAAGTATGGTGATAATGATCAACACCAACCTCTTCCAAATCGTTATGTTTACCAGATACCCTTATACATTTCTGTGTATCTACCGCGCGGCTGTAATCCCTACTCCCACTGCCCAGAAAGACATCCTTAAACTGGTTCATTCCAGCGTTGGTGAACATCAAAGTTGGATCACCGTGTGGTACAGATGGAGCAGAAGGAACTACTTTATGTTCTCTCTGTTGGAAGAATGATATAAATTGCTTTCTGATATTTGAGGAAGTCATACTTTTGATATGAAGTTATGCGGGTATAGATAATCGTAATCAGCAAAAATACGAATAAGAAAGATAGTTATCTACCCAAAAGGTATATGGGTGTATTTCTGATATGCTTATTGCTTTTCGGTGCCGACGATCTTTTTAGTGATCTGGGCTTTTTGCGGTCAAGAATGGACAAGCAGATCAATACATATCTATTCGATATAGACGCTGTTGTAGCAGATTCATCCTCATTCGGGATATTCAATATAAACCAGAATTATCTTGGTAACGGACTGATAACAGAAGGGGTCAGTTTCAGGGATGATGAAAATATTACCATTGACTACCGCTACCCCACCGGCGGTAAACTATATGCCGGTGCCCGCGGATACGGGCAGTATATCGCTGATAAAAGATCGAACACACTTAGTGAGCTTGAACGGTTCGGCGGGCTGGCAAAGCTGTTCTATAATGATGCTATAGAGATCAATGGCCTTGACGGGCCGGTTCTTACCAGTCTTGATCTTGGTATCGGGGGGGAACATAATGAAAGGCTGGAACTTACTTCACCCGGCTTCAGAAGCGTAGCGGGTATCACCGCTGGCTATAAAGATGGTAGCAATTCCTTTGATCTGGAAAGCAATAGCGATTATCTTTCTCTGAATCTGGACAGAGAAAATTTTGAGACTAAAAACAGAGTAAGTTATTCTAAAGGCTTCGACCTTGGTGATCTTTTTACGGTTGGTGCTTTTTATAATGTACTCGATAGGGATTTACTGGGAAGATTGACAGAGAACCAGCGAAGACTAAATCCGCTAATCGTAAATACCATTGAAAACAGAACTGAGGAAAGATACGGTGGCCTGATAGGGCTTAATCTGAAAATCACTGATTGGCTCAGAGCCGACCTTAAAGGGAATTTATCAAACGCAAATATCCTTAGGGACTATAAATATTCTATCGAAGGACTCAGTATTTCCAATATCTCAAGAAATGTGGACGAGAACACATTTGGTTTCTCAGGTGATCTGAGATTAGATTTTGGTAAAACAAAAATAAACAGTGGTATCAGTGTAAACTCCAGAGACGAGATAAATAAAACCGCTAGGCGTTTCGATATTACCAACACGGCTTTGGAGAATCTCGCGGATTTGGAATCACTGCGGGATAACCAGCAAGTGGCCACGCGTTTCAACGCTGATCTACGCCATGATTTCTCTGATGAAAACACTTTGTTTTTTGATTATTTCATCAATATCTTGAGATATGATACACCTAGTGAGCTTAACAACGACGACCGCGATGAACTGACATATCAAGTCACAGGGGGATACAGCCACAGTTTTTCCAAATATCTGGAATACGATATCAGGCTCTCTTTCTTTGCTAACCACTTTGTGTATCTCAAGTCTCAGTTCTCATCTCAGAATAGATGGAACAGAATACTCTCACTATATCAGGGTGCGCGATTTTATAATGGATCTATCGACTACCGGCCATCAATCGATCTGATCGCTAATTATACCTCATTTGATTTCGAAGCACTTACACAGAATATCAATAGCTTTTCACTCAGGCAAATAAATTATAGTGATACTACTATCGTAACCCTTTCTAAAAATATCAGTTTAGAATCTAACTTACTGATTAGATACTACGAAAGAGGGTTGCTGTTCTGGAATGATTTTGCCGAGACCCCCGAAAATGCTAATTTTGAGCGGTTCGCCAAATTCCTTATCGTATCGACTGAAGGTAGGAACAGATATGGTATCGGGTTCAGGGTTTACGGTCTGGAGCAAAAAAGAATCGGGCCGGGTGCGATCAATAATTTCGGTGATTTTGAACAGTTTTCATACGGGCCGGAATTATTGGCGGAACTGTATTATGATTCAGGAAATTCTCTTGTTCTCTCAGGCTGGTATGAGTATCAGAACACGAACGGCAGGATACAGGAAGTACCCAATATTTTTCTCACATCAATGATAGCATTCTGATAAATATTTGAACTTCATCAAAAATACAGTTTATCGCAGATTCTCAAGCCAGCTTATCGAAGTCGCCAAGCTGAAGCCGATGTTCGATGATATGATCAATGATATTTCAATAGATGAAAAACATTATTTCAATATCATGGTCTCTATATCAGAGGCGTTCAACAATGCGATAAAACACGGCAATAAATATGATCCAAACAAAGTCGTTGTAGTGCGTGCGGGTTTCAACGAAGATCTGTTGTGGTGCAGAATAAGCGATCAGGGGCTGGGCTTTGAGCCAGAGGAGATCCCTGATCCGCTCAATCAGGACAATCTTTTAAAGGAGAGCGGTAGAGGCTTATTCTTAATAAAGGAGCTCGCTACGAGCAGTTCTTTCCGGAACACCCGGAACGGATATCAAGTTGATATGGTATTTAAAATCTAGATCAGGTAGAAAAATCATCGAAGGCAGCAGCGGATATATAATCAGAGGGGATTGGGGAACAAAAAAAAGGTCTATATCTGATGAAACAGTAAACTTTCTCAAAAACGAATACCCACATCTGATAATAATTTCTATCACTGGGGATTCGGGCATAAGCAGTGATATCGATCTGCTTGCTTACCTATACAGCGAACTGAGTTCAGCCGATAAACTAGGTGATATGATCCAAACATATCATCTTAGTACATATCTTGAAAGCTATACAGTTCTTTTTGACCAGTTAAAAGAAGAAGATCCCGAATTAGGTGAGATTATTATCGAGAAGGAGAGGTATTTATCAGCAGAGCATGCCCAGATGCTATCAGGATCAGAATACGATTTATCGCAAAAAGTAAAGAGCCATTTCGATAGAATCAATGACCAAAAAGCAATACTCAATCACAGCTCGAATCTTGCCAAATGTTTTCTTGCTGACCTACTAACTGCCATTTATCCATTCGATGATGAGCTAAGCTCATTCAGCTCATATATGGAAAAGCTTGATTCAGGAGTGCTCCCCGTCAAGTTATCCATCGATATATCAAGATGCGATACAGTAATAAACGGCTTATCGGAATTTGTCTTTGGCCAGTTACTTGAAACCATTGGCGGCCTTAAAATCTCCGACCTCAGTATAAGCGGTATCACCACCAATGATAGCGATATATATATCAATAAGCTGATCAAGATTATACCAGTGGTCTCATTGACTAGCGATACCGCATTAACGGAGATCGACAATATTGAATATACAGGTCTGAATTACTATAGAAAAGACGAGCTAAAAGATATCGTCGAATCGCTCGGCCTGGATCCCGATACTACTTTAGAACGAGTATGGCATTTATACAACGGACACCCCAAACTTACCGACTGGCACCTTGAAAAACTAAGTAACGGTGATAAGGAGAAAGATTTTATAGACGGTATATCTGAATTCACCGAGCAGGCTTTTGAATATATACCCGATAACGAAAAGTATCTTGTATTCGCGTTGGCGGTAATCGGTGAAGTTGATTCCAGGCTAATGTCTATAATAACGCAGCAAAGAGATAACTTTTGGTACGCTATACTGAGTAATTATTATTTTGTGGATGATAATGAAGCTAGGCTCTGCCTTAAAAAACCGTTCAGGTTACTTGGATCATATTTAAATTTTTCCGGTGAGGTAGCGGAATATCTAGATAATATAGGCACTACCTACCTGGATTTAAAACACGAACTCAGTGATTATACTGATGAAGATCTTAATACATTTCGATTCTTAGCTAAGTTCGAGAAATTCCATATCCCCGCCCTGGTAGATTTTGAATATGAAGGGGAGAAGATATTTTCAGATATAGAAAAACTGATCAACATCTACCCTGATATTTTTATCAAGAATAAATACACTTATTCGATTAGCCCTGGCAGAAAAATTATTTTCAATGAGTATTCATCCTTATTTGAAGACAATGAGACAATAAGCAAAATACCATTGGATATTTGGGATCAGTATAAAAAAAGCGTTGACAGTAACCTACTTCAGTTAGAAAAGAAACGGAAACTTTATAATACAGAGACAAAGACTATAAAGTCAAAGCTTTCGAAACTGACTGAGTCACAAAAAAAATCTTCTGATAGTATAAAAAAGTATGAAAAGAGACTTTCTGTGATAAACGCTGATTTAGGTCAGTTTGCCGAAAAGAAGAACGATCGCCTATCGATGACTTTTCTGACGCTCGGTGTGATAGGTATTATAATATATATGCTTGGAGACTGGATATTCAACTCTTTTTTCGCCCATCAGGAGTCTGTTGAAATCATCAATTTCCTAATTGCTATAGCTTCGGCGGTATTACTGCTTTTATCATCCAAACTTATTTACCGTTGGATAGTCGGTTTCCTTAAGAAGGATGATATAGAAAGGCTCAAAAAGGAACGCGTATCGGTCGAAAACAGTTTGCTATCTGAAAAAAAGAAGCATGACCAGACACTTGCCGATATAAAAGCGGCAGAAGACAAGAATATCGAACTCAGCAGCGATCTGAACAATACCTACAGCCAACAGGAAGAACTTCGTGAAAGGCTCCGAGAAAACTTTACCGAGGTATGATTTGTACACCTTGCCTAATGCGCTATATGATAAGTATATATCTATAAAACCAAAGATAGAACAAAGGTTGGATGAATTCTCGGCAATTGACAAAGAAAAGTATTTTTACGAGCTTTGCTTTTGTATCTGTACACCTCAGTCAAAAGCGGCTAATGCCTTGATGGTACAGAATAGGCTTGAATCTATAGATTTCAAATACAATGATACCGACCCAGTAGCAATTCTAGAAGATAAACAGCATTATATCAGATTTCACAATCAGAAAAGCGCCCGGTTGCTAAAGATCAAAGAGCAATGGCATGAAATAGAAGAGCTGCTTTTATCAAAAAAGAACAAATACATAAAGCGCGATACATTAGCGGAAAAGATCAACGGTTTCGGACTTAAAGAAGCATCTCATTTTATGAGGAACATCGGCTACACGGATTTGGTAATACTGGATAGACATATCCTAAAAAATATGGTAGCGGCCGGGGCACTAGACGAGTTACCGAACATATCGACAGCAAAACGATATAAGACTATCGAGAAAATATTCTTGGGCTATTCCGTACAAGTCGGCATCCCCGTGGACCATCTGGATTTGCTCTTTTGGGCGAATGAGGCTGGAGAGATAATCAAATAATGCTAAATTGCAAAAAAGCAAAAAACGTTTTTCAAAAAAAATATAATACAAAACAATGTCTAAGCAAAGAGTGACTGTTGCCCATGGTGACGGAATCGGACCGGAGATAATGGATGCAACACTGCGAATACTTGATGCCGCTGGTGCGGATCTGGAGTATGATACGATTGACATAGGCGAGAAAGTCTATCTATCAGGCCTTACGGCAGGCATCTCAAATGATTCCTGGGATACTTTAAGAAACAATAAAGTCTTTCTGAAAGCACCTATTACCACCCCGCAGGGCGGAGGCTACAAATCACTCAATGTAACGGTCAGAAAAACACTTGGCCTCTATGCAAATGTAAGGCCTTGCCAGGCTTATGTGCCTTATGTACACTCACATTTCCCTGAGATGGATCTTGTTATCGTACGCGAGAACGAAGAAGATCTATATGCTGGTATAGAACACAGACAGACTGATGAGGTCTATCAGTGCCTTAAGCTCGTATCACGCCCTGGCTGTGAAAAGATAATCCGCTATGCATTTGAGTATGCCAAGCAATACGGCCGCAAAAAAGTTACGTGTATGTCCAAAGACAATATCATGAAGCTTACTGATGGGCTGTTCCATGAGGTATTCAACGAGATAAAAGTTGAATATCCGGAAATCGAATCAGAACACTATATCATCGATATCGGCTCCGCGAGATTAGCTGACACTCCAGAGAGATTCGATGTAATAGTTACACTAAACCTTTACGGCGATATCATATCTGATATCGCGGCTCAGATATCAGGTTCAGTAGGCCTTGGCGGCAGTTCAAACGTAGGCGATGGATTTGCCATGTTTGAAGCTATCCACGGTTCCGCACCTGATATATCGGGACAGAACATCGCAAACCCATCAGGGCTTATTAACGGGGCTATTTTGATGCTTCTACACCTTGGTAAGGGTGAAATAGCAGCTAAAATCCATAATGCTTTGATGGCGACACTAGAAGAAGGCATACATACGGGTGATATATGGGATCCTTCAAAATCAAAAGAGAAAGCTGGGACAAAAGAGTTTGCCGATGCAGTGATAAATAATCTCGGCAAAGAACCAAAAGAACTTAAGAAAGCAGACTTCCCTGCTTCTTCCGATCCCATAAAAGTTACTTTGAAGGATATTAAAAAGCAGAACAAGCAGCTTGTAGGTGTTGATGCTTTCATCGATTGGGATGAGGAGAACCGCGATCCGGAAAAACTCGGTGCTATCCTTAATGAAGCATCCAAAGGTAATCTGGTAATAAAGATGATTACTAACCGCGGTGTCAAAGTATGGCCTGACGGCATGCCAGAAACATTCAAGACAGATCACTGGAGATGCCGCTTCTGGAATAAAGCCAACAAAAAAGGTCAAATAGAAGGCCTTGCTTCAGTCCACAACAAAGACATTATAGAGCTACTTACAAATATCGAAGCTTTGGGCTGTGATGTAGTAAAAACAGAAAACCTCTATACTTTCGACGGGCAGCTTGGTTATTCATTAGGCCAAGGCGAGTAAGAAGAAGTAGTAATAGATTATTACCATATGAAAGCCAGGTCGCAGATGTGATCTGGCTTTTTTTTATTTAGTTTAAAATTTATGTGACAAGCAAATGTTAAAGAATCTAATCTTTATGAGTTCGCTTTTCCTTTTATCGGCTTTATATATTGGTGCGGATACAATCAATGTATATCAGTATGAGGTAGAAAAAAATTGGAAAGCATTGGGTAGAGTTGATACAACGATCGCCAACTATATCGTTCGATATTATACATCAGGTACTGATACTCTAAAATTCTATATTATTACTGATAAAGAAACCACTTACAGATCAAACAGAGTTTATTATAATGATACTTCTTATACTGGGACATGGTATGTAGATACATCAGGCACCGAGGTAAGAAGTTTTTATTATAATGCAAATGATTCTCCTGATTATAGATTTAGTCTAGAAAAAGTAAATCAAGATATTATTGATCTAGAAAAGGATGTGTCAAAAGGGATAACTACTAAAAAGATTAAACGAAATACAGTTATATATCAATCTATCGAAGAAGACGGAAGCACTTGGAATGATAGATATTTATATAACAACGACAAACTAACTCAGTCTAGAAGTATTTATGATTCAAAACAATATTTAGACCAGCAATATTACGCATTTTACTATAATAATTATAAAGAATATAATTATGATTCTGACTTAAAGAGTATTAAGGATTCGTTATTGGAACTAGAGGATTTTGTGCCTAATGAGCCAATGAAATCATTAGATGAAATGATTGCCGAATATGATAATAGTCAGACTACATCTGACTCTATATTCGATTTTACGCACATTTATCCCAGTTATGATAGATCAAAGTTCGACCACTTTGTAATAACATTTACATATATGTCCTGCCCGCCATGCCAGCAGATCAAACCGCTGCTAGACTCCTTACATCTAGAATCAAAAGGATCGTATGATGTGTTTAGTGTGTCTATAGATGACTTTGAAGATGAACGAATTATAGTGAGAGATTCGATTTACGCAACAAAAAAGGGATACAACTATAAATATCTATATGTACCGAAAGAATATGCTTTCAGTTCCCGGATTCCTGATGGGTACCCGACAACAATCATAACTAATAGAGATGGAATTATACTTTATAAAATATCCGGCTATTTAGAAGATAAGACCGGTAAAGAGATTAGAAATGCCTTGAAAACTCTATTAGGGAAGTAAATTAGAGAGCAAATCAACTAGATTATATGTAGTGGCCAATAACTGATATAACAAGAATATTCTCGTTATCGATCTCATAGACCAATCTATTTTTTTTATCAATCCTTCACGACCATAGACCTGACAAATTATACTTTAAAGGCTCAGGTTTACCCAGCCCTTTGAATGGATTTTCTACAATACTACTTATTAATTTAGGTATGCGGTTTAATGATTTGAGATCATTTCTTTTTTTTAATTCATCAATATCTTTTTCAGCAATCTTAGAAAATCGAACTACATAAGTCTTCACGACAACCCTAAATATTTATCTAATTCATCAAAATTGACTTCAGTATATTCTCCGTTTTCAATTTGCCTCTTGCTTTCAAGTATTTTCATAGTAAATGTTTTACTATAGGTATTATCCCCGTTCTCATTAAGATCATAATCGATTTTCAAAGTATCGAGTATTGCTATCAGTGCCTTTTCCGTAGCTGAATCAGATGGTTTTGCAATATATAGTGTGTTCATGGCTTATACAGTTATTTTGTTTTCAGGTATTTTCTTAAGTTCTACGTATTGGCTTATAGCTTCGTAAATCAAGCTTTCCAAACTCATTCTGGTACTTATAGTTTTATACAGTATAGATCTAGCCTCTTTTTCAGAGAAGACTTTACCGGTTATTGATTTAAGTTTTACGATAGCATCAGCTATAGCTGAATCACCATACTTTTTTTGGATATCTTGATTGATCGAATGTCTTGCTATATCAGCATAGTACTTCTTTTGTTCTTCCAAATTTTCTACAGACTCATATTCTCCCTTATCTATATAATCTTGGAGTTCTTTTTCATAGTCATCTAAATGAATATCTTTATTTACCATATTTCTTATTTAGTTTTCTATTTGGTATAACAGTTTTCAAAAAAATTGTCTTACTATCTTGAACAAAAGGTACAAGATGTACATAGCCTCTAATTTTCAGTACGAAGCCTTTTTGGTTAGGATACTTTTCATTATTGGGTACTTTTATGATATCAAGTATTTGATTGTTTTCGATAAGGTCTTTTACCTCGTCAAAACTGACTCCCCGAGTTCTGATCAAAACCTTATTTTTTTCTTCGTCCCATCGAATCTCTCTCATTCCCGAATATAAAAAAAGCCTTCCATTACTGAAAGGCTTTGATTATCTACTTAATTTCTCTGAGAATGTTTAGAGTTAACTCAGAAGTTCAGTACTTCTTTCATAGCATCGAAAATCTTTTCTTCAGTAGGAAGTACGTCCATTTCATAAACTGGATGGTATGGTATGTGTGAATCCTTTGCTGTAACACGCTTAATGGGTGCATCAAGATAATGGAAGCCCTCGTCTGCTATAAGTGAAGTGATATTTCCGCTTACCGATGTTGTCATAGTATCTTCATGCACAACTAGACAGCGGCTAGTTTTCTTAACCGATTCAAGTACAAGTTCCTGATCCCATGGCACTATAGTCCTAAGATCGACAATCTCTACTTTCTTACCAGTCTCTTTTTCAATTTTTTTAGCTGCGTTAAATGAGTCTTTTACACCCATACCATAAGTTACTACTGTAAGATCGGTACCCTCGGTTACTATCTTACCTTTACCAAATGGTATTAGATAGTTATCATCAGGTTCGGTAACACGGGCGAATGGAAGTCTGTACATACCTTTGTGCTCGCAGAAGATAACCGGGTCGTCAATACGGCAAGCTGTTTTCAAAAGCCCTTTCGCATCTGCTGCGTTAGAAGGGTATGCGATAAACAGGCCTGGAACATGCGAAAAAATCGCTTCAATATTCTGGCTGTGGCAAAGCCCGCCATGAATATAACCACCTACTGCCACACGAGTAACAACTGGAGCTGAAAAATGCCCGTCTGATCTGAATCTCATGGCTGAGATCTCATTTTTATACTGCATAAATGCAGGCCAGATATAATCTCCGAACTGTACTTCTACAACTGGTTTTAAGCCTCTAACCGCCATACCGAGAGCCACACCAGCGATAGATGCTTCGGCGAGTGGAGAGTTGAATACCCTATCCTTACCAAATGATTCAGATAGACCTCGTGTTGCTGTGAACACCCCACCTTTACCGTCCTCAACGTCTTCACCGAAGATATACATTTTGTCATTACGCTTCATCTCTTCGTGAAGTGCGTGATTGATACCATCTACAAGTACTACTGGCTCGCCTTCAGTAGGTTCTGAAGTTGCATAGTCGAGATCTCTAGTCGAAGGATCGGCGAAGTTCTGCTTAACTGAGTCTTCGGCTACAGGGTCTTCTTGTTCCCAAGCCCAATCAGCGGCTTCATCAAGTTCCTTGCGAACATCTTTGAACATCTGATCGATCTCTTCGGCTTTCATCATATTGTTCTTAACAAGATAATCCGAAAGTATCTGGATACAGTCTTTTTCGTTCTTCGCTTCTTCCAGATCTTCTTCAGGGCGGTACTTTCTATGGTCATCCGATGAAGAATGAGGCAGAAGCCTTTCTACAAGAGCGTGCATCAGAACAGGACCTTTACCTGCTCTCATCCATTCCATAGCTTCACGGGCAGCTTTAACAGACTCCAGATAATTTGTACCGTCAACACGTATTTTTTTCAGATTCGGATAGTTGCCGAAATAATCCAGTACCGTACCACCTGCACCTTGATCTTCTCTTTTTACTGAGATCGCATAACCATTATCCTGAATGCAGAAGATGACCGGTAATTTTTCTCTGTGCGCCCAGTTAACGGCTTCAAAAAACTCACCTTGCGATGTCGTACCTTCACCTGAAGCTACATAAGTAATCTCTTCTGTACCTAATTTTCTACCTGCGAGTGCAGTACCTACGGCTGGAAGGAACTGCGTACCCGTAGGTGAAGACTGAGTAGGCATATTATAATCTGGATGGCCGAAGTGACCGGGCATTTGGCGGCCGCCAGTAGCCATACAGTCTTTCTTGGCGAAGGCAAGCATAAAATAATCTTTCATGGTCATGCCTTTGGTGTAAGCTATAGCCATGTCCCTGTAGTATGTCCAAGCATAATCTTCTTGTCTCATCTGGCCAGCTACAGCTACCTGAATACACTCATGGCCGGAAACACCGATATGGAAGAAAGATTTACCTTGCTTAACTAGTGTGAGGTGTTTGTCATCTGTTTGGCGTGCAGTGATCATCAGGCGAAGTGCTGATACAAGGTCATCTTTTGAAAGATTAAGAGTTTTGTGAGAGAGGCCTTTTGTATTGACAAAAAAGTCAACATTTTCAAGAGCCTTCTCTATTTGCTTAGTATTGCCTTTTTTAACCGCCATTCTTAGTCCTGATTAACGTTTTTTGTCAAATTGAATAGCTACAAATTTAATTAAATCCAAGCTAAATGAAAAGCGAAAATAGAATTGAATTGATTTGGTTTTCCACGATAACTATAAGTATTTGTTTATTATCTATATATCATTGGTATAGGTTTTATTACAATATACATTAAACAAAGCTTGTTATCGACTGCATTAGGGGTCAGATATCAAGCAGCTCATAGTTCTTGAAACCCCCGAGCTGCTTACCCCCGTTAAATGTATCTTCAAGCCAAGAGATAAACTTATACTTGGTGCGTTCGTGTTTCATCGGAGGTCTGTTTTTGGGTATAGATCCGGACTGTCTTAGACTACCGGCCCAATCGAACCTCGCTATCCAGTCCGCCATTACCGCAGGGTGAGTCCCATCGTGAATCTTAGCGAGATCCAACGGGCCGTAATCAAACTCATCAGTCTGTGTCTGGTACATTTCAGATACCTTACCGCCCCCTTTATGGATAGTATCAAGAGCTTTACGCTTGTTCTGCATGTACTTTGGCGGCCGCACCCAACCGTAGTGATAGATGTAGGCATCAACCAATGCTACTTTGAGTTTATGCGTTCCTTCTTGCTGACGGTAATCGACCCTATCGAATCCTGGTATTCTTCTAAAGGATTGGGCAGATTCCCAGGAGTGGATTTCAGGTAGATTGCGGACTATCCTTATTTCATGAGGATACCAAGAATGAGAGTCCATATAATGATCGTAATCCCCCCAGAAGTGTCTGTATTTGAATAGC
Source organism: uncultured Hyphomicrobiales bacterium (assembly GCA_964462685.1). Taxonomy (GTDB): domain Bacteria; phylum Bacteroidota; class Ignavibacteria; order Kapaibacteriales; family UBA2268; genus CAYWYR01. Next base: position 98,571 of record CAYWYR010000006.1, on the reverse strand, counting down.
AGCCCTTCTACTTCATTATTTCCTATTAATTCCTTGCAGCGATTTTCTATAATAGGCAAATACTTTTCATGTACCACTTCATCAGCCTGAAGATAAAAAAGCCAATCCCCGGTACAATGATCTTTGGCTATATCTGTTTGGTGGGCATTCTCAGTTCCGTTAGGATATTTCTCTAAGTCCCATTCGGTTTCAATGATCTTGATCTTATCTGAACCAATAGCTTTTATTCTCTGAAGTGCATCGTCATCCTCATCGCTTTTGCCATAAGCTACAACAAACTCATCAACGATTGGCAATATAGATTTAATAGATTCGGCTATAGGATAGTACAATTTGCCTACGTTTCTGCCCATTGTGAAACCGCTTATCTTCATTCTGATGCCATAAAGTTTGTTATAGGATATACTGCGAAATTAATAAAGCATTACGAGAAGAACTTATCTATACCCTCACGGGCTTCTTCGGTATTTCGCAGATCAGCGATTTTCTCCGCTATAAACTCTTGGGCAAGTTTCGGCTTGGAGCTACTACTGATAAGATGTTTTGTCATCGAAACTGCCTCTGGCTTAGTAGTGCTTATCTCATCAATTATTTCATCCAACATGATTTTGGCATCTGTATCGCTTGAGTAAACGTTATCGGTTATACCTATTTTTTTTAGATCGGAGCCTTTTATCCTTCTGCCTGTAAGGAGAAGTTCTTTGGCTTTGTAATAAGGAAATACATCGAACATTTTCTCTATGATAGCAACAGGCACAACACCTATCTTTACCTCCGAAAAACTCAAAACAGTATTCTTTTGTACGATAATATGATCTGAATTAAGGAGCAAACCTGCACCTGCACCAACGGCAGCACCTTTAGCTATAGTTATCACTGGTATAGGCAAATCCGATAATGAAGCCAGTAGCTTTACCAGCTCAAGCGATTCATTAAAATTCTGTTCTCTGCTTTGATGTTGCCCTTGCCTAACCCAGTCCAGATCGGCACCTGCACAAAAAGTATCACCAGTAGAGGATATAACTAGTGCTTTTGCGGTTTCAGGAATAGAGGAAATAGAATTAGAAATCTGCTTTACAAATTCTGGGTTGAGTGCGTTTTTTTTATCGTTCCTACTTAAATATAGATATAATATATCATTTTCGTACTTGGTTTCAATCATCTGCATCAGCAGTACTATCCTTATTTTTTAGTGTAGGCTTTTTCTTGCGGGGATTCTTTTTCTTTTCTGATTGTTCTTTAGGCTTATAGGCGGTTACTTCTTTTACAGTTAATCTATTACCTCCGAACAAATAACCGTTTAGCAAAGTTATATCATTGCCATTGATATTAGCTTGGTTACTATCATCTTGGCTATCTACTAAGTCGCTATTAGTTAGCTCTGAAACATGATCTTCATCTTCTGACCTAACATCATCTTTTTTTGTAATAACCGCAAAAGCCTTATTTTTCTTAAGCTTTAAGATATGAATCAGCTTTATGTCTTCAAAAAGCCCTTTAAGAAGTAATGAGATTTCAGCTTTGTAGGTGGAAGAATTGATGTTACCGATAATATACTTCATTCTTTAGCCCTCTAGCCTTACAAAAGCGTTCATCCTGCCGGATAACTCCCCTTCTCTACGGAAAGAATGATACTTGTTGTCCCCAATGGTACAGGAGGCGCAAACATGGATATTTTCATCCTTAACACCCAAACCAGTCAACCTTGAAATAATTTCTTTTTTGTTATCAAAATATACTTTACCCGCTTTTAGGCTTATCGAATCAGGGAACTTTTCAATAAATTCCTCCCCTACTTCATAAGCGTCGCCTGTTGCTGATGGAAGTAACCAAACAACCAAGCTATTTGCTATTTGATCAACTGACTTACCCAAACCTTTGGCAAATTTTATTATAGTTTTTTCTGTAATAGACTTTTCTGTGCCTTTCCATCCACTGTGAATACATGCAATGGTATTACTATCCCTATGGAAAAGTATTACAGCACCACAATCAGCTACAGATAGATTGATCTGTGAACCCTTAATATTCGATATAGCAGCATCATATTCTCCTACATTATCATAACCTCCATCCAGTCTTAACTCCGTAGAACTATCAGGCAGATAAATATTATCGCTATGTGTTTGGTAGAGATATATTGATTTAGAGGGTTTGGTTTTTAGATATGCGTTCAGCTTTGCCTTGTTCTCTTTTATCAGATTACTATCAGTATTTCTCGAAGGGCCTATAGTAAATGGTTTTTCCTCAGAATTCAGAGTACACCCAATCGTAACTGGAAAGTCTTTTGTATTGATAAATTCTACATCAACTTCAGGGTATTTGGCTGTATGGACTATTGCTTTCTGTGGCATCAGGGTTTCAGTTTAATATTCATTGATACTATGCTATCTGCTATCAGACTTAACCGACGTGTTTGTTATATCAATGTTTGTTTTTTCGAGGAATGACCTCTGTGTTGCTGTATCAATCTCGATTATCTCAAGCTTTCTATCGTATTTGTACATATCCGTAAGCTTCATTCCGTGCAGGCCGGAAATCAAAACTGTATCACCTACCTCCAGTTTATTACCTAGATAATTCATAAGTCCGAAATCAGTTTTAGGATAATCAGAGTAATGTTTGTCAAGAATCAAAGAAGCGCCTGAATTTTGACTTTCTATATAAACGAGGTTCTTTCTATTGTAGATTCTCATATCTTCTTCGGAAACAGGCGTTATTATAAACAACAGGGTAGTAGAAGCTATTGCGATTTTTAATGGCCAATATACATTGATAAGCAAGGCAATCAATACAAGACTGTACACTGCCGCAAAGGGGAAGGCCGCTTCGCTATCAACCGAAGCCCAAGATAAGCTTGCGAAATACTCGTTCGCGATCATACCTATATCAAGTAAGAAACCGCTGGCATTATGATAAGTCTCTGCTATCGGAGTTAACAAACCAGTGAAAAGCTCTGCTATTATTGAAAAGACTAACCCCAAAGAATAGATCGGTACAATTACTAAATTCGCTAATGGTGATATAATTGAAAAGCTCCCGAAAACATAAGCTATATATGGAAAGAGTAATACCGATGATGCTACACTTACTGCTAAAGATGAAGATACAAATCTATTTCTCAATATTGAAACAAGTGATTTATATAGCTTGGAATAGAATAACAAAATACCTAATACCGCCATTACGGACATCCTAAAACCGATCGAATAGAAAAGGCTAGGGTCTATTATCAAGGCTATGGCTACGGCAAATGCGAATACATTCAGCGAATCGGCTTTTCTTTCCGAGAGATGTATCCATAAGAATATAACCGCCATTGTTCCTGCCCTGATGGCCGAAGGCTGAAAACCGCTAAGTATAACAAAACCCGTTAAAAGCAGTGTGAAGACCCAAAACTTGACCTGTTTATTTCTCACACCTGATAACATGAAGAAAACTACCGCCGCTACTATACCAGTATGGAGACCGCTTACTGCCAATAGGTGGGCCGTTCCTGATCTTGAATACATCTGCCGCGTATCTTTGGACAGTTCAGATTTATCACCGAGAAGCATGGCTTTTATCACGGGGTATTGGTGGCCTGAATAATACTTTCTGAGAGTGTTATCTATTGCATTTCGGCTTTTATGCAGATATTTGAGCCAGGTCAGATAGAGACCGCTCTGGTTTAATGTATAATCGATTGATACGTCTCGGGTCAAAACAGTCCCGACGCAGCCTTTAGATTTGAGGTATGACGAGCTATCAAACTCGCCCGGCAGATTCGGTGTTTCGGGGTAAACAATTGTGCCTTTGATCCTTACCTGACTGCCTAAATCTGGTATATTATCGCTGAAATCTACAACCATTACGCCATGCCTGATAGCCTCTAAGCTTTTAGTATCTATAATTCCGTTTACTATATATCTACTAAGCCCGTCCTCTGATTTCAATATATCTGTAATAACACCCTGAACCAAGGCCTTTTCATCGCTTTTTATATAGTCTGGATAGGGCAGTTCAAGCATGTTGAGGTTATATGAGAAAATAGCTCCTACCGAGAAACACATAAGAAAAATCGATATCGGCTTTATATTATCTTTCCAGTAGGACAGTAACGCAGCCCCAAGTGCTATACTGATTACGGCGAGTATAGAGTAGAAGTGTAATAAACCAGGCCACAATCCAAAGAGATGATCGGCAACAATAGCTGAAATGCCGGAAATGAAAATAAAGCCTAAAGCTGGCCTACTATTAAATATGAACACTTTCTAAAATAAAGCTTGGTGAGAGAGAAGATTCAGATTACTATAATAGTATAAAAGGTTCAATTTGCAAAGCTAAAGAATCATTATCAGCTATATTGAACTACATTTTCTTTCTGAAAGCTCTATCCATAGAGTATTTACCTGGGCCAATGAATATTATTGCCAAATATCCGAGCAGGTACATGAAAGATGACTCTTTCTCAGCGAAAGCATCACCGCCGTGAACCACGAAAAAAGCCACACCCATTGTAAAAACCAAAGGTATCGTGGCGGCTCTCGTAAATAAGCCTACAGTTACCAGTGCTGCACATATCACTTCGGAAAAGACAGCGAGATAAAGCGATATCTCCGAACCTATACCTAAGGGATCAGGGAACCCGAGATTTCCTGAGGAGATTTTATCAAATTTACCCCAGCCATGGTTTACAAGCATCAGCCCACCGAATATAATTCTGATCATGAGTGCCGCTAAATCAGTATTCTGTAGTTTGTTTAGCATATCAGTTATTTACCCTTATGTTTTTTAACTGGTAACGAGTAAGCCAGATAGATATGATTACAACCAGAAGCTCTGTAGTGAATATTGTGTAGTAAACCCCTGCCACTCCGCTCATATATGTAAACAAGAAAAGTAGAGGAATAAAGATGAGAACCTGCCGGAGTATAGTGATACCTACAGCTATTCGTCCGTCGGAAATCGATTGGTTGAGCACTACTGTCATAAATATGAATGGAAGTAGCGGTACTATGAACATCACTAACCTAAACAGGAAGACCTTGTCACTGTCCATTACGAGTTCCGGCACCATAGCCGATACCGCAGCCTCCGGGAATAGAAGCATAAACGTACCGATAACCCCCATCAGCATTAGCCCCCCGACAGTAAATGTTGTATTTGCCGATCTTACCCGATCATATTTTTGTGCCCCGTAATTAATCCCGAATATAGGCTGAACGCTCCTGACCATACCGAATACAGGTATCAGAGCTACAAGGAACAATCTTCCAACTACGCCATAAAAAGCAATATCGGATTCATCTCCATATATACCGAGTAGGTTGAATATCAATGCCTGCTGTACAAGTTGCATAGTGGACTGTATGATTGATGGTGAACCTACGGAGAAAACACGCTTTACAATCTTCGATTTAAGATAGATTAGTCTCTTGGATATCGGATAGCTTGATTTGTTGAGAATATAGTATAGAGTATTAGCTACTGAATATGCCACCATCCCAATATTGGTTGCATGGGCTGCCCCGGAAACCCCCATATCCATTTCGACTATAAAAATGTAATTACAGATAAGGTTTACTATAATGCCCGTGGATGCAAGCCACATAGCCGTTGCCATTTTCCCTTCGGCCCTTATAAGCATATTTGAGGAGACACCGTAGATCACGAAAAATGCTAAGTACATCCTTAAGGTAAAATATTCCACGCCTAGCTCGAGTATTTCACCGCTACCACCCATAAGAGATATAATCTGATCGGGGAAGAAAACCCCGGCACTAAGTGGTATCAATGATAAAAGCAGCGAAAGAGTAAGTGCTATCGATGGTATTCGTGATGCCTTCTTATAATCACCCTCCCCCAACAATATTGACAGGTAGGATGATACACCGATACCTACCAGAGATGAAAGGCCAAAAACGAAACTGGTGAGCGGGAAAACCAAAGATACGCCAGCCAGTGCAGTCTCCCCTATAGCTCGACCGATAAAAATAGCATCAACAAAAGCGTTGATACCGAACATCAGCATACCGAGAATCCCCGGAAGGGACTGCTTCCAGGTTAATGGCCACATAGGTTCGGTGAGAATAGCGTTTCTTTTAGCCTGAGTAGATTCCTCTTTGGAGAGTTTGGATTGGTTGGAGCTTTTGATTAAAATTCAGAGGTTAAAGATTTTGATTATATAGCTTCCGAATACTTTATCGAAAAACCTATAATGAATATGATATACGAACGTAATAACAGATGTAAAATTACGGCTAAGCTATGACAAAGGAAAGTTACAGGAAAACAAAATACTCTGTTAATGACAAAGGATCGGTAGCGCTTACCGAAGGTTTTCGAGTTGTTGTAAACCCATTACCCATCAATCCTGATACTTTTAACAGCGATACGAAATACCTGTTTGAGTATAATATTACCATAATCAACGAAAGCGATAAATGGGCTAAGCTGTTATCCCGCAAGTGGTTGATAATCGATGCCGAAGGCAATGAGGAAAGAGTGGAAGGGCCCGGCGTAGTGGGATATTCCCCTGAGTTTAAGCCTGGCGATACATTCTCCTATTCAAGTTACTGCCCGCTGGATACCCCTTGGGGGACTATGGAAGGCTCATTCAAGATGGTGAAGGAAAACGGGGATGTATTTGAGATACACATAGATAGATTCTACCTTGTGGATGCCGACGATGAAGTATTAGTCTGAGCATAAGATAAACTAGCTCTGGATAATACCATATCAAATTTGAAATCTGTATTTTCCACTTATATAGCTTTTGCCTTTTTGAGGCTTATATTGCAAAAATAGAATAAGCATTATCTAAAGATATTATACTTTAATCTTTAACAATGCTAGCACCTGACTTCAAATAGTTTTTTGTCAAAAATTAAATCAATCCCAGAGGTAAGAATGGAAAAATTCCAGAACTGTGAGGTTCTAGATTTTTCAATCGAAGAAAACTCAAGAAAGCAAAAAGAAGCGATCGCTAAAGTCAAAGAGCAGTTTGGCAAAGAATATCCTAATATTATAGGTGGCGAAAAAGTAACTACAGATAGGAAAACTAAATCCTACTCGCCGAGCGATAAAGATACCCTTATCGGTACTTTCCAGAAATCCGGTAAGGAAGACGCTGAAAAAGCTATGCAGGCCGCTCAAGAAGCTTTCAAATCATGGAAAAACGTACCAGCCGAAGAACGAGCCGATTATTTTTTCAAAGCGGCAGCTATAATAAAAGAAAGACGTTTTGAAGTAAATGCATGGATGATAAACGAAGCTGGCAAGAACTTTACTGAAGCTGATGCCGATACGGCCGAAGCTATTGATTTTCTTGAGTTCTATGCAAGAGAAGCTCTTCGCTACTCTGAGAATCAACCTCTGACTGGGCAGGAAGGCGAAAAAAATGAATACTTCTACATACCACTTGGTGTCGGAGTAGTTATTCCGCCTTGGAATTTCCCATTTGCTATATTGGTTGGTATGACAGCAGCAGCTATCGTATCTGGAAATACCGTGGTTCTTAAACCATCATCTGAGACCCCTATGATGGGATGGCTGTTTGCTGAGATATTGCAAGAGCTAGGCCTGCCAGACGGTGTTCTCAACTTCTTAGTAGCTTCTGGTGCCGAAGCAGGTGATTATCTAGTAGATCATCCAAAAACAAGATTCATCTCCTTCACTGGCTCGATGGAAGTAGGAAATAGAATTTATGAAAGAGCTGCCAAAGTAAACGAAGGTCAGATATGGCTAAAACGCGTTGTAGCTGAAATGGGCGGCAAGGACGCGATGCTTATCGATAGCGAAGCAGATATTGAACTATCCGCTAAGTCCATAGTAGCAGCTGCTTTTGGTTTCCAAGGCCAAAAATGTTCAGCATGCTCCAGAGCTATCATCGATGAAAAAGTTTACGACCAAGTAGTTGACCGAGTAATCGAACTAACAAAAGAAATCTCTCAAGGTGACCCTAACGAAGACAAACACATGGGCGCTGTAATCTCTGAATCAGCATATAACTCAATACTTGACTATATCGAAAAAGGCAAATCAGAGGGCAAGCTATTGCTTGGCGGTGGCAAAGCCGAAGGTAACGGCTGGTTTATCGAGCCTACTATAATAGAGACCAGAGACGAAAACGATACAATTGCCCAAGAAGAGATATTCGGTCCGGTACTTGCTCTTATTAAATCTAAAGATTTTGACCACGGAATCGAGATATTCAATGGTACTAAGTACGGCTTAACCGGCGGACTTATTACGAACAATCCAGAGAAACTAGAGCGCGGAAGACGTGAACTTCATTGCGGTAACCTATATCTGAACAGAAAATGTACAGGTGCTTTGGTTGATGTTCATCCGTTCGGTGGCTTTAATATGTCCGGTACAGATTCTAAAGCTGGCTCTCGCGATTATCTACTTCTGTTCATGCAGGGTAAATCGGTAGCTACAAACATTACACACAAAATGAATGCTTAAATAGAAATACTTCAAATCGCATTTTAATGATACAGCCAGCCTGAAAGCAAAATACTTTCAGGCTTTTTTTTTGACCAAAATAATGAATTGATGATGAATTGAATAGTATTATCCATGAAATTTTAAAGATGATCTTTAATATTTCATGGAAGATTGATATTTTTGTCCATGATAAATAGACAAATAGCAGATGAATGTGCAGAAATACTAACACAATTCCCCGCCTTAGGAGTTATCGGGCCCAGACAGGTAGGCAAAACTACATTAGTAAAGGAAATCTTATCTAAGATGATGCTTAAAAATGTAGTATATCTTGATTTAGAGAGCCCAAGAGATCAGTTAAAGCTTTCTGAGCCACAGTTATATTTTGAGCAAAACAGAGACTCATGCATCATAATAGACGAAATACAAAGGGACAAATCCTTGTTCCCCATCCTGAGGAGCGAAATCGATGCTAATAGAAAACCCGGTAGATTTATCTTAACTGGATCGGCAAGCCCAGATTTAATAAGGGATTCATCTGAATCGTTAGCTGGCAGAATAGCTTATAAAGAACTCACGCCATTCAATTACTTAGAGATCAGCGATAGTTATGCCCAAAACCATCACTGGATAAATGGCGGCTTTCCTGATGCGTTACAAGCCAATACACCCGAACAGATATATAGATGGCATAAAAACTATATCAAGACTTATATAGAAAGGGACCTTATAAGATTGGGTCTAAATATAAATCCTACTCTCAATTATAAACTATGGCAACTATTAGCAAGCCAACACGGTAATCTTTTAGAAGTCACAAGATTATCGAGAGCATTAGGAGTGAGTAACCCAACGGCAAAGCGATATATTGATTTTCTGAGTGAAGCATTCATAATCCGTATGCTCATGCCGTACGAAACAAATCTGAAGAAAAGACTAGTCAAGAGCCCTAAAGTATATATCAGAGATTCAGGGGTATTACATCATCTGTTGAATATTCAATCATATGATGAACTGGCTGGGAATACTATTATCGGCAATTCTTGGGAAGGATATGTTATTGACCAGATAATATCGATACTGCAAGACAAATATCGGTATTTCTTTTATCGAACCCAACAAGGCGCTGAAATCGATTTGGTTTTACTTCAAGGTTTCAAACCTAAAGTATCGATAGAAATAAAATATTCATCAGCACCTAAACTAACAAAAGGTAACCGGCAGGCATTTAAGGATATCAATTCCCCTATTAATTTGATCGTCACACCCGGGGATGACGAATTCCCAATAGAAGAAAACATTTATGTTGTGGGGGCAGAAAAACTAATAAATGAGTACAAGAAATGGTTCTGATGATAAAAAGTATATAATGCATTAATATCAAGGGAACAAAAAAAAAGCCGATTCTAAAATAGAATAGGCTTTATGGGAGCGGGGCTGACGAGGATCGAACTCGCGACCTCCAGTGTGACAGACTGGCGCTCTAACCAAGCTGAGCTACAACCCCAAATATATTTCTCTTTATTGTGGACTCAAGGAGGATCGAACTCCTGACCTCTACAATGCCATTGTAGCGCTCTCCCAGCTGAGCTATGAGCCCTTATGTTTACTGGAATTACTCTTGTTTTGACATGACCGCCTTAAAAGAGAGAACAAAATTAGGTAGATGATCCGACAAATCCAAACAGAAATCTTATTTTTTATCTTTTGGGGATAATTATTGTTTCTAGTTGGCTTTCCCCTACCCTATACTGCAAGAAGTAATTACCTATTGCCAGCGTATTGAAATTTCCGAGAGTTAGCTTGTCTACACCATTCCCGATTAATCTCTCTTCTTTTGATATAAGTTTGCCGTTCACATCATGCAAGGCGAAGCTTACATTTGCGGATGCCGAGAACTGATAAAGAATTTCCAGATCTGAATCACTTCTGAAGTGTGCAAAGAACTTTATATCAAACGGCTGATTAAAATTATCTAAAAATGCTTCCGGTGATACATCGCTCAAATCAGGTAGCTCTAATTCGCATAATGTAAAATCACTGTTAATTGTCTGGTTTGCATAGGCATGGTAAATCAATCTATTCGGCCTGTGAACATCAGACAGATCCAAAGCAACATATACAGAGTCTCCATACTTGCTTTTATCTATGTCGCAGTAAAAAATCCCACTATCGAAATATCGCTTAAGATAAAAAGTTTCTGGATTGTTATCCGGATCTAAAATCTGTAGTCTCTGCAGAATGTCATCTATACTTTCAAATTGACTTTCATCATATTGGATAAAGAACCTTCTGTATTTGATTCCATCCTCATACAGATCATAGTACATCGGGATAGTCGGCACTGGCCTTACGTCGGAAGAAGCATCATATACAAGCGGATAACCTGCAACACTATCTCTACCATAACGCATATCGCCCTGGCTATTGAGAAATACTTTTTTCAGGCTATCGGGGGCTATATCGGGCATAGAGGACATCATACTAGCCAAAAGACCAGCAACTATGGGAGCTGAAAATGATGTGCCGTTTACTTGAGAATACGATGTGTTATTGAATGGACTGATAGTGGTAACCCTACTTCCCTGAGCGAAAATATCTGGCTTTGGCCGGCCGTCAGCAGTTGGCCCAAAAGATGAAAAGCTTGTATTTCGTGTGTGAGAGCTATTCAATGCGCCTACAGCAATACCTTTTCTTGAATCGGCGGGGCTACCTATGGTAGTTTGGGTATCGCCGCTATTACCAGCACTCGAAACACATATAACCCCAAGATCAGAGGCTCTATCAAAAGCGATGGAAGCGCCTACAGTAATTCCATCCAGATCTTCAGTCTCAAATTCATCAAAAGGCTGATCGAAGTAACGGTAACCCAGTGACACAGAAATTATATCAGCCCCGGTACGCTCCGCTCTTTCAATAGCTGCAATAAGGTATTCTACTTCCAGAGGAGTTTCGGATTGCATGACTTCAGTCTTGTATAAAGAAAAAGTGGCTAGTGGTGCTGAGCCTATAAATACACCTGGATGAAAAGCGGCGATAGTACCGAGAACATAAGTACCGTGATCATCTTGATTATCAGCGTCCCCTTCCTGATTGCTTACCGTCTCATCTCTTTGGATAAAATCATAGACATCATTTAGCAAAATATGCTGAATATCATCATGGGTAGTTATAAATCCGTTATCAATCAAAGCGATATTAACGCCTTGCCCAGCCCATCCTTTTTTATGCAGATCCATTATCTGAAGCCGGCTAAGCTGATTGGTAGAGAAACGATAAGCTAAAGTGGAATCACAACCACTCAATAGGTGATGCTGATCTGTGACTGAATCAACTTGTATTTCCTCAATACCGCCTACGCCCAATGGCTGGCCTATCCACTCAACTCGATCAGTAAAATCAAGGTTCGCAATAATTTCGATTAGGCTATCTCGATCCCCTACAAAACCAAAAACCGCATAATTATACCACCGGGAGCTTACTTCATACTCCCCACCCATTTGAATAATATTATCTATATATTCATCGCTAACTGGTAAATCTTCGAAGCTCGCTACCCTGCTATCACTTTTTAGATAATCGTATTGCAGAATCCGCCTTTTTATCGTGCTTTGGCTAAGTTGGCTTAAGGCGATTTGATATTCGGCCTCAGTATCGATTGAATTACCGTAAATACCTTTGTCAGCAAATTGAATACGCAGATATTCAGTCCTTTCCTGCGATTCTATCTGGTAGCTGTTAAAAGCTATCGCCGAAAATAGAGCAAGCCTAAAAGTTATTGAATGAAAAGCTATATCTATAAGGTTTAAGATCAAAATAAACATTTATATTACAAGCTGAGTGATTCCTGTAGTCATGGATTTATTTATCAACGGATGTAAATAGAAATAGTATGAGAATAAGCGTAATTGGTGCTGGCAAAAGCGGAATAGCTGCTGCAAAACTCGCAAAAAGTAAAGGGCATTCAGTTTTTATAAGTGAAGCCAGCAGCTCAGAAAAAAACAAAGCTCTTATCGAAGAATTAAAAGCAATTGAAATAAGCTTTGAATTCGGTGAGCATACAGATAAAATTCTCGATACTGACTTGGTTATCACGTCACCTGGAGTGCCACCATCATTTCCCTACTTTATAAAAGCTGAAGAAAAGAATATACCTATAATATCAGAGCTGGAATATGCATACCAAAATTTGAATGGACAAAAAGCAATTGTTGCAGTTACCGGTACCAACGGTAAAACAACTATAGTAAACCTGATTAATCATATTATCCAAGAATCTGGCGGTGAGCCGTTACTATGCGGTAATGTAGGTACGCCGCTGAGTTCTTATATAGGGCAGGAATCCGGCAAAATTATAGTCATCGAAGCCTCAAGCTATCAACTTGATAGAATCAAGGAATTCAGGCCTGATGTGGCAGTATTCTGCAATATAACCCCCGATCACCTTAGCTATCACGGGAAGTTTGTGGATTACTTTCGTGCAAAGTGGAAAATTACACTAAATCAGAAACCATCCGATTCGTTAATTTTGAATGAAGACGATCCACTGCTTGCTCGTGAGTTAAGGGCTACCGATTTTAACATCGGAGGGGAAATGCCCGACAGAATAACTGACGCTAAAGTATCAAGATTTTCGCTGAAAAGTGATGAGACAGATATCTATGCAACGCATGATAGGATCTTTTTAAAGCAGCATAAAGATTCGGGGGAATTCATGCCTATATCGCAAATCGCGATACCGGGTAGCCATAATGTGCAAAATACATTAGCGGCTATCCTTGCCTGTAGATACTTAGAGATACCAGATGAAGACATTCGTGATTCAATAACATCTTTCAGAGGTGTGGAACACAGGCTAGAGCACGTAGCCAAACTGGATGGAGCCGACTGGTACAACGATTCCAAAGCCACTAATATTAACGCAGCTTGGTATGGCTTATCCAGTTTTGAAAGGCCGATAATATGGCTGGCCGGCGGCGAAGGTGATAACAATGATTATTATTCAATAGCCGAACTTGTGAAAAAGAAAGTCAAAAACGTTATTTCCTTCGGCAATGACGCATCGGAGATTTTCTCTACATACTCATCTATGGTATCCTGTGATAAAACAGTTGATCTGGAAGAAGCCGTTCAGCTGGCTAACTCCATGGCAGAGGATGGGGATATAATACTTCTATCGCCTGCCTGTAAGAGTTTTGATCAATACACCAACTATGAAGAGCGTGGAAGGCATTTCAAAGAGTTAGTGGGCGAACTCTTATAATAGCGTGCATTCCATGCTACACTAATGCCACAGTTGCAGTTGATGGATCAATATGATATTTTTGAGCTTAGATAAAATTATCATAAGGGGGAATGATAATGGCAAGCGATACTTTTGCAGCTACTGGCGATAATACATTTGATCCTAGTAGCATGGAATCAGTTTCCAGTAAACCGAATAAGATCGACTGGAGCATTTTTGTTCCAGTGATCATGCTTATGCTGGGCGGGATTGCTTTTGTTTATGGCGGTAGCGCAAGCCAGGGGCTTGCCAAAGCTGGAAGCCCTTCATTTTTTGCTTTCAGCCATGCGGTGAAAGTACTGATGGGTATCGGAATCATCCTGTTTTTTGCCAAATTTGACTATAATCTACTCCGTCCTTTATCCAAACCTCTGCTGATCGGTTCAGTTATCCTATTGGTGCTGGTTCTGCTTATAGGAACTACCGAAAAGGGTGCGACCCGTTGGATCGATCTCGGTTTCATATCCTTCCAACCTTCGGAGATAGCGAAGTTTGCTATTGTCATTCACTTTGCCTCCATGCTCTCGGCAAAACAGTCGTATATCGATGGTTTCGGGAACGGCTTTATACCATTTGTATTCTGGACAGTACTCACCTGCGGGCTTATAGCCCTACAGCCCAATTTCTCCACTATGGCCGTGATATTCACAATTTCTTTTTTAATAATGTTTGTGGGTAATGTTCGGGCTAAATACCTCGGTTGGACAGCCTTGTTCGGGGCACTCGCGGGCGGTGTGTATTTCGTATCAGCCGAATATAGACTCAACAGACTTAAAGCTTTTTTTGGTACCGCGGACGGTAATATTGCCGAAAATGTATCTTATCAGACACGTCAGGCACTTATAGCACTTGGTAACGGCGGCATTTCAGGAGTAGGCCCTGGGCAGTCCCGCCAGAGTGAGTTATTCCTGCCAGAATCGTTCGGTGATTTTATTTTTGCAGTCATCGGTGAAGAATACGGATTTATAGGTTTGCTTATAGTTATTTCCCTCTATATGTGGATATTCATGAGAGGTATGATCGTGGCAAAGAGGGCACCGAATAATTTCGGATATTTCTTGGCTATCGGAATAATAATCACATTTGCGGTTTATGTGTTTGTCAACGCAATGGTAAACACAAATCTACTCCCGCCTACCGGGGTTCCTCTACCGTTTATATCATTTGGCGGTACTGCGATATTCATATATTCAGCGGCTATTGGGATACTGCTGAATATATCATCTTCGGCCGGTACCCACGGCATAAGCTTTAGGGAATCCATCCTGACCATTGATAAAAATAATCAGGATGTTTCCGAAGATTTAGGAGAAGATAATGAAATCGAAAATACCTACTAGTTCAGCCTGTTATCATATCCACTTTATCTCAGCATATAGTTTGCACCGATGGAGAACCTTTTCATACCGTAATTATTGGTGTTCCAAAGATCAACTCTGTATCGGAAGTTGAGATCAAAAGCATCATTGAAGAAAATACTGAAGCCAGGTGCTACAGTAAGATAAGAAGGAGCGGATGGATGCTGGAACTGGATAAAATCACCATCATTTAATGGATCATCCAGTGACTGGACATACTGAACATCCAGAAAAAGGACTGTATTGGTAACATTTTTCAGGAAAAAAGAGAAATCAGTAGTGAACTGTTCGCTCATATTACCCTCACGTAAATTGAAACCGCTTTCTAGCAAAATGCCGAACGAATTAAACTCAGTGACGAAACCGATAGGAATAGAAAGCATATTTGGAGTATTGTTAAAGAACTGAGCGTCATCGGATATCAGATCGATCCTTCCTTCAGGCCTAATATAAACTTTAAAACTTTCATTATCGATTGCTGTGTACCTGGTTCCTAAGACTAAACTTCCGAAGCGACTGTCGGAATCAACAGGTACAATTATCTCTTCTCTTCTCTGCACGACTAACCTATCAAAGAAAGCTTGGTTATACTGTACAGCTGTATATCTAAGATTATAACTTCTTACTTGATAGTTCAACTTTGAATAAACCAAGAAATCTCCTATCTCATATCCGAGGTTAAACGCGAAATCGTCGTACTCGGTATCCCAGAGTCTATTTACACTATCCATAGTATCGCGCAAAAGCCTAAGGCCGTCATCGGTGAAGAGTGTAATATCCGGATCATTATCAAAATCCACATCCGACTCCATCACCGCGTTAGCTTCTGAATCATAAAAGCCGGGATTGCCGCCACTAGCATAAGAAAGCCCGATAATAAGCCCGCCCCGCTGCTTGTAAAACCTATATGAAGGCGGGATAGCGGTATTGTCTATACCTTGTGAGAGGAGTCTGGATTCTCCGCCAGAAAACATCAATATCATAAATACTGTAATACCGAGGAATATATATCGTGTAAAATGGTTCATATCAGATCAGCTATTGTTAATTTTGCATTCTATGCCAACTGCCAAAACAAAAAATACGAAAAAGAAAGCCACTTCATCTAAACCTGAAACTGATGCGGTAAAAAAGGATACTATTAAGTCCACCAGAAAAACTACAAAAAAAGCAACAATCAATACCGCTTCATCTAAAGTTAACAAACCTAAAACGATACAAGTAAAAGGTGCCAAGCTTCATAATCTGAAGAATATCGATATTGATATCCCGAGGAACAGGTTCTCTGTTATAACTGGTGTTAGCGGTTCAGGCAAATCATCTCTTGCTTTTGATACGGTTTATGCGGAAGGGCAAAGAAGATTCGTAGAATCACTTTCATCCTATGCAAGGCAGTTTCTGGAAAGGATGGCAAAACCCGATGTTGATTCAATTGAAGGCTTGCCGCCTTCAATCGCAATTGAACAGCACCCGCCACAGAAAAATCCTCGCTCCACCGTTGGTACATCCACCGAGATATATGATTACATCAGGCTGATGTATGGCAGGATCGGCGTTACGATATGTAAGGATACCGGCAATATTGTCCGCAAAGATACTCCGCAGTCCGTTGTTGAAAGCATCGCGGAGTTTGAAGAAGGTACTAAGCTGTACATTATGTTCAGGCTTGGGCCGAATGTAACTAATGTAGAAAAAAGCATCAAAGCTTATTTTGAGCAAGGGTACTTCCGTCTTGTAATGAAAGACGGCTCGGTAATCAACTTGGAAGAAGACAGGTTGCCGGCAAATATCAACCATGATGATTTCCATATTTTGGTAGATAGGCTTGCCCTTAGAAAAGATGAAGAATCCATTACTCGGATTACAGATTCCATAGAGTCCGCTTTTGCGTTCGGCGAAGGCCGAATAGCCGTATATAATCTAGATAACAAAGAGACATATAGATACTCAAATATCTATGAAGATAATGAGAGCGGCAGAGTATATATAGAACCCGAACCGAGGCTATTCGCATTCAACAATCCTTTTGGGGCGTGTCCGGAGTGCCAAGGCTTTGGCAGGACAATGGGTATAGACGAAAATCTCGTTGTGCCAGATAGCTCCGTAACTTTGCAAAAAGGAGCGATTGCACCGTTCAAAGGCGCCAAACACGGCTCGTGGCAGTTCGAGCTAATGCAGGCTATCGAGCGTAAAGGCATACCAAGGAACAAGCCTTATTACGAATTATCACCCAAGGAAAAAGAAATAGTCTGGGATGGTGACGGCAGATACAAAGGAATAAACGGTTTTTTCAAATCCTTACAGGATAATAACTATAAAGTCCAGAACCGTGTAACAGTAGCTCGCTACCGGGCATACACTAAATGCTGGGCGTGCGGCGGATCTAGGCTCCGCACATCGGCCAGACAGGTTTTCGTAGGCGGTAAAAATATACCTGAAATAATCGAAATGCCTATCGGGCAAGTTGCCGAGTGGGTCAACTCACTTCAATTTACAGAGTACCAAGCTGGCGTAGTCAAAGAAGTTATGGATGAGCTAAAATGGCGGTTGGCTCTTTTGGTTGATATCGGCCTTGAATATCTTACGCTAAACAGGATGATGCACACACTATCAGGCGGCGAAGCGCAGAGAATCAATCTATCGACAGCTCTCGGCTCCTCTCTTGTAGGAACGCTATACGTACTTGACGAACCCTCCACAGGGCTGCACCAACGGGATACCGAGCGGCTGATAAAGATTATCAAGAAAATAAGAAATATCGGTAATACAGTACTTGTTGTAGAGCATGATCCCGAGATAATGAAAGAAGCCGATAACGTAATAGACATCGGCCCTAAAGCTGGAGCTGAGGGCGGAGAAGTAGTCTATCACGGTACTTACGATGAACTCGTCAAAACGGGTAAAAGCCTTACAGGTAAATACCTTCGTGGTGAACTGACGATAGAAAGCTCTAAAACAAGACGATCTAAGACGGATAAATTCCTTACGATCCATAATCCGCGAGAGAACAATCTCAAAATGGACAAGGCCGATTTCCCGCTGGGTATTATGACTGTTGTAACAGGGGTATCAGGAAGTGGTAAATCAACACTTGTAAATGATATACTGTACGCTGGAGTAAAAAGGATCAAAACGGGTTACAATGGTAAAATCGGGAAACACACGAGTATAGACGGTACAGATGACGTGAACGATATTTATCTGATAGACCAATCCCCTATCGGCCGTTCATCCCGATCCACCCCCATTACCTATAATAAAGCGTTTGATGCTATAAGGGAGATTTTTACACAGACGCCTGAAGGAAAAGTACGGGGTCTGAAGCCCGGATTTTTCTCATTTAATGTTTCAGGAGGGCGTTGCGAGGTATGCGAAGGCGAGGGCAGTATCACTATTGATATGCAGTTCCTCTCTGATATACAGCTCACTTGCGAAGCCTGCGGAGGAAGCAGATACGGCAAGGACGCTCGAAATATTCTCTACAAAGGGAAATCTATAGTTGATATACTTGAAATGACCATTGACCAAGGTATTGAGTTTTTTGCCGAAGACAAAAAAGTAATGAAGAAGCTTCAGGTACTATCTGATGTGGGTGTCGGGTATCTGAAAATGGGGCAGCCAAGCTCTAATCTATCAGGCGGGGAAGCACAAAGAATTAAGTTGTCTTCTTATCTGGATAGCGGTGACAATGGTGGTTCATTGTTTATTTTCGATGAGCCAACCACTGGCCTACACATGGATGACATTGAAAAATTACTACGCGCCTTGGATAAACTGGTGGAAAACGGCAATTCAGTAGTCATTATCGAACATAATATGCATGTTATCGGTTTTGCTGATCACATAATGGATATTGGCCCTGAAGCAGGTAACAAAGGTGGTGAGATTATAGCTGAGGGTACTCCTGAACAGCTTATCAAAATCAAAGATTCTTTAACAGGCAAAGCCCTTAAACCATATTTACAATAATGGCTGACAAAGTTCTTGATGGAAGCGTAGAAGTTACAGGTACTGTTTTGCCAGCAGATGCTTTTGATCCAATAATTAAAGAAGTAGCAGACCTAGCTGACAAATCAGGTGTAGATGTATGCCTTGTAGGGGGAGCGGTAAGGGATTATTTTCTTGATAGAACAACGACCGACTATGACTTTACAGTACTAGGCGATTCCATTGCTTTTGCAGTGCAGCTAGGCGAAAAGCTAAATTCTAAAGTAGTGGCTTATGAGCGTTTCAGGACAGCGATGGTACCAGTAGGTGGCTTTAATTTAGAGTTTGTAGGCACTAGAAAAGAGGAATACGACGGCAAAACCCGCAATCCAAAAGTCTCCGAAGGTACTTTGTATGATGATATAGCAAGAAGGGATTTTACAGTCAACTCTCTCGCAATACAGATCGGCAGGGAATACCGTTTGATCGATGTTTTCGGTGGGATGGCTGATATGCAAGCCAAGCTACTCCGAACGCCGCTTGATCCACACACCACTTACGCTGATGACCCTTTGCGAATGATCAGAGCCGCTAGGTTCGCAAGCCAACTTGGGTTTGAGATAGAAGAAAAATCATACTCCTCAATTTCCTCTCTTGCCTCAAACATCAAGAAAATTAAGCAAGAACGTATTACAGCCGAGTTTTTGAAGATCTTGCAATCCCCAAAGCCATCGATAGGTTTAGGCATACTTTTCAAAACCGGTATTATGGAGTACATATTCCCTGAGCTGCATAAGCTTGCTGGGATTGATATAGTTGAACAAAAAGGCAGGCGACACGGGCATAAGGATGTGTTTTGGCATACTCTCCAAGTTGTTGATAATATCAGCCCGGAAACAGACAATGTATGGCTGATATTCGCCGCACTAATGCATGATGTAGCAAAACCCCAGACCAAACGGTTCGATAGAAAATCAGGTTGGACCTTCCATGGCCATGAAGAGCTGGGCGCTAGGATGCAGAAAAGGATTTTCCGCAGTCTAAAACTACCAATGGATCATTTGCCTTATGTTGAGACACTTGTCCGCCTTCATCAGAGGCCTATGCAGCTTGTGGATAGCGGAGTTACTGATTCAGCTATAAGGCGGCTTGCGGCAACCGCTGGCGAAGCCTTGGAAGATCTTTTCACATTATGCCGTGCCGATATCACAACCAGGAACAGATCGAAGGAGTCGAGATATTTACAGAACTATACCGATGTATTCGATAAAGTAGTAGAGGTTCAGCAGAAGGATGAACTTAGGGCATTTCAGTCTCCTGTGAGAGGAGATGAAATAATGAAAGAGCTAGGTCTGCCCCCAGGGCGTATAATCGGCTTCATCAAGAACAATATCGAAGAAGCTATTCTAGAGGGTATTATCCCAAACGAATATGAACCTGCAAACAAATACTTTATCGAGAACAAAGAGAAATGGATAGCGGAGTGGGAAGATAAAAGCAGTTGATCAGTTTATCTGAACTTTCATTTTAACTTCTTTAGTTAATACTTTATAGGGTTTAGGACTGGATTCATTTACTTGCGTAGTAATTTTTTCCTTTTTCTGGAAGGACTCGATGTGTTTAGAATCTTTATTATAAAAACACATGATATCGATCTCACCACTTAGATCTTCTTCTGAAAAAAACGGTTGATTCGGCGTTCTGTTGATTAACTCATATTCTTTTTTGTTAGCAAATATCATAGCACGCTCATAGTAATTTAGGACATAAAACGGAATATCATTAATTATCTGAAACTCCAAAGGCATGGCTAACCCGAATGTTTGCTGTTCGGGATAATCCATAGAGTACAGTCCTATCATTCCAGGGTATTCCTTAGTTATAGAAGCAAAATCAACCCTAAATTCATCTTCATCGGCTATCTCTTTTAGATTTTTACCTTCAGAACTGATCTCGCCGTTTACATCATATAGATTTTTGATCATCCCAAGAACTAAACCAGCAACATTAGCTTTCAGAGGTTCATCGGTGTTATCAAATTGAATATTATTACCATCAACCAATATCCCTCCTACTTCAACTCCAATAATATTATTAATATCAGCATTGGTATTGATAGTAAAATCACCTTGTGAATCATTACTATACTCAAGTATCTCAGCGGTAAAACGCATAAATGACCCAACGCCGTGGGTATTTGATATTTCAGTAGTAAGCCTAAATTTGTATTGAAGTGAACTATAAAATAATCTCTCCGAATCTACTCCAACTGGCCTGGGTACGAAAAAAGAGAAATTTGATTCTTCGTACTCACTATATTCTATAGTATAAATGGTTTCCGGCAGTACTTCAGGGTTGATAATAAGGTTTTCATCACCACAGAGATTGATAGATCCTAGAAATAATGATATTATAAAAGTAAATATTGAACCGAATCGTTTCATGGGTTGATCCATTTGATTATCTTTAAAATTCTCTGAATAAAATTAGGAAAAATATTCCAATTCCGTTCATAAAGTCTACTATAAACTTGAGCAAATTAAGATTCGACATATTGACAGGGCATCCTGATCTTTTTTCAGGCGGTATGGATTCATCTATTTTAGGCAGGGCGAAAGAGAAAGGCATTTTCGAGTATCACCTTCATAACCTGCACGATTATTCAGCTGATAAGTGGAAAAGAATAGATGATACCCCTTATGGAGGCGGCGCGGGCATGGTTATGAAATGCGAACCTATCTATAAATGCTATGACATGCTGATGGCTGAAAGAGATTATGAGGAAGTGATATATATGGCAGCAGACGGTGAAATGCTTGACCAATCAATTGCCAATGAATTTTCTATGTACAGGAATGTGATGATAATCTGCGGCCATTATAAAGGCATTGATGAACGCATACGCCAAAACATCGTAACAAGGGAAATCTCTATCGGGGAATATGTGCTTACCGGTGGGGAGCTTCCGGCTATGGTTATGATAGACAGTATTGTTAGGTTAGTGCCTGGGGCTATAGGAGATTCCGGCTCGGCACTTACAGACAGCTATATGGATGGCCTTCTGGAACCGCCTATATATACTAAACCACAGGATTTCCGTGGGTATAAAGTACCGGATATACTGCTAAGTGGCGACCATGCTAAAATAGAGGCTTGGAAAGAAAAAGAATCTATTCTTAAAACACAACAAAGAAGACCAGACCTACTTAAATAGGATCAAACTCGATATGGTATCAGATATATTAAGAAGTATAATCCAGAATTACAGGCCGATTGTAATCACCTTTTTCTTGGCGATTTGTATAAGTGCATTATATGCCCAACAACTTGAAGAGACAGATACTTCTGCCGTTACAGATGAAAACGTACTTACAGATGTTTCTGATTCTATAGGTGGTGAAATAGTTTATGAAAGCGTTGAATCACCTTATCTTACAGTGATGACTCACCTTTCCAACCTTCAAAAGGAAAGCTACAGGCCAAACATAGCAGCGATGACTATTCCTGGAAATAATCTTAAAGCACGTCGGGATATAGCTATAAAAATTAAAAAAGTTCTTGATTACGAAGGCTTATATATCGATGTAGAAAATCTTCCCAAAGATCCAGCATATAGAGATACTTCTACCAATAAACAGAGATATATTCTAGCCGAAGAAAGACCTGAAATATATCTTTCTCTTCAGGACGGTAAATGGCTTTATTCCAAAGAAACAGTAAAAATGATCCCTGTCCTGTTTGCTGAATATGAGGAATTAGAGGAATACTCACTACAGGAAATACTAGGGAAAGACTGGACTGATGAATACTTCGGCCTTGAAACATGGCAATGGATCTGGCTGGGTATATTTCTTGTAATAGCTGTTTTGCTTTACTTTATACTCAACCTAATATTTAGCAAAATACTAATACGGCTATTTAATAAATTCGGAAGAACCAACGCGTTAGCCGAGTATATGGAGCCTGTATCAAGGCCGCTTAGTATAATAGCGGTTCTGTTTCTTTTCTCTAAAGCTTTACCTTTAATCAATTTACCGATAGAATATTCAGCGACGATATTATACATAATAAAAGTCGCTACGCCTATTATACTTACATATACCGTATTTAAGCTGACCGATCTTGTAGGGGACATCTATTCGGCCTTTGCGAGCCGTACAGCAACTAAAATCGACGATAACCTTGTACCACTTGTAAGGCGACTTCTCAAAGGATTAGTGGTAATAGTAGGTATATTCTATGTAGTGGATGCCCTCGGATTCGATCTGGCACCACTTCTGGCAGGTGTATCGATTGGCGGTTTGGCGTTTGCTCTAGCGGCTCAGGATACTGTGAAGAATCTCCTTGGTTCTATCACTATATATATAGATCAGCCATTTGATTTGAATGACTGGATAGTATTTGAAGGGGCTGAAGGAATAGTAGAGGAAGTAGGGATACGCTCCACAAGGATCCGAACATTTTATAATTCCGTGGTATCAGTACCAAATGGCAAAATTGCGGACGGCAAGATAGATAATATGGGCAAAAGGCTCTACAGGAGATATAAAGCCACTATCTCAATTACTTATGACACTCCACCGGACCTTATAGAAAGCTATGTGGACGGTCTGCGACAAGTACTACTGGATATGGATGTTTCCTTAAAAGACAACTATGAGATCCACCTAAATGAGTTTGCAGATCATAGCTTAGATATTCTAGTGTACGTATTTTTCGTGGTTGATAATTGGACGGCTGAATTAGAGGCAAGACAGGAGTTCATTTTAGAATCACTGCATTTAGCGAAAGACTTGGGTGTTAGGTTTGCATTTCCTACTACTACACTCCATATCGAGGACTTCCCAGGGCAGGAACCTAAGACACCTTTATACAACGAGACCAGGGATGAATTCCTTCGTAAAGTAGATAAGTATATGGAAAGCAGAAAATCTAGAAAAGGTAATTACCTGAAGCCAAGAAAATATCGTGATGGTATTGAAGGCTCAGGCGGCGAGTAGGATTTATTTCTTAGTGAAAGTAAATGTCAGAAACCAGCCTGAATTTTTTTTGTCCATCAAAGTCTGGAGAACTTTTGATACTATTTTCTGTGGCGGGCCAAAACGCTCAGCTCTATCATAGTAAGTCATAATCGTATCTACTACCAAGTTATCGATAGGCTGATCTTTTACCATCTCTCTTATCTCGCCTGTAGTATAGCCTTTGGTACCGAAGCTTTCCATGTGGTCATTTAGCACATCGTTAATGCTCTGGCCAGGCTTGCCTTTCAATAAAGCATGTTTTATCCAAAACATTACAGCAAGCACTGATTTTCTGTTGTAGACCATGATCTTAGCAGTACCGCCCGGCTTCAGTACCCTTATTATTTCCCTTACAGCTTTAGGCGTATCGGGTGTATGGTGAACCACACCCCAAGAATATACCATATCGAACCTGTTATCGGGAAATGGAAGACTCTCGCTATCGGCTACTTGCAGTTCTGCTGCTTTCAGGCCTTCAAGTTCTAGCCTGTGCTTTGCATGTTCTATCGCCTGAGGTGTCAGGTCGATACCATGAGCGTTTGCTCCGTTCCTGACCCAGTTGATAAAATCAGTAGCCGCACCCACACCAACCTCCAGAAGATCCTTGCCTTGTCCGCTCTTGAAATCAGCAAAATCCTTGATCTCTGGTTCTTTACTGTAGCGCTGCTTTTCAATCTCATCGAAATACTCTTTGGAGAACTTTTCCTTATCGACTTCCCAAGTGCCGCAAGTAGCATCGTTCCAGAATTCTTTTACCTGTTGCTTAGCTTCTTGTTGTGATATATCTTGGTTAGCCATTTGTATTCCGCCTGATTGATATTGCTTTTACGATTACAATATACGAATCATCTTCCTTTACGTTATTATAAATGGGTAACTAAGTAAACACTTGACATTACTCTTACGTAAATTTTTAGACACCCTATCATATAAAATGAAATCCAAAATGGCACAAATCCAAGTAAATGAAGAAACAACAAAGTATCTCACCAAACTGGTCGATAGCGGCGAATACACAGATATTGATTCGGCAGCTGAAGCAATTATCAAAGCCGAAGAATACCGAAAGGCAGATGAAA
>CAYWYR010000006.1:0-73369 GCA_964462685.1 uncultured Hyphomicrobiales bacterium | reverse complement strand
ATATTATAAGACACTTAAAATAAACAGCTATTCTGAGGTGAGAGCTTCTGGGAGCATATATAGAAAATGTTGACATCGACTATATTCTAGTTCATAAAAGTTCACACCCATATCAATCGAATCATAGTATTCTTGTCTGTTATCTAAATAATTTTTCTCGGATGTCAGCTTCCAAAACTTTTCTCCCAGTTTCTCTGCTAAAAACCATTTTTCAATAAGCCTTGCTACCCTACCGTTACCGTCCATAAAGGGATGTACGTGAGCAAATCTCAAATGTAGTAGTGAGGCATGGTAGAATACCTTTTCGATAATAATCTCTGAATCAATAAGTGATTTTACATCCTCCATCAATTTTGCCATTTCACGGGCTACATATTCAGGCTCTACAGCCAAATAGGTGAGCCCAGATTTACCGAACACTCCAACGGGTGAAGTTCTATAAATACCTTGGCTACTTTTAATCAAGAAACTAGTTGAAAGAATAGAGTGTGCCTTTAATAGATTTTCTTCGTTCAATGGTGTTGACTGAGCCATTTTATACGCTTCTACAAGATCATTTATCTCTTCTATATCCTTTTGAAGACTAAATTTGCTATCTGAAAGCTTGCTATTCATATAGCTATTGAGATCTACTCTACTGCCTTCAATCTGTGATGAGTACACAGCTGAGGTTTTGGTACTGTATGTTAAATCAGCAGTATTATGAAATTCAAAAGAAGCGATCAAACCATCTATTTTATGTCCGATCGCTTCATAATATTCAGAGTAATATTTATCGGAAGTTATATCCAAAGAAGCTATGATTTAATAGTATTTATATTTAATTCTTCTTCCATGGTTCTATCTCTTTCCCTCTATATAGCTACGGATATTATCGGCAGGGATAGTATCCTGCTCCATTGTGTCGCGGTCACGAATAGTGACGGTACCGTTTGCGGTGGTTTCGCCGTCGATTGTAACGCAATAAGGCGTGCCAACTTCATCCTGGCGGCGGTAGCGCTTGCCTATTGCTCCGGCATGGTCGTAAGTGGCTTTATAGGATTTTTGGATATCATTGAAGATATCGCGGGCGGCTTCTGGCATCCCATCTTTATTCACAAGCGGGAAAACCGCTACCTTTACTGGGGCTAGGTCATAGTCGAGATGCAGAACAGCCCGCTTGTCTTCCCTACCCTTATCATCAGTTATAGTTTCCATCTCGTAAGCCTCACATAAGAAAGCCATCAGCGAACGGGTAACGCCTCCAGATGTCTCTACTACGTAAGGAACGTATCGCTCTTTGTTTACGGTATCGACATATTCAAGCTTTTTACCAGAAAACTCTTGGTGCTTCTTAAGGTCAAAATCAGTGCGGGAGTGTATACCTTCGATCTCACCGAATCCAAACGGGAATTCATATTCGATATCGCTTGCACGGTTGGCATAATGGGCTAATTTATCATGGGGCTTGATGCGAAGCCTGCTTCTATCGATTCCATGGCTTGTAAACCAATCAAGGCGAGTTTGCTGCCACTGATCGAAAGCTTCCATCTCCGTTCCGGGCTTTACGAAATACTGCATTTCCATCTGTTCAAACTCTCGCGTACGGAATACGAAGTTCTTTGTGTTGATCTCATTACGGAAAGCCTTGCCGATCTGTGCGATACCGAATGGTACTTTTTGGCGGGCAGACTCCATAACGTTCTTGAAGTTAACGAAGATACCCTGAGCTGATTCCGGGCGGAGGTATACAGTAGCTCCGCTATCTTCCACCGGCCCCATGAATGTCTTGAACATCAGATTAAAATTCTTCACGTCTGTCCAGTCGGCAGAACCTTCATCCTTAATTTCGGCGGCCATGATTAGATCATAATAATCAGAGTTTTCTTTAACCTCGGCAAGTTTTTTTTCTAATTCATCCGCATCTGCGTTCTTCTTTTTCTTACGTAGCTTTTGAATATGCTCTTCGATAAGAACATCCGCACGGAAACGGCGCTTTGATGTCTTGTTATCAATCATCGGATCGGAAAACTGGCTTGTGTGGCCGGATGCATCCCATACCTTTGGGTGCATCAGAATCGACGCGTCAATCCCTTCTACATCCTCTCGGAAAGTCATAGACTTCCACCATGACTGCTTGATATTATTTAAGAGTTCCACCCCGAGCGGTCCGTAATCATAGCAGCCGTTCAGGCCGCCATAAATCTCGCTGGACTGAAAAATAAAGCCCTTGCGCTTAGCTAAGGATATGATGTCTTCTAAATTAGTAGCTGGCATTTTATTTATTATGTTTTTATATTCTTTTATTTACTGGCTTTGCTGTATTCATCCATAAATATCGCAGAAGCTTTAATACCACCGAAGTAATGTGATACCTTGAATTTCTCATTAGGAGAATGGATATTATCTGAATCCAGTCCGAAGCCCATCATCACAGCTGGTGCTTGTAATTTATCTTGGAACAGCTCTACAATCGGAATTGAACCGCCCTCGCGGGTGAAAACTACTTTCTTTCCGAATCCTTTTTCCATCGCAATAGCTGCTGCTTTTATACCTGGCGAATCGAGCGGTGCCACTACTGGGTTACCGCCGTGCTCGGCTTCTACTTCTATTTTTACCGTTGGCGGTGCTATTCTTTTTATATGTTCCATCGCCAAATCCTGAACTTCTTCCCACTTTTGCCCTGGTACAAGTCTCATCGTCATCTTCGCAACAGCATAAGACGGTACTATAGATTTGTGTCCATCACCTGTGTATCCGCCATACATACCATTCAGATCCAGAGTAGGGCGTACAGAAATTCTTTTCAGTGTTGAATAACCTTTCTCGCCGTGAGTCATAGGCACGTCAAGGTCTTTAGCGTAATCCTCATCTGAGAAAGGCAGGGATTCAAAATTTTCTTCTTCTTTCTCGGTGAGCTCATCAATGCCATTGTAAAAACCGGGGATAGTTACTCTGCCATATCTATCATGGAGCTGCGATACAAGGTAGCACAAAGCATTAAGAGGGTTCTCTATTCCACCGCCATAAGTGCCTGAGTGCAAGTCACGATCAGGGCCGATCACCTTTATCTCAAGTCCGGTAATGCCACGAAGGCCATAAGTTATCGAGGCTATATCTTCTGAAAACCAGCTAGTATCGGATATCAGTATCGCATCGCATGAGATTTTGTCAGTGCTACCCATCAGGTAGTCAGTCATGGCGTAACTGCCGGACTCTTCTTCGCCTTCGATAATGAACTTTACATTTACGCCAGGGTTCTCGCCTGTTTGGATAAACGCTTCCAAGGCTTTTACGTGCGTGAATACCTGTCCTTTGTCGTCAGCAGTGCCGCGCCCATAGATATATCCGTCTCTTACTTCTGGCTTGAATGGTGGGGAGTCCCACAGGTCAACAGGATCTTCAGGTTGTACATCATAGTGCCCGTAAACAAGTACAGTCGGTTTATCATCACCCGCGTGAAGGTAGTCGCCATAAACTAAGGAATTGGATTTGGTTTTGATCAGCTCAACGTTTTCGATTCCCGCGGCTTTCATATTACCAGCCAGCCAATCGGCACACTTGTCGGTTTCGGCTTGCCTCGCTTTTTGGGTACTTACTGATTCAAAGCGTAAAAACTCTTTTAGCTCTTCCAGAAATCTACCTTCGTTATCACTGAGATACTTTAATACCTTATCCATACTTTTCTTTATTGATTGCTGTATTATCTATTGGTACAAAGTTAGGAAGTAGGCAGGATAGATACTAATGGAGATAGAGGGGAGTTATAACGGAGTTAACACCAATAAGACTTTATTCACAAGACCTTGCATTCTCTTAAGGAATAGCATTTCAGTACTGATGGGTGATCACATTTAGAAATCAGTAGTTTTTGAATTATTTTTATCACCACTACCAAAGTATTCAGAAGGTATTATGTTTGCTTGGTATTAGTATTATAAGGCTCTACCCTCAATCCTATTTTTTAAAATTATCTCATATATTATACTTTATAAAATGACCTCTAGTCAAAGTAAAGATGTTAGATAAACAGACCCATCAAAGCAAAGTTATGATAAACGTACTTATCACAGGTGCAACAGGTAATGTAGGTAGCCAGGTTGTTAAATATCTCAACTCGGAATCAGGTATTGAGATAATTGCTGGCCTACGAGATATTGAGAAAGATAAAATTTACTTAGAATCATATCCTGACATTCAGTACAGAAAGTTTGACTTTAAGGATTTATCAGTCGCTGAAAAAGCCTTTTCAAATATAGATATACTTTTCCTGCTCAGGCCGCCTCAGATATCCGATGTTGATGGTGTATTCAAGCCATTATTAGAATTAGCAAAGTCATCGGGTATCAACAAGATAGTCTTTCTATCGGTTCAGGGAGCTGAGAAAAGCACTGTTATCCCCCACAATAAGATTGAAACACTCATCAAGAAGATAGGCTTTGAATATATTTTTGTGAGGCCTGCTTACTTTATGCAGAACCTTACGACACAGCTACTCCCTGAAATAAAAAACAACAGAAGTATTACCCTGCCATCAGGTGATGCGGCGTTCAACTGGGTTGATGTACATAATATAGGAGAAGCTACGGCCAAGCTTATAGCCGGTTTTGATAATTATAAGAACAGCAGCTATGAGATAACAGGCGATCAGAACCTGAGTTTTAATCAGGTATCCTCGATCATGTCTGATATCTTGGGTGTGAAAATAACATACAACCAAATTAATCCAGTCAGTTTTTGGCTGAGGAAAAGAAAGGAATTGGGCAATTCCAGCTTTGCTACAGTAATGACAGTACTGCATTTTCTTCCTCGCCTACAGGAGCCGCCGAAAATATCTGGGAATTATAAAAAGTTGACAAGTAAAAGCGCTACCTCCATAATTGAATTCATTAAAAGAGAAAAAGGCTTTATTTTAGCTTAAATAGCCCTTCCGAAAGATAACTTTTTGTGGGTCGAACCAATACATAATTTCTAGACTGAAGCGATATAAAATTATATCACTTTGATTTCAATTATTCTTTTTACTTGACGTTTATAGTTGTAAATAACATAAACCCAACCATCATCAATTATCGAAACAGCCTCTCACATATCAGAGCGTATTACAGATTCGCTTACATACAAATTCACAACTGCCATAGGCGATATATTCGGATCAGTAGAAGGCGGTGTGATCAGGTGCAAATCGATACCTTATGCTACTTGTGAAAGATTCGGGTATCCTAAGCCAATAAATGAATATGCAAAACCACATTTTTCAGAAGAATGCTCGCCTGCGTGCCCACAGGAAAAAAGGCCTATCTTCAGTGAAATGTTTGGTTTCGATGTATTGAAAGATATTGTCGAAAGTGAAAACTGCTTAAATCTAACTGTTACCAGGCCGGATAGCGATGAAAAGGATCTGCCTGTAATGGTGTGGGTACATGGTGGCAGCCACATGGTAGGGGCAGGAGATGCCGTGATTTTCGATCCCACAAATTTAGTTAAAGAACAAAATGTTATTGTGGTAAACATAAACTATAGGCTAGGGCTTTTTGGATTTCTTGGAGGGTTTAATGATATCCCACCTAATCTAGGATATCTTGATATTTATGAAGCTGTAAAATGGGTAAGCGGAAATATTGACGGGTTTGGTGGCAATAAGCATAATATTACCGTTTTCGGGCAGTCCGCAGGGGCCGAAGCTATAGTTCAATTACTTCTTATAGAGGGCGCTAAGGATCTCTTTAAGAATGCAGTAATCCAAAGCGCACCCCTTGGGCTCATTTATGATAGAGAAGAACTAACAAGGACAATGCAGAAGCATGCAAAAGATATGAACCGTGGTACTGCAACAGAAGACATACTGAATTTACAGACCGAAGTATGGCAAAAAGCAGGAAATTACGGAATGCAACAAGGAATGCCGCTCGGCAATCAGTATGGTATGCACCCATTCCCCGAAGAAGATGAGATAATGAAGGTTTGGAAAGAAAACACAAAGAATATCAATATCCTAATCGGATATACAAGAAACGAAACTTCATTTTTTTTGCCCCACCTTCCCTTCGTAAAAAATCTAGCTAAATATAAATTATTTGGTAATTTACTTAAAAATACAATACTACGATCCACAACCAATAAGATATTTAAAAAGGAAACTATAAGATTCGCTGAAAACGCTGCTTCAGAAAGCAATAATGTTTTCTTATATGAGATATTCTGGAGATCGCGACTCAACCCATTCGGTGCAACCCATTCCATAGATCTGCCACTACTGTTCTGTAACGGAAAACTTTGGGAAAGCTCACGTATAACAGGCAATACCGACTGCGACAGCCTAGAGGGGCTTCAGAAAAAAGTAAGAGCTCTTTGGGGGAAATTCGCCAAAGCAGCTGATATAGGCGATAAGGGTAAGATAAAAAAAGTACTGAAATATCATAGAGTTGTGAGGTAGGTTTTTAGATTTACTTGTATTATTTCATTGAGGTGATGTCCCTCAGTAACTGCTGGTGACAATTCTTATCTCAATGTCACCATGAAATATAAGGATGTACTACATTATGTGATGTAATAATGCTGTAAGAAAGGCCTGTCTTCCCTTGAGGGAAGTACCGACGCAGTCGGGGATGGGTGACACGAATAATCCCTCTCAGCCCATGCCGTTCAGATTTGTTATGTATTTTTCGGGAACATAGAATATTAATAACACTCTTTTGGCTATTTTGCTACTATGAACTATGATAACAGTCACTATAACAAGAACCTGAAGCCGTTTGCCCGCCAAAACAGAAAATCTATGACTAAAGCTGAAGCTTGTCTTTGGAAATATATTTTAAAAAACAAGCAGCTAGAAGATATCAAGTTTTTAAGGCAGAGAACAATTGATAATTATATTGTTGACTTTTGTTCATTAGATTTAAAGTTGATTATTGAAGTTGACGGAGTCACCCATAACATCGAAGAGATTAATAGAAATGATATTATCCGTCAGAATAACCTTGAAAGAAAGGGTTTTAAGGTTGTAAGCTTTACTGATGAAGAGGTATTGAACAGGTTACAAGATGTTCGAGTTTCTCTTCTGCAATTGATAAATAACTTGCAAAACCGATAAATCACCCATCGCCCTGCCGGGCACTTCCCTCAAGGGAAGACACAGTGATAATATGGAAAATGTGCTTCCTTAACAGAGCTGTCACACAGTTACTGCTGGTGACAATTCACATCTCAATGTCACCCTGAAATATAAGGATGTACTACATTATGTGATGTAATAATGCTGTAAGAAAGGCCTGTCTTCCCTTGAGGGAAGTACCGACGCAGTCGGGGATGGGTGACACGAATAATCCCTCTCAGCCCATGCCGTTCAGATTTGTTATGTATTTTTCGGGAACATAGAATATTAATAACACTCTTTTGGCTATTTTGCTACTATGAACTATGATAACAGTCACTATAACAAGAACCTGAAGCCGTTTGCCCGCCAAAACAGAAAATCTATGACTAAAGCTGAAGCTTGTCTTTGGAAATATATTTTAAAAAACAAGCAGCTAGAAGATATCAAGTTTTTAAGGCAGAGAACAATTGATAATTATATTGTTGACTTTTGTTCATTAGATTTAAAGTTGATTATTGAAGTTGACGGAGTCACCCATAACATCGAAGAGATTAATAGAAATGATATTATCCGTCAGAATAACCTTGAAAGAAAGGGTTTTAAGGTTGTAAGCTTTACTGATGAAGAGGTATTGAACAGGTTACAAGATGTTCGAGTTTCTCTTCTGCAATTGATAAATAACTTGCAAAACCGATAAATCACCCATCGCCCTGCCGGGCACTTCCCTCAAAGGAAGACAGGATGGTATTATGGTGACTACTCCACTCCCAACCACCCAACTAGATACAAATCACTTCATATATAAGCGATCAATACTTATCTTTGAACTTATCCAAAAGCGACAAACCAGAAGAGAAAGAATTGAGACACTTCCAGAAGATTGAGCCTGCACTAAAGACACGTGGAGTAACTTATGCTATACGTGATATTATCTCATTGGCCGACCAGATAGCGGCTACTGGTAAGAAAATGTACTACCTGAATATCGGCGATCCTAATGTATATGACTTCGATACACCACCAGAACTGGTCGATTCGGTAGTTGATGCCCTGAGAAGTTTCAAGAACGGCTATGCCCCCTCCAGTGGTATTCCATCAGCGATTGAGGCTATACGCCGCGATGCAGAGAAAATAAAAGGCATCAAGAATATCCAAGATATATTTGTAACTACTGGCGCAGCGGAAGCTATTGATATCGTTATTTCTTCTCTGCTGAACCCTGGTGAGAATATTTTGACCCCGAAACCGGGTTACCCGCTTTACACTGCACTTGAAGCGAAGCTGTCGCTGGAGGTAAACCCTTATTTCCTAAATGAATCCAACGGCTGGCAACCTGATCCCGATGAGATCCGTGAAAAAATAAATCAGAGAACTCGAGCTATCCTTCTTATCAACCCCAATAATCCTACTGGTTCTGTTTACAAAAGGGAAGTCTTAGAAGAAATAGTACAGATCGCCGATGAATACAATCTCGTAATATTAGCTGATGAGATATATGATAAGTTAGTATTCGATGGCGAAGATGAGATGGTGTCAATAGCCTCAATCAATCCTGATCTTCCTGTCATTACTTTCTCAGGGATGTCCAAAAACTTTATGGCGCCCGGCTGGCGATTAGGATGGGGAATAGTTTCTGGCCGGGAGGATTTAGTAGCTGGCATAGTAGATGCATTTAACCGCCTTCTGAGATCTCGTGTATCGGCCAATCACCCGCTTATGTATGCTATACCCACCGCCTTGAACGGTGACCAAAAACACCTTAAAGCATCGCTTGAAAAACTGCGCAAACGTAGCCAGTTAACATCCGATATGATAAACCAGATAGATGGTATCGATGTGGTAAAACCGAGCGGTGCCTTCTATGCTTTCCCATCGATCAAAGTACATGACGACGAGCATTTCTGTATTGAACTGTTGAGGGAAACGGGTGTGGTAGTGGTTCCGGGGTCGGGTTTCGGGCAAAAGCCGGGTGAGAACCACTTCCGGATAGTGATCTGCCCAACTGAAAAAGACCTTACCGAAGCTTATACACTGATCGGGGACTTCTACAAAGAATACAGGAAGAAAATGTAATGCCGGATATTAAAATACAGCCTTCGATGCTATCTGCAGATTTTCTTAATATCGGCCGAGATATCAAGATGTGCGAGGATGCTGGGGCAGATATGCTCCATGCAGACATAATGGACGGTCATTTCGTACCTAATATCTCCTATGGGCCTGGAATCGTAGAACATTTTTGTAAAGCCAGCAGGTTACCTGTTGATGTGCACCTTATGATATCGGATCCCGATAAATATGCAGAGGGATTCGCGAAGGCTGGGGCATACTCAATATCG
This sequence comes from uncultured Hyphomicrobiales bacterium, assembly GCA_964462685.1. Taxonomy (GTDB): domain Bacteria; phylum Bacteroidota; class Ignavibacteria; order Kapaibacteriales; family UBA2268; genus CAYWYR01. The sequence continues at coordinate 63,955 of CAYWYR010000006.1, read as the reverse complement.
GTTCATGCTGAGGCTACGGCACATCTGCACCGCTCACTCCAGAATATCAAATCGCTTAGATGTAGGGCAGGAGTTGTACTCAATCCTATAACTCCGATAGAGTTTGCATACGAAGCAATAGAAATAGCGGATTATGTTCTGCTTATGTCAGTAAATCCTGGCTTCGGCGGCCAGAAATTTATCACCCAATTCCTGAAACGATGCGAGAATCTTAGAAAATTCGCAGATGATAACGGTAGGCAAGAACTTGATATCCAGGTTGACGGTGGGGTTACCGCGGATAATATACGACAGGTAGTAGATGCCGGAGCCAATTGGATAGTAAGCGGTAGTGGCCTTTTCAAAGGTGACATGAAAGAGAATATGAATAAGATGCGTGGAGCTTTGAGTGCCTGAAATCTCTCGACAAGCTCGATAGGACATAGGCCTACCCTTTCCCCTTTAGCCTATCTACCTCGTCCCTTAGTCTCTTTAATTCTTTGTACATTTCTGGCAGTTGAGGCAATACCGCTTCCACGCGGAACGCGTCTCGTTTAGGTTTTGCCGGGGCACCGAAGTACGTGCCTTTTTTGTCTATAGACTGAGCAACGCCGCCTTTGGCGAGAACTGTTACATCATCTGCTATGGAAATATGGCCAGCGGTGCCTGCTTGGCCGCCCATCCTTACACGCTTGCCTAGTTTTGTGCTTCCCGCTATGCCCGCCTGAGCCGCAAAAGCGGAATTCTCGCCTATTTCTACATTGTGGGCTATCTGAACTAGATTATCTATCTTTACACCATCCTCAATGATAGTTGAACCTACCAGAGCCCTATCGATTGTAGTGCATGCCCCTATCTCGCAGTTATCCCCTATTACTACATTACCTATCTGAGGTATTTTAGTATAGCTTCCATCCTCATGTTCTACAAAACCAAAACCATCGGAACCTATTACGGCATTAGAATGAATTATGCAGTTTTTACCGATCTTAGATTCATAAGCTATGATCGCACCCGAATATATAATAGTACCTTCGCCTATAACCGAATTACTCGCTATAGAAACATTAGAATATATCTTAGCGCCAGAATTGATTACAACATTATCATCAAGAAAAACACCATCTCCTATATATGCATCTTCAGCAACTACAGCCGATCTTTTTATAAAAGCATTTTTGCTTATGCCACTTAATTTATCAGGATGGTTATAACGTTTAGAATCTAATGCAAAAATCAATTTAAGGAACGCTTCGTAGGGGTTATCAGTTAAAATATAGCTTTTATCACTTGAGATTCGATCGCTATATTCCCTTTTGGTTATAATTAGCCCAGCATGAGAAGATGAAAGATAGTCAGCGAATTTATCACCTGAAATAAAGCTTATCTCGCTTTCATCCGCGTTTTCTATTCTGTTAAGCCCTCCATAAACGCGAGACGGCGAGCCTATGAGCTCGCCGCCAGTTATAGAAAGAATATACTCAGTAGTGATTTCCAACTTTTGCATTTTATCTTCTTCGTCTTCTTTTGTTAAGCTCTTTTTCATCTTGTATCTCTTCCTCGGTTTTTACGTCACCGTTGGGGTCGGCATTGGGATCAGCATCCGTATCCCTGTCTCTTGTGGTTCTCCTGCGTCGGCGTTTTCTTTCCGCCTCTTGGTTCCTAGGGTCGCTAGCTATTTTATCGGCTTGCTCAGCTTCCATTTGCTGAACGTCAACCCCTAGAGAACGTAGAACATTGACAGTCAGATCATATCTGAAATTTACATAAGGAATTGGCTGAATGCTTTGGTCGAGTATAATATCGAAATCTTCTTCAGCAGCTATATTCTGAACAGCGGCATATATTTTTTCTTCAACCGGTTGAAAAATCATTTTAACGGTTTCATCATACTCACCACCGGGTTCGAACTTTTCAGCGGCGAATTTCTGCTTATCACTCTCTAATTTCTGCAGTTGTTTTTCTTTTTCAGCTCTTTCATACTCGCTCCAGATCAAACGGTTTTTCTTGATCTCAAAACTGAGATCGTCCATCATCTGCTGGGTGATAGCAAGCTCCCGCTTCCACTCGTTTACTATAGACTCCAGCCTTTGCTCCGCCTGCTTTGCCTCCGGCAGATTGTCCCTGATAATATCAGAAGATATAAAACCGACACGCTGGGCATGAGCTACTGTTGCAAATCCTGCTGCTAAAGCCAATGATAAAACTATTCTTATTAAAACGCTTTTCAGCAATTCACTCTTCTCTTTTTAAATTCTCGATATAAATATTGATCTTTTTTTCGATAGGTAACATTATCTCTTTGATAGCTTTATCATAATAGCCATCAGGTGCGAAAAACTTAGCCGATAATTCCTGCTTCTTACGCTTTAGTTCTCCAAGTTTAGAGAATAAGTCAATCTTAACATCTTCCGTTAGATAAGCTTTTTCAGCAATCTTCGATCTTATTGAACTGATTTGGGTTTCTAAAGCTTCAAGTTGGCTTTTCCATCCATCTACTAATGTTTCTAACTGTTCTGCAGCTATATCAGCTTCAGGAAACATTTTGCTAATCTCTTGAAACGAGTAATATGAAGGTGTCTGAGCCTCACATTTAGCTACCTGGAAGATGCCAGCAATTGTTAATACTGATATGACAAAAAGTCTGAACCTCATACTTAACTCCCGCGCTTTAACTTATCAATTACGGAGAAAGTAATCTCAAGTGCATCTTCACTGAAAAGGACCTGTGATTTATCCAGTACAACGCTTATCTGTTCTTTTTTTGCCACATCCTGAATAGCTTTAACTATTTTCTCACGGAAAGGGATCATGAACTCATTCTGCAACCTCACGAGCTCGCCTTGTTGCCCTAGTTTCTCTTGTTGGTAACGTTGGATATCCATTAGCTCGGCCTGCATTTCTGCTTGCTTTTGCTGCATCATATCTTGGGTCATCATACTGGCTTGCTTCTGCAATTCATCTCTTTTCTGCATCAACGCGGCTTGCCTTTGTTGAACTGTATCTGCATAATTAGCCTGCATATTTTTTATTCGAGTATCGAATTCAATTGCTTCAGGCATCTGTTCTGCAACTTTTATAAAATCAACGACGCCGATTTTGTTCTGTGCGTTCATCGATACTGTTGCTATTAAAGCTAAAAAGGCAGTTATAAGAAATTGTCTCATTGGGTACTGTAAAGTTTATTTTTTTGTGATTAATAATAATTATGATACGTTTTTTAGAGATGGTTTTGTTACATTTGTTGCCCGATATTGAATAGGAAAGTCCATCCTGAAGGCTGAGTTGGGTCTATATTTGTTGGATCAAAACCATAGCCATAACTAAAGCCCAAGATACCAATCGGATTCAGGAATAGCTGAAGACCCATACCCGCTGAGCGCCTCAGATCGAAGGCATCTAAGTCGGAAAAGCTATCCCAGACATTACCAGCTTCAGCAAATCCATAGACGTAGATCGGCATAGGGTTTTGGGTGATAGAAAAACGAAGTTCAGCTGTATATCTTGCCTGAAGCCTGCCACCAGTTCTATTACCTATCTCCCTGTCGTCATACCCTCGGAAAGGTGTTACGCCGATACCCTGGAGTCCGTTACCACCCATACGGTATAACTCAATCGGGTTCATCAAAGTATCGGATTCTATACCGGCAATATAGCCAAGCCTTGCGCCGAGATAAAGTACAATCTTGTCTTTATCTTCATATTTGAACAAAGGATTATAAATATCGAAGTTCAATTCGTTTTTCAAGAAGTCGATCTCCCCTAAGCCGATTGAACCCATCGCATAATTTGTAGAGAAACTAAAGCGGCTACCAACACTCGGGAAAAACACATCATTCAAACTTACACGGCTAAATGTCTGGCCGATAGTTACTTCAAGATTTTGACCCTGACGGAAAAACAATGAGTTCTGAGATGTAACATCATTGCTCTGAACCTTTAAACTCCAGTTACCTCTCCAGTAATCATCCGGCCACTGGAATCTACGCCCCAGGTTTACGTTACCACCAGTAATAGTCTGGTTGAAACCTAACCCCCCAAAGGAGGAATTGAAGAAATTGAAGCCGACTGTTGTAGGTTTACCGTTGAGCCAAGGTTCGGTAAAACCGATATTGAATCTTCTGAAGTTGTTGAAACCACCCTGTTCATAGTTGAAATTAAATACCTGACCCGCACCGCCTTTAAGCGGTTCCATCAAAGAGAAGTTATTGAACGTAAAGCCTATCATCGCAGTTAATCCGAAATTCCCGGCAAAGCCGACAGATGCGTTGAATGTATCTGTGGAACGCTCTTCTACTTTATAAATAAGATCAACAGCAGTATTATCACCCGGAACAGGCACAGGCTGAGGCTGTAGTTTTTCTGGATTGAAATAGTTCAAAACGCCGAGCTGCCTTATCGACTTTATGATAGCTGCCCTGTTGAAGTAATCACCCGGTTTGGTAAAGAGCTCCCTTCGGATCACTTTATCATAGGTTTTTGTGTTTCCTACAATCTCTACCTTACGTATCTTACTTCTTTCATTCTCGAAAATATTGACAAGGATATCAACCGAATCCCTTCCATAGCGCTGGTCTTTTTTGTCAAATCTGGCTTGTAGAAAACCAGTATTATAGTATAGTGAAGCAGCGTCATTTAGTTCAGGATTACCTGTTAGGTTCTGGTCGAATTCAGGGACGTTATATACATCACCGGGCCTGAAGATAAGGCGGGCCATAAGCTGCTCATCGGTGAAATAGGTATTACCCTGGAAGTCTATACTTCTGATGTAAAATCTCTGTCCTTCATATACCGTTGCCTTGATATCCACGGCGGCATCTACTTGATTATAGATTACGGTATCGCTTACTATAGAAGCATCCAGATAGCCATTGGAGCGGTAATAGGTTACTACGTTTTTTAAATCAGAGGCCAACTTATCTTTTTCAAAATCCGCACCGTCCCAGAAAATATACCATGCTGGTATATCATTATCCTGGAACTGATCAGCCAGCTCATCATCACTATAAACTTCGTTACCTTCAAATGTGATGGAACGCACGTAATATTCCTCACCTTCTTCCACACTCAGTGTCAGGTCTGAAAAGCCCGCGCTATCAGGTTCGGAGAACTCATATTCAACTTCAGCAAACTGAAAACCTTCTTCTTCATAAAGTTCTTTAATTACGTTTGCTGCTTGATAAATCTCGTATTCCGATAATACCGAGCCCCTTTGTAGCTGTATCTCTTCTTTGATATCATCGTCATCTATCTCGTCATTACCTTCAATATCAAGTTTTCCAAGCCTTTGATATTCATCAACGGTGATTTCAAGATACACACCAGCTGGGGTGACCCGGTCAACTTTTACATCGATATTAGAAAACTGACCGCGGCTCCAGATAGTCTGTATAGCCTGCTTAACTTCATCATCAAAAGGGTATTTGATAGGCGAACCTATCCTAAGGCCTGACATCGCAATGATTGTCTCGGTATTGGAATATTTATTCCCATCTACCGTAACACCCAGAAGCGTGTAAGTCTCGGGTTCCAACTGCCCCATTCCCATTTGAGAAGAAAACAGTAAGATAAATGAAGAAAATACTATTAGGGAAATACTTTTAATTGAAAAAGACACTTAACTGTTTTTCCTTATAGCGTTTACTACTTTCTTGAAGTATGATTCGTCTTCTGGATTGATATTTGGCATTGATTCAGGATCTTTCTCGATTTCAGATCGAAGCTGAACTGAAGTTTTGCCGAACCTTCTTTCTCGGCATTGATAACTGGATAAGGCCTCGTAAAGATGCTGTCTTCTGAAATCTGGCCATAATACCTGAGAAACATATAGCTCGCTATATGCCAGCTCCCATAGCAGAAAGTTAGAAATACGCATCTCACCGCTTGTTCTTATCATCAGGTCAGGCTCGGGCATATCTTTTGTAGTAAGATATTCCGCTATCGTACTCTCTCCGATATCTTCCGGGGAAAGGCTGCCTCTCCTTACATCCAGAGCCATCATCTGCATAGCTCTTGTGATATCCCATCTACCGCTGTAGGATAGTGCTAAGGTTAAAGTAAGACCTTTATTGAATTTCGTTCTCTCCATACATCTTGCAAGCAACTGCTGAATGGGGCCAGGTAGAGAGCTTGTTTTACCTATAACATTTAGTCTTACATTATTCTCGTGAAGATCCTCGATCTCCTTATTGAGAAATGTTTCAAGTAGCTTCATCAGGCCAGAGATCTCAGCTTCGGGTCTTTTCCAGTTCTCAATCGAGAATGCATAAAGCGTAAGATACTCTATTCCGAGACAGGAAGTAGCCTTTACCATATCGCGAACTGATTCTATCCCCTCTCTATGGCCTTTTAGGCGGGGAAAAGTCTTGCCGGTGGCCCATCTGCCATTTCCATCCATAATTACAGCTAAATGCTTAGGCATTTTGCCCTGCATAAGTTCATGCTGCAATTTATTATCTATTTCTTCTTGACTGTTTTTCCAGTTCATCACACAATAAAGTTTCTTTACTTTCCACGATATAGAACAGCTACAAAATTAACAATTTGAACGCTACCATCTTAAAAAACGATCCTTATTCAAAGGATTATCAAATAATACTTAATGTAGCATATAATAACAATGCCGATACGATCATTAGAGCCATAAGTTTAGATTATACTGAATAGGATAATAATCAATCAAAAGCAGTAGAATAGATGAGACTAAAAAAGCAACTGACAGGGTGCAACTCGTTTATGCATATTAAAACCATATCGGTATTATAAACGTTTTGTAGAAATGGTGGCTATATTCTGCGACCATACAGCAAAAGCGGCAAGAGAATTGCATAATCCACTATCCGCAAGCGTGGTAATTATCAAAACCAAATAAATAGGATCGATGGTTATATGTCGGCTAACATTACAAAAGCAGAAGTAATAGACAATATCGTAGGAAAAACGGGTCTATCTAAAACCGAGGCAAGGGTTGCATTTGATGCAAGTATAGAGACTATTATAGACTATGTTGTAGCCGGTAACCGCATAGAACTAAGGGGGTTTGGTATATTCAACCACAAGAAACGGCAACCCAGAATGGCGAGAAACCCCAAAACAGGTGAAGAAGTTAGACTCGACCATAAGATTATCCCCACTTTTAAACCTTCCACAGAGTTTCAAGAGAAAGTTGATAACGCTTTGAGGAACGATTCATGAATCATTGCTTTGGCAAAGAATAATTTTGCATTATGGAACCTTTTACTTATATTTGCGTTCTATACAAGAAATCAATTATATATTCGGAGCTGTAAATGCCTTGCGGTAAAAAAAGAAAGCGCCATAAAATGGCAACTCACAAGAGAAAGAAAAGACTTAGAAAGAACAGACACAAGAAAAAGAAATAGTCTTGAGATTTATAGAAAACGGCCTAATACGGTCGTTTTTTTTTTGCTCTTTTTTTAATTTTCACTTGCAGATATGAAATCATCTCCTTATCTTTGAAGTCTGTTAACAAACGCTTAGGCGAAACTATTAACAGCGTGTCAGCGGGGTGTGGCGCAGTCCGGTTAGCGTACTTGGTTTGGGACCAAGGGGCCGCAGGTTCGAATCCTGCCACCCCGACACATCAAAGCCTTCTACTTTCAAAAGTAGAAGGCTTTTTTAGTTTAAGACCTGAAAAGGTTCTGAATTTCCATTATCATCTACTATATAATACATACCCGATGAAAGTTTAGAAGCATCAAAACTAATCCCGTTCACTTCTAATATAAACTGGCCTTTAAAATCGTAAACTTTATATACAGTATTAGAGTTTGCTGGTTTTATTGATGTTATACTTCTCGTTGGGTTAGGATATACAGTCAGATCTTTATCAAAATCATGTGATTCAACCCCTGAGAGGATATTTATTATGCCAGAATACCACTTTATATCATCAGGAGCCAACGCATAATGAAGCCATGCTCCAAAAGAAAGTATTCCTATCGAATTATATTGATTATTTATAGTATCTAACGAGATTAATGTACTACCGCTCTCTCCTCTTGATGCTTGTATGTTATGAGTCGATCTCCAACGATTTTGGTCTTTCAATAGCCTTGTTTTTGTATAGTATAGAGTATCACCATTATAATCAACATCATGCCATGCTTCTTTAATCATAGGATAAGATAGTTTATAAGCCAAGGTATTATTTAAGCTACTATCACCCACTATAAGATTCAGCCAACCGGTTTCAAAACCTATTTCAGAATCTAACTCATAGATCATTAGATCTCTTCTTATAGGATGCTCGCCAATATAGCAATACACTTTTCTGACATTTGCATATCCATAGATAAGATTAATCTTCCCTAAATCGTATGCTGGCTCTATCCTTACACTTTCTGTGCGTATAAGGTCGTAAGGAGAATTATTATTTACACTACAGTGGGAAGCCGATGCTACATACTTAGAACCAACCATAAAACCGCTGCAGAAAGGCTTATCGCCGTCAATTCCTTCATGTACCAATCTGACTGTTGTTGATAGTGGGTAATTATAAGATCCGATTATCTCCGAAACTGGTACTTTATCAATAAAATCTTTAGAAAGATCAACGGTATCGAGTCGTACACTTCCATCTGGTATTTTATATACTGGTAATGGTATATCAGATGAGATAAAATCTAAAGTATCTAATTTACCACTCTGGAAATCGTAACTGACCCATGCCTGAGAATATAAATTATGATAAAACAAAAAAGAAAAGCTCAATAATATTATTAATTTTATCATAATGTAGTATCCCTATTCTAATTTATATATGAATATAAGAAAACTCTAATAATTTCTTTTCCTCTTCTGGCGGTAGTCCCTAGTTTTCTTGGCAAGTTTGCGAAGGTCTGTAATAGTATCGGCTTCATCCACTATCTCCACGCCCAGTATGGTCTCCAGTACATCCTCCATGGTTATAAGCCCGTCAACCCCTCCATATTCATCTACTACTATATACATGTGTTGCTGCTTTACCAAGAACTCTTCGAGTGCGCGAGATAGCTCGAGATTATCAGGTACGAAGAATATTTTGCGGCTAAGTTCGGATAACGGTTTATCGAGATTACCTTCGGCAATAGCTGCTAGTACATCTCGTGCGGTTACGTAACCTTTTACGCCTTCATCCAATGATTTACCGCTATAGATCGGAATGCGAGAATAGTTTCTCATCTCTCGTATATCTATAGTATCCCCTACTTTAGTTGTTTCTGGCAGGGAGAAAACTACAGTACGCGGTGTCATCACATCGGAAACCTGAACTTCAGAAAAGCTCATGATATTCTTGAGCAGTCTGTATTCTGAATCCTCTATAGAGCCCTCTTCTTTGGCCGAATCCACTAAAGTCTCTATTTCATCACGGCTATCCTCTGTAAGTCCATCCCCCCCGATTGATGACCTAATATTCTTGAGAACTTTTGATAAAGGAAGTGTGGCACTTGCTATAACAACTATAACAGGCAATAGCCTAGTGAATATTTTTGGCGACAATCTGATACCCAGAGCATAAACCAGTGAGCGAAGAAAAACCAGCGCTATCAAAGCAGATCCTAAGATCACAAAAAACAGCCAAATAGCTGTGTTGAAACCTACTCCAAAAAAACTAAAACCAATTATATAAAACATAGCCTCGAGCTGAGAGAAAGGATTTACCCTGTCCTGATAGCGGAGAATAAGGCGTTCGTATGCCGAAGAATTGTTTTCTTCGATAAATTCTGGCTGGGAGGGTTTAACAGCTGAATCAGGTGTTTGAGTATCCTGAACGTAAGAGTCCCTCGGCTTTGGCTTAGGTTGATATGGATTGCCATCACCTGAGTTATCGGGCGGGGGCTCTTTGGGGTGGTTAGCTAATAGAGAGGACAAAAAAAGTGTAAAAAGGCCGATTGTTAAGAATACGGCCATACCGACCAGATAGTCGTCCATTTAATTTAGTGATGCCACACTGTCTAATTCTACAATAGTATAAATATACATATTTAACTTATAACCGCGAAAAATATTATAGTGGGTACTCAAAGATATCCCTTGCACAAATCAGAAAAAGCTTCGATCAAAACTCGTGTTCTATATCTATGCTGCCGGGATAAGTAATAGGGCCAAAAGAAGTTGAAACCGTTGGCTTTGCCTTAAGCATTACTCGAGAAGGTTCTTTTTTGATACCACCTATCGATAAAGCCAGATCAATAAGCTCATCATACCCCCTGTTGCCGAAAAAGCTGACCAAGTCCATGTTTATCCTAAGCGGAATGATCTGCTCGGCACCACCGCCAGGTACTTTTACGGGGCTTGCCAAATCACCGCTTACTGTTTTAGAATCATCTATGAACAGATCCCAAGCTAGATTCTCGATAGTTGCTGGAATGTTTTTTTGGCCCTGCGCGGTACCGTTTGGGTTTTCAGCTTTTACATTTACATTAAAACTAGTATTCAGAGATTTGTTTCTGTAAGCGTTTGCGATCTTCATCGCATCCATTACTTTGAAGTCCTTAATAGTCCTCAAATTGGATACATCGATACCTTCGATAGTCATATTGGATATGCCCTCCAAGCTGAATACTAGCTTGGAGATATTTGTAAGAGAGTTTGCTATTCTCTTGACATCAGCACAACCGGAAATGCAGGTAAGTACAATAGCAAGTACTAACAGTTTACAGACTTTATTCATCGCTTTCAACCTGAAAAATCAAATATTGGTAATAATTAAGCTAGTTCATCTTTTGCGAGATACTCTTCAGCGGTTCCGCCACTGATCTCACCAGCGAGAGCTTTGTTCAAATGTTCGGCGAGTTTATCAGCTTTAAGATTGGCTATGTTCAGATTGGAAAGCAACCGCACTTTAGCTATAAGAAGTTTCTCTTCTATAGGCTTGCTCAAGAAATCATCGGCACCCGCATCGATAGATTTCAGTTGGTTCGCCACATCGTTGAGCGCTGTAACGATAACTACTGGAACATGCTTTGATTCGAGGTTTTCTTTCAGATTTTTGACTGTCTCGTATCCGTCCATTCTCGGCATCATTACATCAAGTACTACCGCGTCAGGTTTTCTTTCCGCGACTTTTTCTAAGCAATCGATACCGTCATAAGCTTCTGTAGCCTCGAATCCATTCGATTCCAGATATCTTCTAAGTAGTTTAGTTGTGATCTTGTTATCGTCAACAACTAGAATAAAAGGCTTTCTCATAATATGGATGGGTTACTTGGTTAATAATTAGTACGCAAAAATAGCAAATCATGAACGGTAAAACTATCAAATAATATCTTTATCTACCAAAGTTGTTTGTAATAACATCATTATTGCGTTAATAATTCTCTTGTGGCACTAACTGAGTAATCTTTTATGACCGAATCGTCGGTTATACTTTTCACTGATATATAGGGCGAATCTGATGAATCAACTACTGAAAAATACAAGAGCGGTTTACCGATAACCTTTATGTTCCTGAAAGTTTGAAAGGTATAATCCTTGTAATTTTGGTTGGCGGATTTGAGTACAAGTTTTCCGAATCTGATGTCGAGTTTTTTTATAAGTATCTCATTTTCGCTTTTATTACTGTGCGTATCAATATCAATGATTACCAGTTCCCCTGGTTCGGGCCGGGTATCTACTGAATATACCACATAACCACCGTCCATCAGATCCAAATCTTCCATACTCTTGCCCGATATCTTTATTACTGATATCTTGTGGCCAGTTTCTGCAAAAGCCATCTTTATATCACTTGATACACAATCGAAAAAAATCTTTGAAGCTAGCCCGGAAGCATCATTTTTGATTTTCATATCGATCTTATATCTCATTTCCAGATAATTCAATCGACTATTTCTCCAGCGGCAGCAGTTGCACTTTTCCCGGGATAATCAACGCCCCGGCTATCCATTTCAGCTTTAAGCCTGTGCCCTTCCTCTGTATCGGAAAACATGAGGCCTTCCCCGGTAAGCACAAAGTGCATATCCAGGCCTATATTGTGGATTTTAAGCAGCAATCCCAATGGCAGCGAAGATCTGCCCGACTCGTAATTTCTGAGTAAGGCCGGCTCCACTTCCAAGCGGTGGGCTAGTTGTACGGAACTGATCTTTGAACCTAGATTGTATATGGACCTGAACTGCTTTATACGGTCTCCTACTGCGATATTATCAAAATCTTTTACACCCATATTGGTTTTGTGTAATTTTTATATTATTTTGCCATCATTCATACACATTATCTGTGTGTATTATATATGCAATATAGCTAATAATATCACAGATAACAAATTACTCTATTCTGTAACAATAAATTTATCACTTTCTAAAACTTACTCACAATGGACAAAGAAAACAAGGCGAATTCAGAGAATGATAGGTTCGAAAATTATCAAAACTGGGTCAAGGATACATCAGCGGTATCCGAACTATCACTTGATGATCTCAGTGGCGATCTGAAAGAGGTAGCCCAATGCATAGGTATAGAACCTGTCAAAAAACTAATCCTTAATTTCGGCGGATATAAAATCCACATACCGAAAGCCAGCTCACTCGATTCTCTGGTAGAAAAATTCTACTACAACTCCGGAAAGAACGAAATGTTAACAGCGAGGACATTTAATTTGGGAAGGAGGACGATACAGCTCAAACAGAGGAATATCTGGCGGCTCAATAAGAATACTCCAATTACAAATGCCTACAGAGAAAATAGAAATAATAACAAGGAATAACCACCCTATGGTTACACTGTTCCTTAAATATTTGCTATTTAACAAATAAGATTAATATATTAAGATTATCATTAATCACAAATACAAGGATATCGAAATAGATGAGTAAACCAGTATATGTCGCACCAACGGATTTTTCGGATGGATGTGCTTACGCACTTAAGCATGCTATAGATTTCGCTAAAAGAAACAACGCACATCTAAGTATAATTCATGTTATGCAGCCAACTGCATACCCTGTTGGAATGGAAATGGGACACGCCCCGATTACCGATATACAAGAACAGGTAAAAAAAGCTTCTCAAAACAAATTGGATGATCTTAAAGCCACCGTAGAAAAAGAGTGCGAATGTGAGACAGTACTTAGATACGGCAAACCGAGTACTGAGATCATAGACTTCGCCAAAGAGAAAAACGCTGACCTTATTTTTATCAATACTCACGGCTCGGGCGGGCTGGAACGCTTTCTGTTTGGATCCACAACTGAGAAAGTATTAAGAAAAGCTGAATGCCCGGTATATGTTGTCAGAAACAATCAGGGATAGCCATTTAGCGGGTGCTTTTGTATCTTTGTTGATGTACCAGTTTCAAATCTGCTGAAAACGAATGTTCAAAACTACCCGAATAACCACTTTAGACGCCCATATTTCCGAACAGGAACTTAAATATCCAAGATCCACGGGTAAGTTCACAGCACTTATGCATGATCTTACCCTTGCTGTTAGGATGATTTCCAGAGAGGTTAGGAGAGCTGGCCTCAACGATATACTCGGCCTAACCGAAGAGGAAAACGTCCATGGGGAGCAAGTAAAAAAGCTTGATGTGTATGCCAATGAGACAATAAAGCGAACAATGGATCATGGCGGCCACCTTGCCGTAATTGCTTCCGAAGAAGAAGAACAGATTTTCCACATACCTGATAAGTTCGAAAAAGGTAAATATGTTCTTGTATTTGACCCTTTGGACGGTAGTTCGAATATCGATGTAAACGTAACCATTGGCACTATTTGGGGTCTTTACAAAAGAATAGATCTGGAGACAGAGGATCCTTGTACAGATGATGATGTTACCCAGTGCGGAAGGGAGCTGGTAGCTGCGGGATATGCAGTCTATGGATCATCTACGCAGTTTGTATATACCACTGGCAATGGTGTCAATATGTTCACCTACGATCCCACAATAGGCGAGTTTATACTGACAAACGAAGGCGTAGAAATCCCTGAAAGAGGATATTACTATTCAATTAACGAGGGTAATAGTCTTAATCTTTCAGAGAATATGCAGCAGTACCTTGAATATCTTAAAACACCTAACATATATAAAGAGAAAATCCATTCGTTAAGATATATCGCTACTGGTGTAGCCGACGTGCACAGGACTCTTCTTTACGGGGGGATCTTTATGTACCCAGCTTACTCAGATAAGCCGAACGGAAAGCTCAGGATAGTTTATGAGTGTAACCCCTTGGCTTTTATTGTGGAACAGGCAGGCGGTATGGCAACGGACGGGAATACCAGAATCATGGATATCAAACCCGAAGGCATTCACTCCAGGGTGCCTCTATATCTAGGCTCTAAAGAAGATGTTAAAGAAGCACATGCATTTATTGAAGGAACTCACCCGTACCAACTCGATAAGAAGAATAAATAGTAATCAATCATTGTTCTAAAATTATATTTTTTGACTCGGCTTGCTGCTTGACTTCACCTGCTGAATCTAAATATTTTTCCGCCTTATCCGGGTGTATCTCCGCCAATGCTTTAAAGGCATTGTATGCCTGGGGAAATGCTTCCTGCTCTAGAAGAATCTCAGCAATAGTCTCGGTCATTTCCATACTTTCAGGGTAGATTTCGCCATGTTCGCTATCCAATTCTGATTGAGTGGATAAAGAGTTCATCATGTCTTTTATACCCGATACACTATAGTCCCCGCCTTTAATGGCTTTTACCAGATCCTTAGTAATCACATCATTATCAGATTTGGAATCTATGTTCTGCGCCTCAGTATCATCAATATAATCGGTAACATCTTGTTCATTTGCCGATATTTGTTTGATCTCTTCAGATTCAGATTCGTCTTCTTCAGAGATTTCGTATGCGACTGAATCTGTTGTGTATTCTTTTGGCTTTTCCAAAGCTTGGGTAATCTCTAATTCTAACTCATACCATTTTATAGTATTGTCGTTACTGCTCGATAACGCGTTTTGGATATCCCGGGTAAGATTTTCCCAGTAGGGTTCTGTTTTGTTATGTGATCCGCTTCCGTCAGTGATTGAATCAGTTTTTGAATCTGTTTTATCATTTTGTAGAGCATCTTCTTTTTCAGCCGCTATAGCAGAATCTGGGATTGAATCCGAAGCGGGGATCTTCTCTGAATGGAAATCAGAATCCAAATGCTCAAGGTTATCTGTTGTTTCAGATTCTACATCATCTGCAGCAATATCATTTGTATCACTCAGCTCTGAATCTTTTTCATAATCCTCTGAACCGTTATTATCATTTAATTCCATAGCTATATCATCGAATGAATCATTCTCATCATCTTCCAATGCCTCTATCTGCTCAGTAAGATTGTGATAACTGTCCAGACCTACGATCAAATCCTTATCTCTGTAATCGAATTTTCTATCTAAAGCTATTGACTTATTATCATTATTATCGATTAAATCAGATTGATCTGTGTTTCCAGATGTTTCTATCGGTTCTATGCCAGATACTTCTGTAGGGTCATCTGTAGGGACATCTATGGATTCTTC
This sequence comes from uncultured Hyphomicrobiales bacterium, assembly GCA_964462685.1. GTDB lineage: Bacteria > Bacteroidota > Ignavibacteria > Kapaibacteriales > UBA2268 > CAYWYR01. The sequence goes on along the minus strand of CAYWYR010000006.1, from coordinate 48,515 downwards.
ATTAATGTCTTCGGCTATTGTATCAACATTATCATCTAAACTATTATCGATATCTTCCATACTCATCAGACTATCGGTAGAATCTAGATCACTATATTCATCAGATGAACTAATTTCATAATTGTCTTGTGAAGCTTCATCAAATAGGTCTATATCCGCCCATTCATCTTCTTTCTGCTCTATATCCTGCTTACTATCATAATCAACTGATTCAGGTGCTGGTTCCTCTAAATCATCATTTAAATCTAAATCAAGAGAGAAACTATCGTTATCTTCAAAAGGAGAAAGTTTATTTGAGGAAGTCTCATTACCATCAGAATCTGAATCTTGAAGTTCGTCATCTGAAACCTCATCAACGATATCGCCCTCTGTTTCTGACTCAACTATTTTCTCCGGAATCGGCTGGATAACTTTTTTGGCAGCTTTGGAATATGCTATTTCGGACGCAGTATTCTCGGCCCCACCAGTATCGCCCATCAGATTCTGGACTTTGGCGAGCATTACTTTCCCCAAACTATAATCAGGAAATTTCTCTACCCCGGCCTTACATAGCTCGAGAGCTTCTTCAAGCTCCCCGGTTGTAATGAGTTTTTCGGCTTTTACTGGAAAATCAATACCGACAGACATACTGTTTCTTTGTGTAATTAGTTTTATGCTTTGGCTAAAATAGTTTATTCTACAACAAAAGTAAAGAATTGGTAAATTATCAATAAAAACGAGCCGTCAGCTAAACAGTACCGACTTTCGGAACACAATACTTTCCAGTCCGTCTTTATATAAGATAATGACAACTAATTAGATATGATTATGATATCAAAAAATACTTTAGCTATTATCGTAATAGCCCTTGTCCATACTTTAGCCGAAGCATCGGATATGACGATAGAACCTGAAAAACCTTCTTATGGAGATACGCTTACAATTACTTATTTCCCAGATACCCGCTATGCGGACTTAGCACGGGAGGCGAAGGAAGAGGGTTTCGGGCCTTATCTTGTATTACAGGCTTATGACGGCGAGCCAGGCCAACCGAAAGCATATTCCGTTACTCTGGATTCTCTTGATTCGATTTCATACAGAACGAAATTCGTGTTAGCTGAAAACGAGGCATTTGCCGACCTAAAAGTAGTTTTCCCAAGCCAACCAGATCATCGGGATGATATAAATAATGGCGATTTCTGGCAGATAATAGCTTACAATGAAGATGGATTACCTGAAAGGAATGCGAACTATTATCAGGGCCTATCACTTTTAGGTGCCAACCCAGAAAAATACAAGAACCTACGCATGGCTATGGATAGCTATGCAGAGGAAAAAAAGCTTTATCTGAACAATTATCTAAACCGGATAGCTTTGAAGAGCCTTATGCTCGATACTCGAAAACTTTCCTACGATAAATTCAAAAGTGAGATGGAGGCCTTAATCAAAACATCAAAGCCCGATCTTTCGAATGAAAATACCGTGAGGGCATATTCCAGAGTTTATAATATCATCGGTGAAGCTGACAAAGCGATAGCTCTCGAAAAAGATTTTGTATTAAAGAATCCGCGTTCACCCTTGGCGGAAGAGTTTTTACTTGAACAACTGAGAAAGGCGCAATCAAAAACCGCTTTCACCGATATTTCTGACCAATATCTCAAAGCTTTTGGCAAATCAGAAAAAGCAGCCGCGGTTTATGCTGCTATAAACTCTGTTTATGTAGATAACGGTGATTACTCGCAGCTAATCAGAAAACTGAAGTCTTACGATGAAATACCCTCGCAGGTGTGGGTAGATGTCGCCACCGCCATGGTTACAGATAAAAACTTCATGCCTCAGGATTCTATGTCCGCTAAGATCGATTCAGCCAAGTCTGTACTTGCTATGGCCAGAGGCATTCAAATCGAAGACCAGATTGTTCAGGTAAAGCTTAACAAACCCAGGAGTATGTCATCGGCCGAAGGTATGCGTTACAGCGAAAAAATGCATTCCACCCTATTGATATCCTATGGTGATTTCCACTATACTATCGGGGAAGATGAGACGGCTTTGGAATACTATGAAACTAGCGCTAATTATATCGGTGAAGAATCACTACCTGCCCCTCTGTGGCAGCAGCTCGTACTAACCAACAAGAATCTGGGTGATCTGGATAAAGCAGGTGAATACGCCGCAAAAGCCATAAAGCATAATGCTGATACCGATAGGGTAAAAGATTTTTACAAAGAGTACCTGATCAGTAAAAATCCAGATGCTGCCGATTTTGTTGATAGGAAAGTAGATAAACTAAGAGAAGAAGGCTTTGTAGATAAAGTATCCGAAATGGCTTATTTTGATATAATGCATGATAGCCCATCGGCTATTTTCTCCACACTGGACGGTATGTATGTAGATACTGATGACTGGGAGGGGAAAACAGTCGTTATATCATTTATTTCCAGTTGGTGTATGCCATGCGAAGAAACAGTAGAATCGCTATCTGCACTCGATAGCTATTACAGGGAAGACCCAGATATCCTGTTTTATGCTATATCTTCCTGGGAAAAGGAAAAAGACAAGAAAAAAGCCGCGGCTACTATACTTGAAGACAAACGGTTTGGATTCCCCCTTTTGGTTGATGAAACCGATATTATCCCGCAGAAGTTTGATGTTACAGGTATGCCGACAACTATAGTAATCGATAAGGAAGGACATACCAGGTTCAGATATGACGGAATTGTCTCAGATAGGATAATGGTAGATAATATCAGGGCAGCTCTTACATTTTTAGAACAAAATGAGATCACAGAAGACAGTACTGACGAACAATAAAACTCAAGAATAATAAAACTTTATTTTTTTTGTTGATCAACTTTTGGTTCGCTATTAAGGCTAGTTAACCTCATTATTATCAGATCCTGAATATTTCTCATTACATTGATGGGAACAGTAAAGTTATTCATCATAATCGCAAAAGCATAATCTTTACCATTATTTGCTTTTGTATAGCCTGCGATTGTAGATACGTTGCTCATGCTGCCGGTTTTGGCAAATACTCTGTTCTGTGCTTCTGTGCCGACAAGTCTTTTCATCAATGTACCAGGGTCGCCAGGCCGGGCCAGTGACTCAAGGAAAGCAAAACGATGTTTGGAAGCATACATAGATACCAAATACCTAGCTATAGCTTGTGGGGATATGAGGTTATTTCGAGAAAGTCCTGAACCGTCTTTTATCAAGATCATCGATGGGTTAATACCCTTATTCACCAAATAGTTAGAGATAACCTCGGTACCGTTTTCAAATGAGCCAACGCCGGATTTTTCCCTTGCTATGGTTTTTAAGAGCATTTCAGCGACTAGATTATTGGATGATCTGTTGATCTCTTTGATAATGTCTTTAATGGGTGGTGATTTCCATCCATTTATTGCAGTTGCGTTACTATAATCTATTTCCTGCCCCAGATCATCACTATCGATTAGCTCTCCGGTTATATCCATATCATATTCTTCCATTCTGTCCCTCATCAGGTCGAGGAAAAACATAGTAGGGTTTGAAATAGATATCTCCTTTTCGATAGGATCGGTACGGTCGTAGGTATAAACATTTCCGTAAAGTGCAACAATATTATTCTGCGGCTCGGTGAACAGCGTAACATAGCTTTTCTCGCTGGGGCCTACTGTATTAAGGTAGTTCTCAACTTCCAGATAATCACTATCCGGATATAATGTATATAGCGGCAAAGAACCTATACTATCCTGTGGCAAGATATTGATATCTACTTTGTTCTCATAAATGGATATAGCGTTTACCTGAGCGGCAAAAGGTTCTTTCAAGTCCATATAATCCCACCCTACAGCATAATAATCACTATCGAAATAGCTGTCGTCACCGATCAGGTTACCGCTTATGCTTTCGATACCGAGAAGCTTTAACTGCTGTATCCAATCATCCAGTATAACACTGGGATCATCATAGAACGACTTGGAAATAGTGGGATCGCCACTGCCCCTGACAATAACATCACCGATAAATCTACCGTCCAGAGATATATCCCCTGAGAGATACAAGTCCGTATTATAGGCGTAATCCGGGCCGAGCAGTTCGAGAGCCGCACCTGTTACCAGTAGCTTGTTTACCGATGCAGGTATAAAGTTTTTCAAGTGATTATAACTATATATCTCTTTCTTAGTTTTTATATCAATAATCGATATCCCGATGTGGGCGTTTGTTAAATCCGGGCTATCGGTGATAAGTGCAAGGTCACTTTCAAGATCTTGCAAAGGCGTAGGCTTCGGCAGTATTGACGGTTGATACTGCGTCACTATAGATCCATCATTATCCTGATTAGTTTTAAGCCTATTAGATTGTGCACCCGGCGCTATCTGCTCCTTACCAGCTCTTCTGTTCTCCCCTTTATCAGTAGTACTTTTTGCTGAGTTACCATTATCCTGTTTATTGAATACCCAATAATTTATAGCAATCGAATCATCATTATGAACAATAGAGTCCTGTGCTTCAAGATCATAAAACTGAATAGATAGTAGAAGTGTAATCGAAAGAATGAATATGTTTCTTAGTAGATTTATAACGAAACCTTATTTTTGTAAGTGAGCTAAAACATTAAAGTACGGTATAGTTATCCAACAATCATTTCTGATATCTGTTACAGGGCCTACCGCTTCAGGTAAAAGTTTCTTCTCGAAAATCCTATGTCGTAAGATAACCGAAGATCTTGACATCGGTGTAACGGTTTTCAAGCAAGATAATTATTATAAACCTATCGGCAATCAGCCCAGAGACGAAAATAACGAGCCAAATTTTGACCTTCCCGAATCACTTGACCTATTCAGCTATACAGCTGATCTGAAAAGACTATTATCAGGGGAAACCCTAAAGCAAGAAGTTTATAACTATAATAATCCCACCAAAAGAAGTAATAATAAAGAATTTGAGCTTATCAATCCCAATCCTATAATTATAGCTGAAGGCATTTATACATTTCATGAATACACTAAGATAATTTCAGACATCTCAGTTTTCCTAGATGTTGATCCCGAAATACAATATGCCAGAAGATTGAAGAGAGACACAATTGAAAGAGGATATGATAAAGCTGATGTTGATTATAAATTCGAGAATCATATATATCAGACTTACAAAGAATATCTTCTACCTATAAAAGATAAACACGATTATATCTTTAATAATTCGCGGAAAGTATCCGAACATTCCTCTGATATAAACGAATTATACACTTTCATCGGTCAAATAGTATTAAAGATCAAGACACTGCTAAAACTCTGAATAGACTATCACGAAACATCAAATATACTTCGCCGGCGGATGTGAAGAGATCGGGGCGAACTCTACATTTATAAAGACACCCGATACAGGGCTTTTCATAGACGCGGGTCTGCACCCAAAGAAACGAGATTTCACCAAATTCCCAGAACTGGATGGAGTAAAGAACGAAATAGCTGAATCGCTACTTGTCACCCACTGCCATAATGACCATATAGGGGCAATACCCTACCTGCTGAAGCATTTCTCCCATCTCAAGATATTTGCAACTAGGCCTACTCGAGAGATTCTTGAAGTAATCATGAAAAGCAATGCCAGGCTTTTAAAGAAAGACCTGCAACATGAAGTTGAATCAGATATCCTGAAGTACTATGACGATGAATATATCGATACGATAACTCAGATTATACAGGATGCAATCCTACATGAAAAACAGGAAGTAGCCTATAATATTGATGCTATTTTCTACCCGAGTGGACATGTAATGGGTGCGGCGTCTGTACTACTTGATATACAGAACGGTAAAAACAGTAAAAGAGTATTTCATACCGGTGACATAAGGTTTGAAAAGCAGTTCTTTACCTCCGCCGCTACCCCACCCGATACCCATATCGATACGATTATCACCGAGACCACAAACGGTTCGGATTTCGAACCTGAACCTTTATCATCCATCAGAAAGCGACTTGCCCAAGCGATAAACAAGTCCGTTTCCAATAACGGAAGCGTGCTGTTGCCAACATTTTCCACAGGCAAGACCCAGGAAGTGCTGACACTTATATGGGCTATGATGAGGCGAGGGCAGATACCGAGAATGCCTATTTATACAGGCGGTATGAGCATCCCTATCAGCAAGGTATTCGATAGGAACTGCTATAGCGAGTGGGCTGCAAGGCCGGGGTTTGAGCTTCGTGATATCCCGTTGACAAAAATAGGAAGAAGAGAATTCTCGCCAAAGGATGTACTGAAAGAACCAAGCATAACCATTGTTACCAACGGTATGGTAAAAGAAGGGTCGCTATCATACAAGATAGCCTTGGAGTTTCTGAGGGGCAAGAATAATCTTATCGGCTTTATGGGCTATCAGGACGACAGAGAACCAGGATACCAACTACTCCACTCCATAAAAGGCGAGAAATTCAAGTTCGGGACTCGCGAGGAAAAAAGACTCTGCGAGATCGGAGACTTTAGGCTTACATCCCATGCCGAGCCTGCCAAGCTTATTGATTTCATAAAAAAAGCAAAGCCGAGCAAAGTGTTTCTGGTACACGGAGATGAACCAGCGATGGAGAACTTCGCGGATAAACTTTATGACGCCGTTCCCGGCCTTAGTATCACAATACCTAAAACAGCAAAATTCTACGACCTCTTTGCAGAGTAACACCACCGGTAAATAAATAATATTTTATTTGGATATTAGGATATTAGTGGATATATATATATTCGCTATCAAACATCTGTAACTATAGTTTCAAACAGTGTGTCATAATAAGGAAGCAACCGTTTCTGCAGTAACATGTAATTTTATCTCTTAACCATCAAATGGGAGTCCTGTATGCAGTATATTATTATAAGCTGTATCATTATTTTTAGCTCGATAACTTCTTTTGCTAATTGGCAGATGGTGTTTGAAAAAGAAGATCTCGAAATACCTGATAGTGTCGAATTTTCAATTAGACATTTTTCAAGCTTCAACAATGAAAAAATTATTTCTACCTTACAGGATGCTTCATTGATAATATATAGTAGGAATAGCAATGAAAGCAAATGGGTTGAAAAGTATAATGAATCTCAAGAATCTGAAAACTATAATCCATTTGATAAAGTAGTAATGTCAGATTTTTATAGAGATGGATTTATATATTATGGATATAGTTGGGGTGCTGATGTTATTGGACAATATTCTATTTCAAATTCTACTTATGAAAACATTACTATTAAAAACTTAGGCAATATCTGGAGTATTTCATCATATAATGACGATGTTATTTTTCAGGATGCTGAAATCACTTATAAGTTAAATACAACTACTCTTAGGGTAGATACTTTACTGAACTTAGAAGGTGCACCTATACTCCCTTTCGATGTAAGCCTTAATGATAATCATTATCTGATAACATCATGGTCAGACAACACACCCTTTCTCAATTTAAGAGAAAAAAGTAGTGAAGAGTGGAAAAGGATAGCCACACCTAAAGATAGGATTATCAGGAATGCGATAGGTACTGATGATGATTTTATTCTTTCTGGAAGTATGACCGAGGATGGTAATGATATTTATTATATCTATCGATATATACCAGATGGGAATGTATTTGTCCCAGGAATAGAGGAGACTGATCCGGGTTTTTACTTTGAAAGGATTATACATGTGGAAGACGCTACTTATATAGCTTTAGGCCACAGAAAAGCATATTATATAACATTTGATTCTGGAAAAAGTTGGTATTATTCGGAATACCATACAGACGACGCATCCGTTATGGGTGCCACAATCTCTGGTAATGATATCTACGTGGCATTTCAGAACGGTACGGTATGGAAGCAGGATTATCTTACGACTGTAGAAGAAGATCAAGACAACAGTAGCAAAACAGTTGATGACATACTTTACTATGATCTCGTAGGCAAACAGCTAGACCCCGAACTTATACCTACGGGCCAGTATTACATTAAACATACGAGATATACTGACGGCAGCGTGAGCACGGACAAATTGATTAAATGGGAATGAACTTCTTTTTATCATTTTACTAAAAGCCCCGGATTAAAATACGGGGCGTTTTTAATAAAGATGACTCGTAATCTAATTATAATATTAATCTTAGCACTAAAGTTTGTAACTAAATAAAAAGGTTATTTAAGGAGTGAAGAATGAAAATAATATTAATAATAATGGCTTTTATTTTGTGTGACGCAAAATCATTAGCTAATTGGCAGATAGTGTTTGAAAGAACTGATATTGATATTCAGGACTCGTTTGATTTTGTCAGCTATAACTTATCGAGCTATGATGAAGATATCTACCTTGTTTCATCACTTAGCGGTTATCTGAGTATAGCCAAAAGCTCCGATGAAGGTTCGAATTGGGAACATATCATCAATAAATATGCCGATAAGGGAGAAGAACCATTTCCTGAAATGACTATTAGAACAACCAATACTTATGATCGATATATATGGATCGGGTATTCTTCAGGAGCCGATTATCTTTCATATTTCTCTATGACAGACGGTACTTTGGGAGAAGTTGAGCTAGACGATTCATGGGGAGTTTGGAACATCGGTGTTTTTGGAGAAAATGTAATCACAGAAGATGGGTTTAAAATTTATTTAGGAAACCGTTTGTCTGGAAATAGCAGAATTATAGATAGTGAAAATGAGAGTAGATTATTGTTTTCTACCGCTATCAATGATGAGTATTTATGTACATCTGATTCAGACGATGGAGAAAACTACATAAGTAATATCAAATTAAATGAAGTCAATAATGGTTCATGGAAAACAACCAGAACTCCCAAAAATATATTATTCAGAAGTTTGGTTCATAATGACAATAACTTTTTATGCTCAGGCAATGATAAATTTGCAAATGAATATACTTCACATTATATATATAGATATCTTCCAGAACAGAATCTATTTACCAAACATCTAGAAATGAATGAACCAGGTTTTAGTCTGAAAAAAATCAAACATGTAAATGATGACGTATATATTGCCTTAGGTACAGGTATAGGCTATTATATAAGTTTTGATAATGGTGATAACTGGTATCGGTCAAATTATATGGATATTAATTCAGAAGCTGTAGATGCTACTATAGTTAATAATGATATCTACGTGGCATTTCAGAACGGTACGGTATGGAAGCAGGATTATCTTACGACTGTAGAAGAAGATCAAGACAACAGTAGCAAAACAGTTGATGACATACTTTACTATGATCTCGTAGGCAAACAGCTAGACCCCGAACTTATACCTACGGGCCAGTATTACATTAAACATACGAGATATACTGACGGCAGCGTGAGCACGGACAAATTGATTAAATGGGAATGAACTTCTTTTTATCATTTTACTAAAAGCCCCGGATTAATACACGGGGCTTTTTTTTATCTCAGCCTCTCTAAGGCCTTTCTCGCTTTTTCATGGCTATTGGCAAAATCTTCAGTATCCAGTACTTCTCGGTATTGCTTGATAGCCTCTTTTTCATTGCCTTGCGCCATATACATCTGGGCCATCTTAAGGTGGGCCTGGGATTTATAGCTACTGTCGTCCTCATCCATATATACCGATACTTCATCAACTTTTTCAAGGTATCTTATAGCCAGATCATATTCGCCTTTTCGCATTAGAGCCGAGCCGATATAATAACACGCCTCTCTGGCCATAAGATTATTATAGCCTGTTTTCCTGTCAAGCGCCATAACGAGTATATCCCTCCATTCCTCCTCCACCATTTTCCAGTTGCCTCTTTTCACATATATCCTAGCGATATATCGGTGAAAGTAACCGTTGCCCGGGTACATATCATATAGTCTCTTGGCCCAGATATACGCGTTATCATAATCTCTTTCAAAATTATAATATACCTGCATCAGGGTTACCATCCCTTCTACATTGGCATATCTTGCTTTATTGGCGGCAGTTTTTAGCTGTATAAGTCCTATATCTTTATCACCGGGGGGGAAGAAAGCCAAGAAAGGTTCTACTATAGGATATTTTTCGGGTATAGCAGCCGCAAAATAACTATAGACCCCTTTCCCGAGCATTATATCATAATTGGTAGGCGCGGCCTTATAAGCACGCTCCATAATCTCGAGCGCGGCTGAACCGTCGCTGGCGGCATCGTACCACGCTTTTTGCTGACCGTAGTATCTACCGCGATATCCAAGTGCCCCACCTTTAAAGAACAGCCCTGTCAAGTCATAAGCGTTGGTATCCAGTATCTCGTCGCAAACATCTATAACCTTGTCTATATCCTCCAAAAATCTTTCCTGAAGGACTTCTCTGGGGCCGACAAGCTGCATCTGCCACCACCATATCATCGATTTAAGGAAGTAGCCGCTAGGATGGGCCGGATAGAGATCAATCACTTGGTTGAATGTTCTTTCAGCCCTATCGAATTCGACGTTATAAATGTAATCAGCCCCGAGAGTAACAAGAGAGTCCGCCTCCCTGCTCATAATCTGCCACTGGCTGTAGGCTGGGGTAAGTGAGAAAATAACCGCTAAAGCACTAATAATGTAATTCTTTATCATAAATATCTCGTTTCTTATCTATCTTTAATTTGATATTCTTCCATAAAAAAACCCTTACCGGATTAACGTGGCTGGTAAGGGTTTCATTTTAAGATGTGTAGCTTCTTGACTGAATATGAAAATTACCGCCTGTAGTTTTGCCCGTTGGAGGGGTCAAGCTGTGTTAGCACGTTCAATACCTTGCCGTCTTTATACTCTGCGAATATAGCGGCTAGCTCCAGCGAGTTACTATCGAAGAACATCTGCATAAGCACGCTTGGTGTCGATAGCTTATCCGCTTTGAAGTCATTCATATCATAAATGATATCTTCCAGATTAAGCATCGCATCCTCCGGCGCATCAGCTCTCATATCCAGTCCGGCATCATAATAATCGAACATATATAGCCTGAAGTCATCAAACCTAGGGTCATTCAATTCTGTAACAACATTATACTTTGTGAATTCGCCAGGGCTTGAAATCATTTCAAATCCAGGGGCTTGCTTACTACTGCCCAGCGATACAAGCTGCCTCAACTGGCCGAAAACCTGCTGCCCCCCAAGCTCAATGTAGCTATCGGCATACAGGCCGATTATCATAAGCATGTGATAGTCGATTATGGTGGCGAGATTATCATATCGCATCTCATTATAAGTTGGGATACCGCCCTGCGCGTAATTGAAATTCCATTCGTTTTCCATCGCTCGATAAAAAACGCTCGCTTCCCCACCTTCTATAGGCCTTAGTGCCTCTACATATAGCCGAGCTGAATATCTATTGTTCCCACCTGATTGGAATGTTATCTGTAGATTCACCTGAACAGGTTCGCCTTCCCAGTCCAAATCAGTAAATTCTGTAGTCGAGATATAGTTTTCAAGCTGGTAAGCAATATCGGAGACCTGATTACGAGCATCCAATCCCAACAAATCCATATCAGTTGTTATCTCAGCTTTTAATTCTTGCGAAAGAACCGTTAACGGCATGATCGCCATTATGGATAATATGTAGAACAGTTTTTTCATTTTTACTCGAATGTTAGTTTGTCTTGAAGTTCCTTCATCAGTTTGATAACCTGCTTGGCCTTCAATTTCTTCAGATATATAGTAACCATACCTTTCCTACTGATTTTAACGCTTTTGTCATCATAACTGTTACGAGAAAGGAATTCAGTAACCTCTTCCTGATAGTCGTTCTTGGATTTTGCTCGGCTATATTTCTTCAGATATTTCTGGGCTTGCAGTTCATATTTATCGATTTTGTTGAACCCGGCAGGCAATCTGGATTTAGTTGTTTTTTTTGTATTCTTTTTAGCTGTTAAATCGGCTTTAGTCTTCTCATCGGCTTTATCAGGCTTCGTATTATCTTTACTATCGGGATCATCTTTAGTAGCATCAACTTTCTTTTCGCTCTTTTCACTTTTTCCGCTCTTTTTGCCTTCGGATTTTGATTTAGAGGTTTTTATATCGCTGTTGCTGTTTGTTTTAACTGTTGATTGATTTTCTGAATCTGTGGATAGCTTGTCGTCGCTGCCCAGATCATCTACCCTTATAGACTCCACACCAGATAATTCAGTAGTTGTGTCATCTATTGTTACCTTCTTTTCAAGGATACTTTTCGTTGTAGCTTTCAATACCTCTGGCTGACTGGTATCCTTGGAATCTATGCTATTGGTTTGATCTATATCAATTTTTTCATTTTCGTTACTATCACATAAATATAGAACACCTTCAATACCAACACCCGACTTTTTACAGATATCATCCATAACGGTGAGTATCATGTTCAGATCTCTTTGGAGAGTTCTTACCGATATGCCGTCCAGCCCTTTGCTTAAAAGGTATTGCCCAGCTTGGGCTACAGTTAAAATACCCGAGTCCAATATATATCTGTAAAGGAGTAATACCCTTTGTGCCTGAGTGCTTTTCATTTCAGCCTTTTGTTCAAATACGTACTTTAACAAAGATAACATTGAGACAGCAAGATTAAAACTATTACAATTTGATAAAGCAAAATTTATGATGTAAATATATTCTTCTCATACTTCACAGAATCTTAATAAACGGATATTAATTTTGATGCTTGTTAAATTTTACTTTATGAAAAACTTCTAATATGCAAGTCCGCTTTATACAATATCTCATTTTATTTATATTCTCGATTACCTTTTCTGAAGCAGCCATTATAAAAGGGAAGGTAACAGATTTTGAGACGTTCGAGCCTGTGATGGGTGTAAAAGTATTTATTGAAGGCACTATAACCGGTGCTGTAACCGATGAGGAAGGCAATTATATCATTAATGATGTAAAGCCAGGACTTTATGGTATCATAGCCGACGGTGTTGGATACAAAAGGAAGGTAAAAGAGATCGAGATTCCCGAGGATGCTGATTTTGATAAAACCTTTTTCCTGAACTTCTTCTTAGATATAGATGCGATACAGAGTAAAGCGATCGAGGTAGTGGCCTCCAGAGCTACATTTCGTGAAACACCTATTGCCTATTCAGAGATCTCTAAAGAAGAACTGGAGCTAAAAGGCGCGATGAGAGATGCCCCGCTCGTACTTAACGAAAAACCAGGTGTTTACGCAACCGAGCAAGGAGGTTCGCCAGGTGATGCCAGAGTAAATATACGCGGTTTCGATCAATCAAATATAGCTGTGATGATAAACGGCGTGCCCATTAATGATATGGAAAGCGGTTGGGTATTCTGGTCCAACTGGATCGGTATCAACCAAGTTACCACTTCCAACCAGATACAACGTGGACTTGGTGCGGGCCGAATCGCCAATCCAGCAGTCGGCGGGCTATTAGACTATGTTACCGATGCTGCTGGCCAAAGGCCGGAGATATCTGTTGCACAGCAAGTTGGGAACGGTGAATACCTGCAGACAGATATTCAGTTAAACACTGGCAAAGTAGGTGATTTTGCTTTTTCTGGCGCACTTTTCAACCGCACCCAAGAAGGCTTGATAGACCAGACGTGGGCTGATATCTGGACTTACTATGCCTCAGCCAGCTGGGATATCAACCCTGAACACCAAGTCGATTTTTATCTTTTCGGTGCATATCAAGATAGAGGTAGGAGGAGTTTCCGTGCGCCGGTTCAAGTATATGACGTAGAATATGCCAGGGCTCTCGGCGTTGACGAGGAAACAATACAATCGATGGAGCCATTGGGTTGGATAGATATGGGCGATACATACAATCAAAACTGGGGTCCTATTGATTCATCAGTATCGATTTTCCAGCGAGGCGAGTCTATGGCAAACCCGAGAGCTGGAACACTGATGGAAAGGGGTAACTTTTACAATAAACCGCAGGCCAACCTAAACTGGTATTGGCAGTTGAACAACAAAACCTCACTCACGAATGTAGTATATTTATCGGTAGCAAGTGGCGGTGGATACGGAACAGACGGGCCGCCGCCTTATACCTTCTCCCAAAACGACACTGCTGCCGTGCAAGCAGGTTATCTTGGGCAGCGAAATTGGAACAGAGTATTCCAAGAGAACTCCCAATCAATCGATGACAGATATAATCTGACAGAATCAAGAGCTAGAACCGCCCTTACAAATAATATAAACGAGCACTTCTGGGCAGGCTGGCTTTCGACTTACGATCAACAAATCAACAAGAACCTAAGATTCCAAGGCGGTATTGACTACAGATATTATGAAGGGCAGAGCTATTCCGAGATACGCAGCCTTGTTGGAGGCGATTATTTTGTTGAGACTATATTCGATCAAAACAGAAGCACTTTCCGCGACTCAATAGCCGATCAGAATCTGGCTTTGCCTGCCGATTCGATATTTTCGCTTCTCCAGGAACAGCAAGAACTCCTCAGACAGTATCCTGATATGGACTCAGCAAGATACCTCCAATACAAATCAGCCTATAACGAGCGTATTTTGAAACGTGAAGGGGACAAAGTATCATTTTGGGATGAAGCACACATTCAATGGATAGGAGCATTTGCCCAGCTTGAATATTCAATCAAAGACCTGACAACTTATCTGAACACTTCGTTTACCAACAATCTTTACCAAAGATACGATTATTTCCGTGCCCCAGAAAGCCCTAACGGTAACCAAACCGATCTACTGCATTTTACGGGATACACTGTTAAAACCGGGGCGAATTACAACTTGTCGGAACATTTTAATACATATATAAACACTGGGTATTATAGCCGCCCCCCGATGTTCAATGTAGTATTCAATAATGACAACTCTTTATTCCAAGATCCCCAAAATGAGGAGGTTTACTCTATAGAGTTCGGAACGGGGTACCTTTCTAAAGAAATTCAAGCTAACCTGAACCTGTATTATACGAATTGGGAAAATAGGCCACGAAGCGGAACTTTCTGGTATATATTAGAAGGCGATATAGATGGTGTGACAACCGAGATACAGCAGAACTATAGATATAATCTGGTAGGGCTTGGTGCTACCCACATGGGGGCTGAATTTGATATTACATTCCGCCCGTTCCGCTGGTTGAAAGCCTATGGTATGGTATCACTGGGTAACTGGCAGTGGAACAATGACGGTCAACTGTTTCTGATCAACCGTTTATCTAATGAAATTGAAGATGTGGCTACTTCTTATACCGACGGATTGAAAGTAGGTAACGCCCCCCAGACAAGAGCCACTCTATCGCTGAGCTTTTATCCTGTTAAAGGACTATCTATCTATACCACTTACAATTACTTTGCTGATATGTGGGCAGATTACAACCCTGTTATAAGGGTTGACCCAAGAGACAGAGGTCAGGCCTGGAAAACCCCTGACTATGGGATACTTAACTTGGGTGCAAGATATTGGTACAGATTCAAAGATACACCGTGGAGTGTAAGTGTAAGGGCGAATATGTTCAATGCATTGGATGAAAGATTTATCACCGATGCAGATGAGTCGCCAAATTACAGGGCTCGTAACCTACAGAGGGATGAGGAGGGTTTACTGTTGCACAACGCTGCCAACTCGGATGTATTCTTAGGGCTTCCCAGAAGATTCAGTGCTGGGCTTGAAGTTCAGTATAGTTTAAGATAGTTGAATATCAGCCCTGGGATATATGCGAAATGATACCGGTGATATTATTTGTTTTTGAGAAACTACGGTTGAAGATATTTTCAACTTCAGATTCTAAGTCTTCATTAAAATCATGATCCTTGGCGAATATTTCACCAGTCTGCTCATCAAATACATAGTCTTTTATCCATTCAGGAAATTTGCGGGATAGCTCGATGATAGAATCACATACGAAATTGACTTCCTGATCGGTTTGTGTGGGATGGAAAGAAGCCCTTATCCAGCCTGGCTTTACGCCACAAAAACCTTGATGTACTTGATCGAAAATACTATGAGATAGATCCCAGTCAACATTAAGCAGATAATGGCCATAAGTGCCTGCACAGGAGCAACCGCCCCTAGTCTGAATGCCGAACCTGTCATTCAGAATCCTAACTGCTAAGTTGTAATGCAGTCCATCGATATAGAATGAAATAATGGGCAACCTTTTTTTATTTTCAGGTGCGAGAATATTGATATTCGGGATATCACCCATTCTATCCCATATAATATTTAGTATTTCATCGTCCCTTTGCCTGATATTATCTGTACCCATCTCATTTTTAAGCTGAACACACATAGCAGTCTTCATAGTTTGAAGAAAAGAAGGTGTTCCTCCATCCTCTCTTGTTTCTATATCGCTTATATACTCATGTTCGCCCCATGGATTTGTCCAGTTTACGGTTCCCCCTCCAGGCGCGTCCGGTATAGTGAGATGATATAGGTTTTTATTGAAAATCAAAATACCGCTCGCACCAGGCCCGCCCAAAAACTTATGCGGCGAGAAATAAATAGCGTCAAGATATCTACCTGCATTATCATCTTCATGCATATCAATATCTATATAGGGCGCCGAACAAGCAAAATCAACAAAGCAAAGCCCACCTTCGGCATGCATTAGTTGTGCTATATCCATATAAGGGGTAAATATACCTGTAACATTAGAACAGGAGGTTATCGCCGCTATTTTATAAGGTCTGTTTTTGTATAATGCGAGAGCTTCCCGATAGTTTTCAAGGCAAACCAATCCATTTTCATTCGGCGGTACAACAACTACATCACCTATTGTTTCCTGCCAGCTTGTCTGATTGCTGTGATGCTCCATGTGGCTTACAAAAATCACAGGCCTATCTCGCTGATCCAGTCTGAGCTGATCCCTGAAATTCTCATGAATCTTAAGGCCGAGAATACGTTGGAATTTGTTGACTACACCTGTCATCCCGGACATCGATGAGATCAGAATATCTTCTGGGGAGGCATTGACATGCTCTTTTATTATCGATCTGGCTTTATGATAAGCAAGTGTGGTTGCCCGTCCTGTGGCATTGGTCTCTGTATGGGTGTTGGCTACCATAGGATAGACTTCTTTTCGCAACCTGTCCTCAATAGGTGCATATAGTCTGCCGCTCGCTATCCAATCGGTATATATAAGGAGTATATCATTTTTATACTGAGTTGATATACATTTGTCTATACCGATAATACCCTCTCTGTATGGGGCAAAACAATCTATCATACGATCATCCATTGACTATTTGTTAATACAACTTAACAAATTTCTTTCGATTATTTTTATTAACTTTATAATCGGACTTCCATATTTATTCACATCGGTCAACATTATATTATGATAAGAGTTTATATAACTTTTTTGATAGTTTTTGGTACTTTTTCCTATGCTTTTGCGTTTAAACCCATGCTTGGTCATGTTACAGAGCGAACTGCTGTAATCGTAGTAGATACTATGTCTAATTACAAGATAAACAATATCCAGACTGGTAATAATTACGGTACTGAAGGTATGATGCCATTTATGCGGTTCCCTTTCAGCAGGACTAAATTTGAACTTGATGATCTTGAGCCGGGAAAGGATTATGATATATCGATGTTCAATACCAAAACCGGAACACGCGATACGTTAAGTTTCTCAACACCCAGATTATGGGCTTTCAGGGGAGACCCACCAGAGCTGACAGTATCATTCGGATCCTGTACTTTCGTGAATGATGAACCTTATGACCGGCCTGGCAGAGGTTATGGCCGAGGTACAGATATCTATAATTCTATTGCCTCAATGAATCCTGATATGCATATATCTTTGGGTGATAATTGGTATTATAGAGAATCGGACTGGTCCAGTAAGGCGGGTATGTCATATAGGATAAATCAAAGCAGATCGGACGACAATCTAACTAGTATTTTCGGTATCCCCAACTATGGAGTATGGGATGATCATGATTTCGGGCCAAATGATAGCGATAGATCTTTTCCTTTGAAAAAAGAGGCATTAGATCTTTTCAATCAGTCATGGGGTAACCCTAGCCCGCTGAATACGGACTCTTATTATACATCCTTCGTTCGGGATGGCGTAGAATTTATATTGCTAGACAATAGGACATTCCGAGCCCCCAACGACTACCCAGATGATATGGCTGATAAAGATTATTTCGGGGAGCAGCAGCTCCAGTGGCTTAAAGATAAACTCATATCCTCTAATGAATGGTTCAAAGTTGTATGCACGGGCGGTCAGGTGCTGAATCCTTCAGCTGAGTTTGAGACTTATGCAAGGTTTTCAAAAGAAAGGGAAGAGCTTTTATCTTTTATAGAGGACAACAATATACGCGGCGTGATATTCCTGACTGGAGATAGGCATTATACCGAACTTACACTACACCCTGAGTTTCCTATAATAGATTATACATCATCCCCTATCAGC
The DNA here is from genome assembly GCA_964462685.1 of uncultured Hyphomicrobiales bacterium. Classification (GTDB taxonomy): domain Bacteria; phylum Bacteroidota; class Ignavibacteria; order Kapaibacteriales; family UBA2268; genus CAYWYR01. The sequence goes on along the minus strand of CAYWYR010000006.1, from coordinate 30,230 downwards.
TCTGGCCCCTATGAAAAAGGATGCGAAAGTGCCAACACCTGGAAAGTAGATGGGTCGTGCTATGCTGATAATAATTTTGGAACAATAACCTTTAAAGGGGAAAGAAAAGATCGGGTAGCAGTAATGCGCTGTTTTTCCGATGATGGCACCCTAGTATGGGAAAAACAATGGGATGGCAAAAGGCTGAAGTAATGCTCATATCCTCGCTATAGAATACTATCTTATAATTGTAGCGGCGTAATATATTACGCCGTTTATCAATAGCAATACATAAACAGCATATCTGATAAACTAGATTTCAACCCGACCGGGTCGGTCGGGGCTACAGAAGATTAAGAAAACCGTCATTCTGAGCGAAGCGAAGAATCTCTAATGCCAAACTCATCAATCCACTATAAATTTCCCGCTATAAGGCTGCTCACCGTCAGCTATCAATACCAACCAGTAACTGCCGGAAGGTAATGTAGTTATATCTATGGGGCTGCGTGGGGCATTAGATTCAAAAATGATACGGCCTGAAAGATCATGGATCAGTAATCTGTTTATGCTTTTTGGTTCGCCGATCAACTGCCATTCTAGTATGCCATCTTTGGAGTTGATTCTAAGATTCTGATTCTCAGCTCCCTCCCCCGCCACCGATTTGATGACGTTCGGCACGGCGGTGAAGTCGATAACCGTGTCTCCGGTGAGCGACAGTTCCACGCCCTGCTCCGGCTCGAAGAGGTAGGGGCGGCGTACCCAGTCCGGATGCTGTGTGCCGCTATAGTATTTGTTCAGCACCCTAAGCCGGTGCTGCCCGGGTGCCACGCGGGAGAAGTGGTAGTATCCCGTGGAGTCGGTCATGCAGATGCGGTTCCCGAGCGCTACCGAGACTATGGGCGCGCCTTCGCCAGTACCTTCTATCAATACATAGCCGGATATATCGAGCGTGTCCTCTGGCTTTGGGGCTAGATTGTCCTCTGTCATATAATAAACGTCGCCCTCAAGTCCTGTTGCGAGAGGCATACCTTTGAAGTATTCGACGTCCATTACGGCGGGGCCTGAGTATGGCGGACAAGACCTTTCGTGATAGTCGGATTCGTATATCCAGGTCCTACCGCCGTCATAAGTATAGATTATCTTGCTGAACTGGCCGACGGCTATACCAGTAAGGCTGTCCTTAAAAGCTATGTTCTGCAGGCCGAATGAACCCATGCATTGGATGCCGAGCTTATCAGGGTGGAAGTCCAGCACAACCTTCCATGTCCTGCCCATATCTTCGGTGCGGGTTATAACGTCGTGTTCTTGTCCACCTGTATGTCTTATAGTATTTCCAAGAGATAAATGAATCTCTTTATTTATAGAACTGTTACTAAATTGATTGAAGGAAGAAAATTCTTTACCAGATTCTTCATTAGCGAGTATCTGAAAACTAGAATTATCCAAAGGGAATCTTACGAAGTTGAGATTAAAAATATTATCACCTAGTCCAGAACCGAATGCATATATAGAATTATCAATAAAGTCTAATGATCTTATAAAAAATCCTGAACCATTCTCATGCGGCGACATTGAATAAGTAAGCACATCGTAAGTATTCCAACTGTCATCTGTATATCCAAATACCCCACTATAGCAATAGCCAGTAAGGGAGTCCAGCATTTTAACATCGCGTACATCAAATCTACCGCGGATTGTATCGGAAACTGAAATATCCTTACCCCTTTGCTTGATTCGGCGTATAGTCCCTCTTTCTTCAGGTAGGTAGAATGTATTGGTATCAACTGCTTCTATATCATAAGGCCTTGTTTCGAAAACCATAAAAGCCTCATAAGATATTATCATTTTCCAATCCAAACCGTTTTCGGACTCATAAATAAATACCGAATCCCTGTTTACTGTCCCTTTTGTATTATAGGAGGTATTGAAGTATGCTATGTATGCACGGGAAGAATCAAGGATATCCATACCGGAAAGATCAACATATTTATAAGTCTGTTCCATTTGTTCATGGTCTAATACAAGCTGCCATGTATTTGAGCTTTTAGCTTCCGCAGAAATGTTTATCAGAGCCCAAAGCCCTGATAAACATATTGTTTTTATAATCTTCATTATTACCTCACAATCACTTTATCTGTAGCAAGGATTCTTCCATCGTGTGATACGTTGATTAGATAAACTCCTGATGTAAGTTCAGAATCGGGCATGTTGTAATGGTATGATTTAATAGTCTTGCACATACTTGAATATACAGTTTTGTGTAGGATAAATAGAATAACACTTATATCATTCTTTTAGTCACATATAAGGCCATATTTCTCCATTTCTATTATCACCCAAATACATAGCAAACAACTTCGTAATATATAAACAGTTTCTCTAATAACTAATATGGTAGGTAAAATGAATATATTCGAAGAGATAAGAAACGACCATGACAAGATGAGAACGCTGATCAAGATTCTGGCAAACACCAGCGGCGATAGCGAAGGGCGAAACGAGATATACCCGAAGCTAAAAACAATGCTTGAAAGGCATGCAGATGCTGAAGAGAGATATTTCTACAAACCACTGTTCGATCACGATATATCACAGGATATGGCGAGACACTCTGTTGCCGAACACCACGAGATAGAGGAGTATCTGGAAGAGCTTGAAAAGACAGATATGTCATCGCCTTCATGGATAGCCACGGCTCAAAAACTTGAGGAACGACTCGTTCACCACCTTGATGAAGAAGAACAAGAGGTTTTCCAGCTTGCCGGTAAAGCACTATCGGATAGCAAGAAATCATCTTTGGCAACCGAATACCGCAAGATGATGGATGCAGAATAAGTAATTATGAATTCTATACAGTTTGCCAACCGAAAGTGTTTTATTGTTTGGCATACCGTAAATTTGCTTTATTGTAAAGTACTTATGCCAAACTACGTTTAGATGAACAGCAGATTAGATTTTCTTAAAAGACTCAAAAAAGGTCCCGTATTATTTGATGGCGGTATGGGAACCGAGATTTACAACCGCGGGGTGTTTCTCAATACCTGCTTCGATGCGGTAAACCTATCTGATCCGTCGCTTATCAAAGCAATCCATAAGGACTATATTGACGCTGGCGCAGAAGTTATAGAAACCAATACCTACGGGGCTAATAGGCTTAAACTCCAAAGCTATGGTATTGCCGAGCAGGTTTACGCCATCAATTATCAGGGCGCAAGGCTTGCCAGAGAAATGGCTGGAGATGATCATTTCGTGGCCGGCAGTATTGGCCCGCTCGGTGTGCAGGTAGAACCGCTCGGTAAACTCTCTAAGGAAGAGGCATTTGAAATATTCAAAGAGTCAGCATCAGCCCTGCTTGATGGTGGTGTAGATCTATTTGTTTGCGAGACATTCATCTATTCCGATGAGCTGGCAATAGCCGTGGAAGCTGTGAGGTATGTTACAAAACTGCCAATTGTGGGTATGGTAACTATCGATGAGGACGGGCAGTCCCTTACAGGTGGCTCCCCAGAATTCATAATACGCAGGCTTGATTCGACAGCTGCCGATGTGATAGGTGTTAACTCAACCGCTGGCCCGCAGGCAATGCATAAATGGCTTGAGAAAGTCAGGCCGCTTACCAAAAAGCATATTGCTGTTTTGCCGTCAGCAGGCAAGCCCCGTAATGTAGAGGGGCGTAACATGTATGTGACTTCCCCAGAGTATATGGGCGAATACGTAAAGCACTTTGTGCAGTCAGGAGCCGTAGTTATTGGGGGCTGTAACGGAACAACCCCTAGCCATATCGCAAAAATGCGAGATATGCTTGATCATATCAAACCTGACCTGAAAAAGAAAAAAACAGTCCGAATCAAAGAAGATCTGCTGCCCCACGATGATGCCGTAGCAGTTCCAGATAAATCAGACCTATCAAAATCAATACATGACGGAAAGTTCGTCAAGTTCGTTGAGCTTCTTCCGCCGAGAGGAATCAATGCTGAGAGAGAGATAGATAAGTCTATAAAACTCAAAGAGTTAGGTGTCGATGTTATAAACATCCCAGATGGGCCCAGAGCAAGCAGTAGGATGTCAGCTTCGGCGTTAGCGGTTCAGATACAGGCCAAAGCCGGTATTGAGACAGTACTTCACTTTGTATGCCGCGATAGGAACGTAATCGGCATGCAGTCTGATCTTCTCGGTAATTACTCGCTTGGGTTAAAGAATATTTTGGCTGTTACTGGTGACCCTCCGAAATTGGGCAATTACCCAGACGCTACAGCGGTATTTGATGTGGATGCAATTGGGCTTGTAAACATACTCAATAGGCTTAACCACGGTATGGATATAGCAGGCAACCCAATAGGCCAGCCTACTGGATACCATATCGGTGTTGGTGCTAATCCAGGGGCCGTGGATATGAAATATGAAATATCAAGACTGGAATGGAAAGCCAAGGCAGGTGCTGAATATGTTATTACACAGCCTGTATTCGATATCGATAAACTAAACGAGTTTATGGACAGGACAGAGCATATAGGAATTCCATTCGTAGCTGGAATATGGCCTCTTACATCTATCCGTAACGCACTTTTTATGAATAATGAAGTACCGGGCGTAGATGTGCCGGATCATATTCTGACAAGAATGGAAAAGCATGAAGGGGATAAAGAAGCAGGCCTTCAGGAAGGCGTGGATATCGCTATAGAAGTATTGGAAAAGATAAAGCATAGGCTTATCGGTGTACAGATATCCGCTCCTTTCGGAAAAATAGAGCCTGTGGAGTCAATCATCAAAGGTGTGGGTATCTGATATATTGAACTCTTCACTAAATAAGAGCAAAAACAGTATTCAGATATTACCTGATTTTCTGGCAAATCAGATAGCGGCGGGCGAGGTAGTACAGCGGCCTGAAAGCGTGGTAAAAGAGCTATTGGAAAACGCACTTGATTCTGGTGCTGATACTATTACAGTTATCGTAAGGGATAGCGGTAAGTCGTTGATACATATAATAGATAACGGCTCTGGCATGAGTTCCGAAGATCTCCTATTATCGATAAAGAGACATGCAACAAGTAAGATAGTATCACAGAAAGATCTTGAAGCTATACTGACTTACGGTTTCCGTGGAGAGGCTCTAGCATCTATCAGTTCGGTATCCAGAATGGATATCATTTCCAACACATCAGAAGATAATTCCCAGGGGTTAAAACTAAGCTCTGAGCCTAACAAACAGCCATCTGTAGAACCTAAAATCGCTGAAAAAGGAACCCAGATAATAGTAAGAAACTTGTTTTATAATGTACCTGCAAGGCGAAAGTTCCTGCGTTCTAATATCACAGAGTTCAGGCATATATCAGATACGGTGATCAAAACAGCTTTATCACATCCTGATAGACGAGTTGTTTTTTATGATGACGATACGTTAATATTCGATAGCCCTTCATCTGATCTGCCACAGACTATCGAAGATGTCCTCGGTTATGGTTTCAGATCATCTCTCCTCCAGATACAGCCGACTGAGGAAAGCGGAATAAAGGTGAATGGTTTTGTAAGTGAGGTAAATCAATACAGATCAACGCGCTCAAACCAGTACGTATTCCTCAATAAAAGGCCGATCAAAAGTAAGTCTCTATCACATGCTGTGATGTCGGCTTATGAACCGTATCTGAATAAAGGGCAGTTTCCGGCTTATATAATAATGCTCGAAATAGATCCTTCACGAGTGGATATCAATATCCACCCTCAAAAGCATGAAGTAAAGTTTGAGAACGAAAAACAAGTATATGACCTGCTTTTGGATACTATAGGCATAACGATAGATCAAGGCGGTTATACCCCGAGAATGAAAGCAATGGGTGACTTTGCAGTGCCGGCGAAACTGCCCCACACTACGATGAATATCGAAGGTAAAAACGTACTTGTAAACAGGGATACCGGCGAGATAGTACGAAGCAGTGGATTTGGTAGCGGCGGCAGTAATTCATCTAAGGATTATATGGCTACCCCACCGAGAAGCAGAGGGGATGTTGCCAGATGGGAGAATAGCCACGGCCGATCTGATCATCCCAACAGACAACAGGGAATAGACGGCAGAACAGTAGCCGACCTTCTCTATTCTGACGTTCAAGAAACCACGGCACCAGGTATAATTGATCTGCCCGGCGGATATATAGCTACTAAATCCAAAGAAGGGTTACTGATAATAAATTCGAGAGCTGTGGCGGAAGCTTTACTTTACAAGAAAATAATTGGAAAAGAACTATCAACAGGGCAACAGTTGATATTCCCTACTGTAATAGATATCACAAAGTATGATTCAGACAAAATTGATATAATTACAAAAAAACTGGAAGATATATGCATAGAAATATCTCGGGAAAGTAAATCTATCAGTATTACTTCGCTACCACAAGAATTTACTTCCATAGATTTCAATATGTTGATATCAAAACTGGTTCAGTTGGAAAATATCTCAAGTAGGAATGTATCAGAAAAACTTGCTGCATCGGTTAATTATAGGCCAAGTAGAGATGATTATCAAGAAATTATCGGTTATGCTTTAAGGAACAGAGAACTTAATCTTTCCCCATCGGGTAACCGCCTCCATAAACTACTTACTCCCGAATCTATTGATTCATGGTTTTGAAAGCAACCATGTAAATTCTTGGTGCTGTTTTTGATAGAAAGAAACACATGAATCAAATTGCACACGATTTTCTTAAATATCAAGAATCTATAAAGCGGCGTTCTCAGAATACTGTGATAGCTTATGCAAAAGCCTTGGATCAGTTTGCCCTTTTTGCAAAAGACGAATTAGGCGCTAATGATCTAAAGCTTATTGATAAAGAGGATATCAGGCTATTTCTTGGGCATTTATATGATCTTGGGCTTACTAAAAAAACAATGGCACAAAAGCTATCAGCTGTGAAGACATTTTATAAGTGGCTTTACACTAACGGGCAAATTGAAAGAAATCCCGCTGCGAATATTTCTACCCCCAAATTAGAAAAAACGCTTCCTACTTGGTTTTCTAAATCCGAGATAGATAAACTATTTGACTCTTTTGATGCTGAAGATTACATTTCCTTAATGGATAAGACGCTTACGGAATTTCTCTATGGCAGCGGACTGAGGATTAGCGAGGGGTTGGGTCTGAAAATCAGTGATATTGATACTGCAACCGTAAAGGTAACAGGAAAAGGTAATAAAACAAGGATAGTACCTGTGACTGGTTCGGCCATAGATACCCTTAAAAGTTTTCTGAAGCTTAGAATAACAGTAGGGCATAAGCTCGGGCCCAAATCTCTAGTATTTGTTAATGAATCATTATCGCCGCTGGTTGCCAGGGCTTACTATGGCCGGTTGAAAACAAAATTATCTGGAATAACCCAAAGCCCGCGCAAAAGCCCACACGTATTGAGGCATAGTTTCGCAACCCACCTACTGGATGCAGGAGCCGGAATAGAGAGTGTAAGTGAGATGCTTGGCCACGCCTCCCTTACGAGCACTCAAATATACACCCACGTATCAATTGATAGATTGAAAGACGCTCATAAGCTTGCCCACCCCAGGGGTTAGCATTCTCTACCACAGCTTCAGGCCATGCCACTAGGAATGACGGAAGAAAGGCAAATGTGTCTTTTTGAAGGGACCGCTTTAAAGGAGTGATTCCGATCACGACTGATGTAAAGCGAGGGTGGATCTTGAACCTATCGAGGATTTGGCATTTGAGATTCTTCGCTTCGCTCAGAATGACTGGGGGTTTTCAATGAACAATATTTTAAGAACCACACCCAGTTTTTGAAATCGAAAACTGACCTCGCCAGCGAGGTACAAAAGATATAAGTGCCATTGGGCAGGCTAAGGCACCGAAAAGTTTATGCGGTAAAAATTCAGTATGTCAACAAAAAAAAGCCCTTCCTTAAGTTTAAGGAAGGGCTTGGATTGAAGCTGGGACTATATCAACCTGGGGGCCCTATATTAACCTAAGAATAGAAGCTCACGGTATTTAGGCAATGGCCAGTATTCATCATCGACTAGAAGCTCTAGTTTATCGGCCAATGCACGTATTTCTTCAAATGAAGGTATTAGTTTATTATGGCTTTCTTTTGCGCGTTTAGGTACGTCCGTCATAGCGTCAATCTCATCTTTTAACTCATTGAACTTATCAAGTTCGGAAACCATTTTGTCGAGCAAGTCCCCTATTTTAATAGCTTTTTTCTCTATGGCTTTCGTTTTGATTTTGATACCTGCCGTCGAGATTCTCTCTACATATTTAAGTAGTGTATCTAGATATTTCAGAACAGCGGGGATAATATGGGTATTGGCGATCTCCCTTACCAGTGCTGCCTCTATCTCCACCCTTTCGATATAATCCTCTATCTGAACATTATATCTACCGTAAAGCTCTCTCTCGGTGAATATGTTGTTGTTCATGAAAAGGTCTTTTGACTTATTTGTCAGATACGCCTCGATAGCTTCAGGTGCTGATCTTACATTTGACAAGCCTCTTTTTTCAGCTTCCTTCACCCAGTCTTCAGAGTAACCGTCCCCATTGAATATCACATCGTTAGAATCTTTCAAATAGCCTTTGAGTATCTCAACGATAGCTTCTTTCTTTTCCTTGCCGGAGCTGATCTCCTTATCTACTTCATCTTTGAATTTGATCAACCTGTCTGCAACCATAGTATTCAGTACAGTCATTGGGTTGGATACGTTAACAGATGAGCCAACGGCACGGAATTCGAATCTATTACCCGTAAAAGGGAAAGGCGATGTTCTGTTTCTATCGGTCTCGTCTAAGTCTATTGTAGCTATCTTTGGCAGGTTCAGCGTTAGTTTCTGCTTGTCCCTATCTAGTTTGAAAGGTTTGTCATTTAAGAAACCATCTAATACTTTCTCAAGATAATCACCTGTAAAGATAGATATGATAGAAGGTGGGGCCTCATTAGCCCCTAGCCTGTGCTCGTTACCAGCATTCATTATAGAGGCTCTTAACAGATCACTGTGCTCATGTATTGCTCTGACAGTATTGATAAAGAAGGTTAGAAACTGAAGATCGTCGGCTGGTTCACCTTGTGGTGATAGCAGATTAACACCGGTATCGGTAGCCATTGACCAGTTGTTATGCTTACCTGAACCGTTAATACCTTTGTAAGGCTTTTCGTGTATGAGTGCTCTAAGCTTATGTCTTTTAGCTACTTTATCTATGATGGACATCAATAGCTGGTTGTGATCGGCAGCTATATTTACGTTTTCAAAGTTCGGCGCACACTCAAACTGAGTAGGCGCAACCTCATTATGGCGGGTAGTGATAGGAATACCCATCATCAGGCAGTCATCTTCAAAATCGTGCATGAAATCCTGCACTCTATCCGGTATCATTCCGAAATAGTGGTCATCAAGCTGTTGGCCTCGTGCCGAGGCGTTACCGAATAGTGTACGGCCGCTTAATACAAGATCGGGTCTGGCATTATATAAAGCCTCATCCACGATGAAATATTCTTGCTCCCATCCCAGTGTGGTCGTAACTCTCTTAACTTCTGGATCAAAATAGTTACACACATCAACCGCAGCAGTCTCAAGTGCATGAGCTGATTTCAGAAGCGGGGTTTTAAGGTCTAATGCTTCACCTGTATATGATATAAATATAGAAGGTATATATAATGTCTTACCGTGGGAAGATTCCATAATGAAAGCAAAGCTCGAAGGATCCCAGATAGTATAACCGCGAGCTTCGTGAGTGTTTCTAAGGCCACCGCTCGGGAAAGATGAACCATCTGTCTCTTGTTTTATTAGTATAGAGCCAGAGAAAGTCTCAATAGCTCTACCAGCCTTATCTAGCTTAAAAAATGAGTCGTGTTTTTCGGCGGTTTTACCTGTTAGTGGCTGGAACCAATGGGTAAAGTGGGTCGCTCCCTTATCCATAGCCCAGTTTTTCATACCTACGGCAACGAAGTCGGCTGTGCGCTGATCAATTCTATCACCGTATTTTATTGACTGCATCAAATTATCATAAGCATCTCTCATGATATATTTTTTTATTGCATCCGGCCCGAATACGAATTTTCCGAAGTAATCGGATATATTTGTATCGCTGGTTGTTGTCTGGAATCTCTGATCTGAATCCAGGTTAGAGATATTACTGATACTGTCCTTACGGAAGGTTGACATTACTTTTCCAGTGTGATTATTGAATAGATTATAGTCAGGTCTGAAATACTCATTTTCAAATTTAAGCGAATGAGAAAAAAAGTATATTGAACAAATAGCTACTTCTAAAACTAATACGAAACAGCATTGAACGAATTGCCAAAACTTAACCTTCCTGAGTTTGATTTTAAGCTTGATGAGACCGATGTGGAAAAAAAAATATTCTGCCCGTTCAGGAAAAAATGGGTTTTGCTCAAACCCGAGGAATGGGTCAGGCAAAATTTTGCCCGCTACATGACAGATTATCTTCGGTATCCCTCAGGCAGGATAAAACTTGAACAGCCACTAAAGTTTTCAGGCCGCTACTATTCTGCCGATATAGTCTTTTATGATAAGGATCTGAGAGTTTCGCTGATAGTTGAATGCAAAAGGCCAGAAGTAAAGATAACTCAGGATACATTCAGGCAGATCGGAATTTATAATAACGCGCTCGGCGGTACAGATTATCTTATGATAACAAACGGCCGAGATCATTACGCCTTAAAATTCGATCAGGAATCCAGTTCATATAAGTTCCTCGAAGAGCTTCCCGCCTATTTATGATATAATACTGTATTTATCATTGATTTTCCGAATTTCGTATACCGCTTATCCGTAATACTATAAATAATATTAAAGAGATTTCAATGAAAGTTTTGCCTGAGTTGATTAAATGAACGATACATTAGAATATATAGGGACATTAAGCCGAGCCAAGGGATTTCGCGGAGAGATTATCTTGAAAGATACTCAAAAAGGTATAAAGACCATTACGCCTGGTTCGGAGCTGCTTATCGGTTATTCTAAGAACTTTGCGAAGAGATATCAGCTAAAATTATTCTCCTCAAAACAAAAATATTCCATACTATCGGTTGAAGGGTATGAAAGCGAGGAAAGTATAAATAGCTTGCTTGAGAAAGCCGTTTTTACAGAAAGAAGCAATATCAATGCTGAAAAAAAAGACCAACCAACCCTTACCGAAGATATAATTGGTGTAACAGTTTTTGATAACAATAGCAATGAAACTATCGGAACGGTCGTTGATATTATTTATGCACCAGGTAATGATGTGTGGGTAATCGAACCAGTTGACGATCTTCCGGATATACTTTTTCCTGCAGTGAGCGAATTTGTACACAAATTCGATAAAAACAATAATTCAGTAACTATAACTTTGCCTGATGGTATCAGGGACTTATAAAGAGAAAAATGGTTAAATCAATCAAAGACTACGATTTTAAAGCAAAAAAAGCACTTATCCGCGTTGATTTCAACGTACCGCTTGACGATAGCGGAAATATAACCGATACCACAAGGCTTGTATCTAGTTTACCTACTATTGAGCATATTTTGGAGGGCGGCGGAATTCCGGTTCTAATGTCTCACCTCGGCAGGCCCAAAGGTAAAGCATCTCCTGAACTATCGCTGAAACCAGTTGCAAACTGGTTAGAGAAAAGGTTAAACAGTAAAGTATATTTTGCTGAGACTACAGTAGGCAGCGAGGCTAAAAAAACTGTTGATAATGCTGAGATCGGTGATATGGTATTGCTTGAGAATCTTAGATTTTTCGCAGAGGAAGAAAAAAACGATTCTGATTTTGCGAAAAAACTCTCAGAACTGGGTGATGTGTACATAAATGACGCTTTTGGTACCGCGCACCGGGCTCATGCTTCAACTGCGGCTGTGGCAGTGAATTTTGCGGACAAATTCCCCGGCCTTTTGATGCAGAAAGAACTTGATTACCTCGGGGATGCTTTATCAGAACCGAAAAGACCTTTTACGGCAATTATAGGCGGTGCGAAGATCTCGGGCAAGATTGATGTTATAAAAGCTCTGCTTGGAAAAGCCGATCATATTCTGATCGGCGGGGGTATGATGTTTACTTTCCTGAAAGCACTTGGCCATGAAGTAGGTAACTCAATAGTTGAAGAAGATAAACTAGAACTGGCCGATGAGATAATCCAGTCTGCCAAATCAACAGATACTACACTACACCTGCCTACCGATGTTGTTCTCGCTGATAAATTCTCTGAGAAAGCTACTACCAAAACAAGCTCTATCGAAAATATGGATATCGATATGATGGGCCTGGACATAGGGATAGACACTATTGAGCATTATAACTCAATAATAATAGGCTCTGAGACTATAATCTGGAACGGCCCGATGGGAGTTTTTGAACTTAAACCGTTTGAAGAAGGCACTAAAAAGATAGCAAAGTCAATGGCCGTGGCGACCGAAAAAGGGAGTATCACAATTGTAGGCGGGGGCGATTCAGCTGCAGCTATCAGCAAATTCGGATTATCTGATCAGGTTTCGCATGTATCTACAGGTGGCGGTGCATCGCTGGAATTCCTTGAAGGCAAGATTTTGCCCGGGGTCAAAGCTTTAGGGTAAAGCTCCTGATAGCAGATTACTTAAGATCCATATCAGTTTACCTGCTCAATCCTTCTTATCTCCGGCAAGTAATGTATGATATGTCTTTCGATAGCGCCACGGAATGTCATCGAGGATAACGGACAAATAGCACACTCCCCAAGCAACCTAAGCTCAAGGGTCGAAGTTCTTTCCTCAAACCTGACGTATTCTATATCGCCCCCATCTACCTGCAGATGAGGGCGTAATTTTTCAAGTTCTATATTTACTTTATCTTTTAGATTCATTCTACTAAAGATGTAATATCAAAGCTGAATACTCGGAAGTTTAGTAAAGGCTTCTTTATGATTCAAGTTCCTGATTTTACCAGCTATCTTATCAGCAATATCAATAAAGTACTTAGACTGTTCAGCATTTTTATCCCTAACGACTATCGGCATACCGCCATCACCCATCTGTCTCATATCCATATTTAGCGGCACTTGCCCAAGGAGATCTGTTTTCATTTCATCGGCTACTTTTTTACCACCGTCCTGACCGAATATATGATACTTCTCTTCTGGTTTATCAGGAGGCGAGAACCACGACATATTTTCAACAACGCCGAGAACGTCAACATTTACTTTTCGGAACATAGAGATTGATCTTCTAACATCAGCAAGCGCTATTTCCTGAGGTGTTGTAACTACAACAGCACCGGTCAGCGGGATTTTCTGGGTTAGAGTAAGCTGTATATCACCTGTACCAGGAGGGAGATCAAACACCAAGAAGTCTAATGGTCCCCATTCAAGCTGTTCAAAAAGCATAGAGAAATAACCTGCAAGCATCGGGCCGCGGAGAATGGCTGCCTGTTCCTTTTCCATCATAAAACCCATTGAGGCTACTTTGATACCGTATTTTTCGGTAGGCCTTGCTTTAGTCGAGCCGTCTGGCATCACTACGGCTTCAAGCTTTGCGTTAGCCAAGCCGAACATCGTAGGTTGCGAAGGGCCGTAAATATCACCGTCCAATATCCCGACGGACGCACCTTTACTAGCAAGAGCAGCAGCCAGATTAGATGATACGGCAGATTTCCCTACCCCACCCTTACCTGATGCCACAGCTATAATATTTTTGACATTCGGCAGATATGATCGCTTATCAATTCCTTCCTTAGGTTTCTCGGCGATTATAATCTCGAATTCGGTACTGTTATCCAGCTCTCTCAGCTTTTTGATAGCTTCGGTATTGTAGTATTCAGCTATCCAATAAACAGGCCCGTCAGCTGTGATTTTGATAGTAACCTTTTTATCGGACTGTATGTTGATACTTTGTATCGAACCCATTTCTTTAAGTGTTCGGCCTGTATGGGGATCATTTATATTTTCGATAGCCTGCCTAATCTGGCTTTCCTGTAGCATAGCGGATAATTTTTATTAGTTGATTTGTAACCGTTTGCCAAGTTACTGTGTCATATCTATAGTAACGGCAATATATATGTAAAAACAAAGTTGTACGTATATATTAACGTATATCACAAAACTAAGTTAAAGCAGATAATCTATCGTTTGATATAGAAATTAGTTATCATAGTATGAAGATAGTGTTAAGAAATTTCCACACTTTCATTGAAGATAGCTTTGGAATTTGTAACTTTAGGATTGTGTGCTACGCAAAAACGTAGCGTATGTTATTATTGGAAATCAAAACAATCTTATTAATCATTGAGGATATGATGAAAAAACTACTACTAATGGCATCGGCAGCTTTAATTGCCTCAAGTTCGGTTATGGCTCTATCGCCATATACGCCAAACTTTAACCCAAACAAAAAGCTTCCACTCAAGGAAAACTTTACGCCTCCAGAAGTTGCACCAGAAGTGAATGCTCTGACGCAATTAGAAGACACTGGAGATGTCACGGCATACAGAACATTTTTTAATGGCGAGTTTGATCCTAATACCAATCTCGGATCTGCAAACATGATGATTTCTTTTGAGCCGATCTCGGGTACATTAGCTATCTTAAATGCAGAAAGAGAAACTGGACAACCTAATGCAGAAGGCGGAAGACCGTTTATTGGTTCAAGTTTTGATGTCTATACAACAAATCTTGAAGAGCTTAAAGCTGCTGCTCCGATTGAAACTGTTGCTCAGCTAATGACTTATTATAATATAGATTCTTCATTTGTTTCAGTTGGACCAGAAGTCGGTAGAACAGGTCTGATTCTAACCGAGCCTGCAATAGCTGTTCTCAATCCAGATGGCAACACAATGGATTCTGAATTATTAAGCTATATCGTAGTTGGCCAAACAAGCACCATTGAAAGAACTAGTTCGGGTGGTATATCTTTTGATAGAGAAGGTGTCACTGCAGTCCTTAAAGATGCTAATAACGGTATTACATTCGCTGATGATTTTGCAAGAGTAGGAATAGAGGGACCAGACGGTAATAACCCTGCTCCTCGTAAAGTTTTCAATACAACTAACTTTTCCGGCTATCAAGGTGACTACGGCCAAGGCTGGGAGTACGGTGGTATAGGATCATCGTTACTATATGAGCCAAATGAAGTTGAAGCTTCATCACCCACCGGTGATGGTGTTTCTTTTGGCACTAGCGATGACAACAACTATGGTTTCATGAATCTAAACGTTGGTAACATATCTTTTGAGTCAACTATTCCTCAGTCATGGCAGAATGACACTTGGAGAAGCGGTGGATTCCACGGTAACTATCTAACTGTTGACCGCCCACTACCTGGTAATGGTACAACTATCTGGGCTGGCGTTTCCGGCTGGTTCTCAGTTGATCCGACTAACAGGAACTTTGCGATGAGCTGGTCAACCGATGGTATCACATTCTCAGATTGGGCTAGAATGTCTCTTGCAGAACTACAGACGGAATATATAGATACTAGACCTGAGTTCGCTGGTTTAGCGGGTTATGAAATAAACATAAACTCAAATCCACTGCCTTATGCTAAGTATGACTTTATCGCATTAAATGACAATGAAGCTTCATTATTCGTACAAGTACTTTACGGCCCTGCTGCAAATACCCCTGGTACTACTTATAACCATTTGGTTCAGATTACATATAACAGAAGTAGTGATTCTTGGAGAGCTGAGAAAGTTGCAGACCTTTACACCCCATTCAGATGGGAGCTTCTTCACAGAAGTTTCTTCCAAGAATCAGCGCTCAATGATGCAAATATCAACTTAGACTGGTTCTATGATACTCAGTCCTATGCAAGCAACTCTATCGATGTATCGAGAAATTCGAATGGTGATATTGCAGTTAAATACATAAAAGTTACCGATACAATTCCTCTAGAAAATCCTATTCCTATTTTCTGGGCTAATACTGATGGTGATTTAGTAATACCGGAAGATAATATTCTGGATGAAGTAGAAGTTGATGAAATCTTTATTTCATATAAAGAAGCAGGAGCTGACGGTTGGAAAGAATATCAGATTACCCGTGACGGTGACAGAGTTCACTATTACTCTCAGATGCCTGATAGATTTGAAAGTAGAAGAACTATACCATTCTTGGAGCATGTAAAAATAGATCCGACACGTTACAATCCCGGTGACTTAAGAGATAGACTAACATCTCTACCTGAATCACTAAATAGTCTATACCGACCGACTTGGACAGAAGCATTCGTAGGCTGGGCAGATTTAGATACTATTCGTGGTGATGTTAGTGTTGAAGAGCAAGCACCAGCAATGAATATGGAGATCACAAAGATAAGCCCGAATCCGGCAAGCGATCTTCTTTCAGTATCTTTCACTTTAGATAACAGTGCTGATGTAAACATGTACCTATCTAACTCGACTGGCCAGAAAGTACTAGATATTTATAATGGTAAAGCTTATGCGCTTACTATTAAAAACAATATCGATGTATCAGGTCTTCCAGGTGGAGCATACTTCCTTACTATGGAAGCAAACGGACAGAACGTTACAAAACTCGTACAGATCACTAGATAATTATTTATCTTAATTATCTGTTAGAGAAACTGTAGACGACAATACGAAGAAGCCCCGAGCAATTAATGTTCGGGGCTTTTTTTGTGTTGTGTCTTGTACTGGAATAAGTTGACAAAACATAGATTTTAGGTAAAGGCGAATGTTATTTCAAGTGTCCTGATCTGTTTATGATCTATCGGTATTAAGAACTTTGGTTTTCTTCTTTAGGAATCTTAATACAAAGAATAAGACTAGTGTGCCACCTGATACCAAAAGCCATTCATCACTTGGGATAAACTGTAAGCGTGTAGTTATCAGATGTAGAATATGAACGAATAGGAATGAAAAGACAACCGCTACTACTCCATAAAACTCTCTTCTGATTACATTTCTCAAGCTAAATGTAAGTGCGGCCGGCCTCCACAATTTGAAATCCGGCCAAAAAGCAGGTGTCGTACTCGCCCACTCGTCGTAGTTACCAAACTTCCCTCTTAGGAACGCTTCCTCCGCATACATTATTCGCTCATAATATATCCAGAAAAGAAGTGAACAAATAACGGCAAAAGATATACTACAGCTATATAGTACAGGCCCCATCCACATAAAATAATTACCGAGATATAGCGGATGCCTTACTACAGAATATATACCTTCGGTATTGAGTACAGTAGCAACTTGTTTTGCTATATTTCTGCCGCTGGTTCCTTTGGGAACGAAACCGATGACCATCGCCCTTATTACCTGCCCTAAAACAGAAACAGCAACACAGAATGCAAGCCAGATACCATTATGAAACTCAAACTCACGATACGGCACAATCGATAGATAAAGTGCGGCGAGCACAAAAAGAAAGAGCGGCAAATAACTTCTATATCGAAAAAGCCAATTTCCCTGGCTCGTGAATTCTTTTCTAAGCGACATAATAATTTGAGATTTTTTTATTTAAGATCGGTTTGTAGCAGAGGTTTCTATTACAAAGATAAGAAGCATGCAGGTAGGCAAGTATAACGCCAATCATTTAGCCACCGAATATGAAGTTTCGGTTAATCTACAATCGACTATCAAATAGAACGGTTTGACTAACTTGGATACCTGTTCAAAACCAAAAAATAAATATGCAAGCGATAAAGAAATTCCAGGTTAAGACCAACCTGCCGGAAGAACTGAAAAAGATTGAAGAGATAGCTTATAACTACTGGTGGTGCTGGGACCCTCAAGCGTGGGAGCTTTTTAATAGAATAGACACAAAGTTATTTGCAAGGATAAACCATAATCCTGTTCAGCTTCTGAATCTGACAAGCCAATCCAGGCTAAAAAAACTAGCTGAATCAGAGGAGTTTAAAAGCTTTCTCGGAAGGGTATATTCAGATTTTGCTGATTATATGAAAAAGAAAAAATGGTTTGATAGAACATATCCTGATACAAAAGGCTCGATAGCTTATTTTTCCCCAGAGTATGGTATCAACGAAAGCTTTCCAAATTATAGTGGAGGCTTAGGTGTTCTCAGCGGGGACCACGTGAAATCAGCATCCGATCTCGGTTTGCCGATGGTAGCCATTGGACTGCTTTACCAAGAAGGCTATTTCCGCCAGCATATTCTAGATAACGGATGGCAGACCGAGAAATACAATAACAACGATTTCTATAACCTACCTCTAAAGCAGGTTACCAAGGACAACGGCGAACCCTTAATCTTAGAAATCCAATATCCTGAAGATGTATTATACTATGCAGTATGGGAGCTGAATGCAGGCACTACCAGATTATTCCTTCTTGATACAAACCTGGAGCAGAACAGTAGCGAGGAATATAGAAAAATAACGAGCAGACTATACGGCGGCGACAGGGAAACACGTATCCAGCAGGAGCTACTGCTAGGTGTGGGCGGGGCAAAAGCTCTGGACACTATGGGTATTAATTGTTCATGTTACCATATAAATGAAGGGCATGCGGCATTTGCGCTACTTGAACGGACTAGCCAGTTCATGTATAAATATGACATGAACTTTTGGGAAGCTTGCCAGATCACTAAAACATCAACAGTATTTACTACCCATACTCCAGTGCCTGCCGGAAACGAGGAATTTGAGCTTGGATTGGTAGAAAAGTACCTGCTCTCTTATATCGAATCTCTAGGTCTTAAGAAAAATGAGTTTATAAGTTTCGGGCATCAGAACGGATATAACCCAGAAGAGTATTTTTCTATGACAGTTATGGGTTTGCGGCTTTCAACTTATCACAACGGTGTATCGAAACTTCACGGAGAAGTATCCAGAGGTATGTGGAAGGGGATATGGAACAACCTGCCCGAATCGGAAGTCCCTATCGGCCATGTTACAAACGGTATCCATACCCATACTTTTGTAGCCCCCGAGCTAAGTAAATTATATGATAGATATATCGGTTCGGAATGGCGAACAGATACTGATAACAGATCAGTTTGGGATAAGGCTCGCGACATACCTGATGAAGAGCTTTGGAACGAGAAACAGCGCCTTCGCATGCAGCTCATCAGAATGGTGAGGGAGCGGATAAGCAATTCCGATATTCGGCCGACACATATCGGCTCAGAAGATATCAATGGAGTGCTCAATCCCGAGGCACTCACTATAGGTTTCGCCAGAAGGTTCGCTACTTATAAAAGAGCTGACCTTATTTTCAGAGACATGGAAAGGCTATCGTCAATTATAAAAAATCAGGATAAGCCTGTCCAGATATTGATAGCAGGTAAAGCACACCCGCATGATACCCAAGGTAAAGAAACGATTCAAAGAATCATAAAGAAAGTACGCAAATACGGCCTAGAGAAAAGCATCCTGTTTATCGAAGATTATGATATGGTGATAGCCAGGGCGCTTGTAAGGGGATGCGATGTTTGGCTTAACAACCCAATCCGCCCACTGGAAGCATCCGGCACCTCTGGAATGAAATCGTCGCTGAACGGCGGACTGAACCTATCCGTACTGGACGGCTGGTGGGACGAGGGTTACAACGGTAATAACGGTTTCGCTATCGGTGAGGGAGAAGAATCCCCAGACCTTGATCTACTGGCGGAGGTAGAATCGAATATCATATATGACATGCTGGAATCAAGGGTTACCAAACTGTTTTATGATAGGCATAGCTATGGTATCCCGAGGAGATGGACGAAAATGATGAAAGAAGCGATCGCTACCCTATCCCCTGTTTACTCTACCAACCGTATGGTAAAAGATTATTCTACCCTATATTATTCAGAAGCGATCAATTCATATAATCGGATGATTGAGAAGCCTGAGTCAGCTAAAGAATTATACAATTGGATAGAGGGAATATCTCAAAAATGGGATAATGTAAGATTCGAGAAAGTTGAAATAGTGGTAGAGAAAAATATCAGGATCGGCGGAACAATCAGCGCTATGGCTATTCTGGACTTGGCTGGTATTGATCCTGACTCTGTAAAAGTAGAAGTTTATCACGGCAGGATAGGTATTGATGGAGAAATCGAAGCCGCAGCGATAGCACCTATGGGTATCGATTCTGAAAACGAAGGTAAATACACTTTTTCTACAGAGCTCAATATGTCTGATTCAGGGCTTTGCGGAGCGACCGTTCGAGTTCTCCCCTACCACAAACTACTTAACGAGCCTTTCCAGCTTTATATGTGCAAATGGGCCGATGATTGATCAATAGTTGATTAGATGTGCAAAAGTAGATTGAAAGCCTGGCTAAAATCACCTATAGGATTTAGCGAGGCTTTCTTTTTATTCTTAAATTTGCAGTCTTACTTATGCGGGTAATTCTTTACCTTCCCAAAAAACCAAGCCCCTCAGCCCTATGAATGACAACATAAACGAACAACAACACGATATAATCGGTAAAGAAATCAAATGCCTTGACCATGGTTTCGTGCGCTTGGTTGATGTAATGGGTGATGACGGCTCAATAGTGCAGGCTGCCAGAGTATCTTACGGAAAAGGGACCAAAACCCTTAGGGAAGATCGCGGCTTAATACGATATCTTCTCCGCCATAAACATACAACACCCTTTGAGATGGTGGAGTTCAAGTTCCATATCAAACTTCCAATCTTTATCGCAAGGCAATGGATACGCCACCGTACAGCAAATGTAAATGAATACAGCGGTCGCTACTCTGAGATGAAGGACGAGTTTTACACTCCAGCTATGGATCAGATAAGGCCGCAGAGTACGATGAACAGGCAAGGCAGATCAGAAGAAAAAATGGAAGACGCTGATGCTCAATATATCCACGATAAGCTCAGCACTACACAAAGCGATCTTTTCGGCGGGTATCAGGATTTGCTAGAAAGAGGCTTAGCAAGGGAAATCGCTAGAATAAACCTTCCACTGTCTAATTATACGGAATGGTATTGGAAGATAGATCTTCATAATCTCTTCCATTTCCTGAGGTTAAGAATAGATGATCACGCACAGTATGAAATACGCGTGTTTGCCGAGGCGATGGCAAATATCGTAAAAGAGACCGTACCGGTGGCGTGGGAAGCGTTTGAAGATTACGTACTTAACAGCCGTAATTTTACCGCAGGAGAATTAAGCGTTTTGTCAAACCTCCTAAACGGGAAATATGATTTAGACAAGCTCGATACTATCTTGGAAGAAGAACCTAACAATCTATCAAAGCGAGAAATCAGAGAGCTGATAGATAAGTTAAGTGAGATCAAAAAAAGTAATGGTTAAACCATTTTCATAATATCTCTGTCTGAACATTGACTAACAACAGACGTTTAATGTCATAATATCAATTAATATATTAAGGACTATGCAGATAAATTTTCTAAAGATATCTATAATGGCTATCGCACTAATGATTAGTGCCAACACTTTGATTGCTCAATTCGGCGATTCTTCAGATCCATTCTCACAGACTATAACGGTTGATGAGCTCATCAATTCCAATATCAATGCTATGGGTGGGGCTCAGAATATCTCTAACATAAAAGGCGTAAAGCTGGATATGGAAGTATCAGCCCGGGGCAGGTCCGGAATCAATGAAATACTGATAGATGGAACCGGCAACTATAAAATGGTCTCAAAAATGGGTGAAAGAACGGATGCTATTATTATTAACGGGGGCAAGGGCTGGAACGTAGCTACCGATAGTACAGTAATTGAAATGGCCGCTCCTCAGGTAAACCAGTTCGTACAACAGATTGAAATGCAGGTACAGACAATCAAGTCTCCGCTTTTCGGCTACAATCCAAATAATACCAACGCTGAATACGCTGGAATAGAGAACAGAAAAGGTGTTGCTTATCATAAGCTTGAAATGTCGCCCAAAGCCGCCCCAACTCAAAAGCAATTTCTCTATATAAATCCTACGACATACTTCGTTGATTATCTGGAAATGCCATCACCTCAGGGCAAATTGCAGATCGTATTCGATGATTATAAAAGAACATCAAATATTTCGGCACCGATGAGCATTACATCAAAACTAGATGGTAATATTCAAAACATGATTAAACTTAAAAATGTAAAGATCAATCCGAAATTCTCAGCGGAAGAATTTCAGATACCCAAACCGAAGGAAGACGAGCAAAAATAAGAATCATACTTTTTCTCCTTTTTTATGAAGCTAGCTTATAAAAGCTGGCTTTTTTATTTTTTAGGCAAAGGTATATAAGTGTTATCGCCTGGTACTTTTGGGAATTCCTTGTTTTCCCACATTTCTTTGGCTTGATCGATTTTGTCCCTGTTGCTTGATACAAAATTCCAGTAGAGATACCTTTTTTCTGGAAGTGCTTGACCGCCGAACACTAGAAGCCTGGAATCTGATTTCACATTTACCCTACACTCATCCTCTGTTTTGGATATCATCATTGAGCCTTTCCCTATCAACTCCCCATCGCTTTCAATACCGCCTTGTATCACTATTATTCCGATTTCACCTTCCAGTTTATCTTTAACATCTAAAAATGTATCAGTGGTAGATTTTACATCCAGCATAAATAGATCGCTATGGACTGGCAAAGAAGAGGTATATCCATATCCTTTACCAGCAACTAGAATAAACTCCAAACCGGAAGCATTCCACTTAGGTAGGTCATCTTTGGATACAAAGTCAAAACGGGGCTCCATATCCTCCTTTTCCTTGGGCATAGCTACCCATATCTGGTATCCGTGCATAGTATATTCTTTATCGGACTCCCGTAGATGCACTGGAGTTCTTTCTGTATGGGCGACTGCTTTCCCAGCTGTCATAAATCCTACATCACCCGCACCAATAATGCAGTCAGCACCTGTACTATCCCTATGCTGTATGCTACCTTCCAAAAGATAAGTTAAAGTAGATAGACCGATATGAGGGTGCTGATCTATATCAAAATATTGTCCTGGCTTTACTTTTACCGGGCCCATGTGATCGACAAAAGTGAAAGGGCCTATCTGTCTTTTCTCCCTAACGGGCAATAGCCTACCTACCAAGAAGCTACCGATATCTCTTGTTCTTTCTTCGATCAGCATTTTATTAGTCGCCATTCTTCTATTCCATATTTAAAAAAGTCTTGACATATTCAGCCAGTTTTTTTTTCAGGTAAAGCTTTGATTACCTTGTTGAAATGTATGATTTTTTGAGTATGCCTCTGATCTTTTTGGTTTCTGAGTACTGTCTTTCTACCTTCAATAAGGCACTTATTGATAAATTCTTCGTTTTCAGCGTCACTTTTTTTGCCTAAAATCTCAAATAGGTCGCGCCCTTCGTAAATATACTTTTTAACAGCCATTATTTCTCTAAATAAGTATATCCATACAATCCTGACCTATACATGGCTAAATATTCCTTGCCCTCTGCTTGGGAGATTCTACCGGATTTAATGCTTCGGCTTACCCAGCTTTCCATATCCCTTACCAACCTTTTGGAGCTAAATTCCACATAATCCAGGACTTCATCAACGGTTTCGCCTTCAACAATCTGCTTTATCTCATATCCTTTTGAAGTAGCGATGATATGTGCTGCATTCGTATCGCCGAAAAGATTATGCAAATCACCCAGAATCTCCTGATATGCACCAGCTAAGAATACCGCTATATAGTAAGTCTCATTTTCTTTTAAAGCGTGTACAGGCAGGCTAAAGCTATGGGTGCCCTGCCCGATAAAGTGATCTATTTTTCCATCAGAATCACAAGTTATATCCTGCAGTGTAGCATTTACAGAAGGCATCTCCCATAGCCGATCAATAGGCATTACCGGGAATATCTGATCTATAGCCCAACTATCGGGTAGCGACTGGAAAAGTGAAAAATTGCAAAAGTACTTATCAGATAGCATCATAGGTATTTTCAGAAAATCGGAATCTTGATATTTTAGATCTCGACTTAATACTTCTATACTTTTTGTAATAGTCCAGAAAAGTCTTTCCACAGTAGCCCTTGTATCTAACCCCAGATGGCCTAGCGAAAAGAGATCCAAAGATTCCTGCCTGATCTGTTGTATATCGTGCCATGCTTCGCTTATGGTATTGATACTTAGTTTTTTCAGTATCTGAAAACCTTCTTTAACCAGTTCATGTGCGTTTTCGTCTGGTTCAAAACCTTTACTGATAACAGGGTTGCTTGCCCTTTCCAATACATCAAAAACAAGTACAGAGTGGTGTGCAGTAATAGCCCTGCCTGATTCGGTAATAATGTTGGGGTGATCAAGTCCGTTTTTATCAGCTGTATCGGTAATAGTGAATACTGCATCATTTGCATACTCCTGCACAGAATAATTCATCGAGGAAGCGTTTGAGCTTTTAGTTCCGTCATAATCGACCCCGAGACCACCTCCGATATCAACATGATCGATGTTACAGCCTGCTTTTTTTACCTCTACATAGAACTGGCCTACTTCTCTGAGGGCAGATTTTATTCTTCTGATCTTAGTTATCTGGCTGCCGAGATGGAAATGTATAAGCTTAATGTTATCGAGATAATCTTCGGATCGAGCGATTTCTATCGCTTCCATAAGCTCCGCGGCTGTAAGGCCGAACTTTGATTTATCCCCACCGGAATCCTCCCATTTACCGCTACCAGAGCTAGCAAGCTTAATCCTAATTCCGATGTTGGCTTTTACATAGAGCTTTTTTGCGATTTTTATGATAAGTTTCAGTTCGTTCAGCTTTTCAACGACAAGATAAACCTGCTTACCCATTTTCTTAGCTAAAAGAGCGAGCTCAATAAACTCTTCATCTTTGTAGCCATTGCATATTATCGGCGCATCATCATTATCGGCGAGTGCCAGAACGGCGTGTAGCTCAGGCTTTGAACCTGCTTCCAACCCTATATTAAACTTACTACCTGCCCTTACTATCTCTTCAACTACATGCCTCATCTGATTTACCTTAATAGGGAAAACAGTAATCGACTTAGCTTTATAGCCATAAACCTCAGAAGCTTTTTTAAAGCATGAGTTAATAAGAGCTATCCGTTTTTCAATGATCTGAGGAAATCGCAATAGCAATGGTGTTGATATATCCCTGGCTGCCATATCCTTGATAATTTCAGGTACGGAGACCGGCATTTTCCCATCTATAGTAACTATAGCTTCGCCATTTTCGGAAATATCATAGAAGCCAGCTCCCCATCCCGATATATTATAAAGCTCTCGCGAGTCCTCGGTTGACCATTTGCTCATATTATGAAGATATTATTAGTTATGGAATATTTTACCGGTCGCCATTGGCTTTGATAATACAGACTGAAAGATCATCAAACTGGCTACGCTCGCCCGTAAATTCTCTGATGCGTTCTTTTATCAGATCGATCATTTCTTTGCTGTTGAGATGAGAATTCTCCGCGATGATCTTTTGCAGTCTATCGGTTCCGTATTCCTCACCTATTTCGTTTCTCGCCTCGTCCAACCCGTCAGTATAAAGAACGAAGATATCATCTTCTTCATATTTTATTTCTACCGATTCCAAATTACGGTCAAATAATTTCTGCCCTTGAAAACCAATACCTAGACCTTTTGTCTGATATGCGGATATTTCCCGGGTGCCGCTATGGAAATGAAGCATAGGAACGTGGCCTGCCCTCGAATACTCGAAGATACTCCTTTTAGTATCGAATCTTGCACACAAGGCTGTTAAATAGTCTCCCCTTACCATATAAGGTTCAAGTAGCTTATTGAATTTCTTGAGGAATTCACCTGGGGACGCTTCAAATTCGTTTAGTGCCGCTGTCATCCCCTGTGCCTTGGACATATACATGGCCGCGGAAGCGCCTTTCCCGCTTACATCCCCTATTACAACAGTCAGTCTGTCGTTTTCAGCATACATCTCATAAAAATCACCGCCGACTTCATAAGCGGGATTAGAAAAAGCCGCTATATCAAGCCCCTTAGCCTCAGGCATTTTTGTAGGAAGGGATAGTTTTTGGATTTTGCGTGCGAGCTCTATTTCCTGATGTACGCGCTCTCGTTTGGCTACCTCATTATACAGCTGATCCCTTTCCATTAGCTGAGATATTCCAGATGCGATATATTCCAGAAGCTCAATATCCTTTTCTCTATATTTGGAATCAGATAGTTTTCGGCCAGATAGAACAAGTGCTTCCAGCTTCGTACCTATTCTTATTGGGGCGGTAAAAGGAAACTCTTTTTTTAGGACGGATGCCGATTCCGGGAGATAGTCTGTCAAAAAAGCTTTATCAAATTCTTCGGCTATCTCTAAAATCTCTTTTGAATAATCTGATAGATCGAGCGAGCGGATATCTAAATGTGATCTGTAAGAATATAAATTGACTAACTTTCCCTTTCTTATTTCTATAATGGCTGCACTATATGTCTGCATTACCTTTGAGATTGAACTTGGCAGATTCTCAAATAATTTTCCAGATTCAGGGATTGATTCTTCGAGTTGCTTATAAACAGAGGTTTTATCTCCAGCCTCTCTGTAAAACACCCTCTGCATATTACTATATATAATCTGATAAAGGCGGTAGATACCATATATGGTAATCAACGATATAAAAGTGAGGATAAACCTTGTCCAAAAAGCTGTTTTTGTATCACTAAGCTCCGAATCGATTACTTCCAGTTCATAACCCCTGAAATGTAGGTTCGGGATCTGCAATTCGATTTGTGATATCAGATAAATGGATACTATGCCTGTAATCACGGCACCTAAGAGAATAATAATATAGCTAACGGCGTACTGTACGTTTCGCCTCACCTTAAAATCAAATTCAAGTAATCGGGATTTGACCATCGTATATAAATACACGAAGGGAATGAGAACCAGCACAAGAACAAACAACCTGTTCAACTGGCCATAATCAATAGAGAAAAACTGGGTTAGGATAAATACCAACGGAACTATTACCATCGATGCTTTTAGCGTTCTGGCCGAGCCGCTCGGTTTGGTTTCAGGCTTGAACGATAGGTGCACTATCAAACCAAAGAGAATAATAGCGGCAACGAATCCGAAAACCACATTCACAGCAGTATCCAGTGGATCATCCTCACTAACCGCTATCAGACCCATAATCACAGCAAGAGATATGATTCCGATAACATAAGGAATAAGTACAGTCCATCTTCTGGTAGTTATATTCTTATTCTGCTCGGGGAAATAATAGGTGCTGTGCAGTAATAGTGCCGGCACAATAAAGAGTGCCAATACCAAGTATAGGCCCATCAGCCCGCCACCGACGGTTTCATCAAACGAAAAGTCCTGCTGTATTATTATGAGATTGCCAACGCCTATGATAGCTAATGATGCAAGTCGAGCCGCTTTAACCGCAGGCCTTTTAAGACCTATAAACCCCCCGATAAAATAGCACAGCATAGCACAGAGGAAAATAGAGAAAGATATAATCGAGATCCCGAATTTAGCCAGCTTAACGTTAATCTCTATATTCTGGTCGCCCCTGATAATATCGTATTTGGCGATATTTCCCGGGGATAGATTATCCAATATGTTCGCTGATGTAATACTTGGGCTAATCGAGATATCATTTATGGCCACCACAATATCACCACGCTTGATTCCGGCACGACTGGCTACGCCCCCTTCCTCTACATCCATTACAATTAGGGCGTTTTCAAAGCTTGATAGTGTACTGTCATTGAGCATATCAGCCTTAACTACAACCTCATTACCTACCTGTTGTTTATTATCTATAACCCAGATGAGAACATCGTCCTGCCCGCTAAACCTTGATAGCTCTGCATCCAGCTCATAACTATCAACTATGGGTTTATTGTTTACCATTAATAGAAGAACGCCAGGTGGGATAGTATAATCTGAAATTATCAAACCACCGCTATCGGATACAACTCTTTTACCATTTATGGTATCTGTAGTATATATGCGGTTTCGCGAACGGAAAAAGTCGGTTTCGTCGGTAACCCGATTACTGATGGAGAGCAGGAAGAATACTGATATTGATACTGATATACATACCAAAAGCAGGATCAAAACCTGAAAGAGCTGTTTTCCGTACTTTTGCAATTAAATGGCCGCTATCTATTTTTGTGTATATGCTAACTGACAAGTTCCGCAAAATCGTCATTTAATCAGACTTGTCAAAGTATTGATAACAACTAAATAACCATACCCTAATATGCCAACATACATCTATAGAGATATTGAAAACGGTGAGATGTTCGAATACAAACAATCCATGAATGATAAGCCGCTTGAATATTGGCCAGAAGACGTTCCGGGTTATGATCCCGAGAGCCCTCGGAAAGTACAGCGTAAAGTAGGCGGTGGCACAGGATTTATACTGAAAGGCTCAGGTTGGTACAAGACGGATTATGCTGGGAGCAGTACAACTACAGCTAGTACCGATGGCACGACTAAATCAGATACACAGAGCGGCGACGCTAAACCAACCAGCACGAATAAAACCACATCTACAACTAGTGATAAGAAGGATTGAGATAAATAAGCAGTAATTCCGAGTGAATACTAAAAAAAATGTCCGTGTCATATTGGGCTTGTCGAAATGTAGACACACCAAACTTTGGTCTTGTCTTATCCTTCGACAAGTTCAGGATGACAAAGCTAAGCGCAAGGATGACAGATCGGAATGACGGGTCATAGCAGCTGTCATTCCGAGTGGCGTAGCCCGAGGAATCCAGGGCTTTAGGGATAAGCTGCAGGAATGGTCACGGGATTCCTCGGTCACAAGTGACTCTCGGAATGACGGGTCATAGCAGCTGTCATAATATAGTATTATATAAATCTTGGTAAAACTTGTTTGAATCTTCAATCATACTTATCTTTTTCTTCCTTGACCATTTTTTCATACTTTTCTCATATTCAATTGCATCAGTAATGGTTAAATGAGTATTGTATTTAACTAACTTGTTGATATTATATCTTTTGGTAAAACCATCTACTAATTTATTTTTATGCTCCCAAATTCTTTTTTTAAGATTGGTAGTAACTCCTATATAGAAAACAGTATTTCTTGAGTTTGTTAATATATATGTATAGCATTTTCCCATTTCCTAAAATAAAAATTATCTTTAATTAATCTCTGCACCGAGTGTTTATATCCGAGAAACCCTTAGAAATAAAAGTTCGGGATTCCTCGGTCACAAGTGACTCTCGGAATGACGGGTAATAGCAGCTGTCATTCCGAGTGGCGTAGCCCGAGGAATCCAGGGCTATATGAAGCTACTGATAAATTAGAGAAATATCAATTCTTATATGTTAAAGCAAATAAGTCCTGATAAACATCACCATCTTCCGATTGACGTATCAGAATCGGGCGGTTTTGAGCATCAAATTCATAATCTGCTTTTAGATACAGTTCCTTCTCACCAGAATCATAGGACACATATATTTCCTTTATTAATTCTCTGAAAAGGGTAAGTTCTGGTCCTCTATAATAGTAAGGAGCTATTTGCTCATTATTGAAGTATGGATTTTTTGAATCTGGGATTACATTTATAAAATACTCAGTGGGTTCCCAATATGGATAATCATCTTCTCTATTATATTCGATGTGATAATCATAGCTTTCTGAAATAGATATATTCATTGTTTCTACAATATCTTCGTTCCCTTCATTATCGTAATCAGTATATTTTACACTTGTTATATAATCATCTAAGTAAAGCAGTTCAAGAGTTTGATTATAGCTCGTCGTATCTTCATCACTATAATAATAATCTTTATAATTTTTAACAATTCTATCGCCTAAGTATTCAAATACTAAATCCACAATCCACAAATCTTCATCATCTTCTACTCTAGCATTAATTTCTTTAATACGCCCATCACTGTAAGAGAAGTCAAATTGAGGATTAAAATCTTGTTCGAATCCGTCCCATATAATCTTGGATACTCCCTGAGAATTATATTCATAAATAATATCACTCGGTGAATCATTCGATTCCTGAAGAAAAGTTATTCTTTCTAAAGCTAGTTCATCTGAAAGTATTGGAGCATTAGTACCATCCTCATCATCACATGCAGTAGTGAAAATAAAAGACGAAAGGGCGAACGCTAAAAAAAGTTTTTTCATAAACTTTGATAATAGGTTGGTTTATATGACAAATAGTTGAAGTAAAGTTAATTTTACAACTCATCAATATACATATTTTTTAAGATATTTCCAATAAAGGCAAGTGGTATGTCATTCCGAGTGGCGTAGCCCGAGGAATCCAGGGCTTTAGGGATAAGCTGCAGGAATGGTCACGGGATTCCTCGGCCACAAGTGACTCTCGGAATGACGGGTCATAGCAGCTGTCATTCCGAGTGGCGTAGCCCGAGGAATCCAGGGCTTTAGGGATAAGCTGCAG
>CAYWYR010000005.1:0-178198 GCA_964462685.1 uncultured Hyphomicrobiales bacterium | reverse complement strand
AAACATCGCCATAGGCGAGGGACATTGTGCAACATTTAAGAAAACCGACTGAACAATGAACAAAGAGGTAAAAAAATATCTGAATAGCCTTGAAAAATGGCAAGCGGAATTGACCGAACTTCGGAAAATCATATTGGATTGTGGACTTAAAGAAGATTATAAATGGATGCATCCAAGTTACTCGGACAATGGAAAAAATATTGTTTTAATCCACGAGTTCAAGGATTATTGTGCGATAATGTTTCAAAAAGGAGCATTATTGAAAGACCCAGAAAATATCTTGGTTCAACAGACTGAAAACACTCAATCTGCACGACAAATAAGATTTACCGAATTATCAGAAATTGAAGAACTTGAGCCGATAATCAAGAAGTATATAAAAGAAGCAATTGAAATCGAGAAATCCGGTCTAAAAGTAAAAAAGAAAAAGACAACTGATTTTGAAATACCAGAGGAATTGAAACAAATATTTGAAGAAAACCCAGAGTTTGAAAAAGCATTTGAGAAATTAACAGCAGGACGACAAAGAGGTTATCTTTTACATTTTGACAAGCCAAAACAATCAAAAACCAAAATATCCCGAATTGAAAATAGTATGAAGCGAATTTTTGACGGTTATGGACTAACAGATTGTACTTGTGGACTTTCAAAACGAAAGCCGAATTGCGATGGTTCGCACAAACAATTAGAAAATGTGGAATAAAAAACGTTGCACAACAACGGCTATAAGCAATTGGGGTTTAAGTGCTTAACCGAAAATCATAGCATAAAACAAAGGTCTGTGCTATACTGAAAAGTAAGAGCAAAAAATCCCGCACTCGCATAGCCTAGACCGTTCAGGCGGAATGCTTCGCAGGCTGCGCCGAGACTCCGTCCCATGCCCGGCGGGTGCTACGCACTTCCGCAGAACATTAGACTATAGCGAATATCCGCCCGAAACTCCGTATCTTGCGGACACATCGCCATAGGCGAGGGACATTATAAGCCATTTAAACAGATACGATATTAATGAAGTGGGAAGACAAATATCAAATAAATAGTTCTAATCTCGGTGGTGGACAGGGTGATTGTTTTAAAGTAATAGAAATCGAAACTGGAAAACAATTGTTTCTAAAAAAACTTAAAGTTAATACTTCCGAAAGACGCCAACGATTTTTCAGAGAAACAGTCCTTTTTAAATCTCTTAATGTATCTGGCATTCCCAAAATCATTGATACTAATGTTGATGAATTTCTATCCAAGGAGGATTTATATTACTGTTCAGAATTAATTAATGGTCAAAGCCTTGATAAAAAAACAAGTCCAGTTGAATTCACTAAAGCTGCTGATATATTTAAACAACTATTAACTATCCTCGGTGAAATACACAACAATGAAATAGTTCATAGGGACATCAAGCCTGAAAACATAATAATTGACGAAAGCGGCAAAGTATTCTTAGTAGATTTTGGAATTTCAGTAAATCAAAATGACGGAGAAAAGATTACACCTATTGGACAAGAATTAGGAAATAGATTCATAAGACTTCCAGAGTTTTCAGCTGGTAGTACGAGTACGCGTGATTCAAGAAGTGATTTGTCGCTTGCATGTGGAATTGCGTTATACCTCTTTACTGGAAAATATCCAAGAGTCTTAGTAAATGAAAAGGGACAATTCCCTCATCAAACAGATGAAGCTATTAAATCCATATCAAATATTCAGATGCCATTCATTTGGAATGCAATTTTTGACAAGGCATTCCAATTAGATATGTCTAAAAGATGGAGTTATGCAAAAGAAATTATAGAATTATTGAATCAAATAGACAATATTGAGAACACGGATAAATCGCAAATTGAAGAACAGTTAAAACTTCATGCAAAAAAAATCCAAAGTGGCAATCTTAATGAAATGAAAGATAATCTTGTAAAATTAAATCAAAATATCAAAACTGAGATTCATTCAATTATTAAAGCAAGCGCTGAGGGCTTCAGGACAGAAGATATGGGTTGGGTTTATAATCTTGGTGATATTGAGAATAAAAATCAAATTCGTGCTTACCCAATTGGAAAGAAAGACCATGTTGTTATAAATATAAGAACAATTATGGCAGGTGAACAAATCATTGGATATGTTCAAATAAACAACAACGAACTGGAGGTGTGTAGAATCCGAATAGGTGACATAATTGATAAACCAACAATCGAAGAAATAATTAATAGAATTACCATAAATCTACTTCCAGAATTAGTAAAACTAGTATAAAAACGGCTTATAACAATGTATAAAAATAATAGGCGAAATAGTAATAATTTCAAGGCTTTTGGCTCGTACCAAACTTTGTGCTTAACCGAAAGTTTTGTACTTCGAAATCGCCTACTTTTCATATACTAAACGTTCAGTCGGAATGCTTCGCAGGCTGTGCCGAGACTCCGTCCCATGCCCGGCGGGTGCTACGCACATCCGCCGAACATTAGACTATAGCGAATATCCGCCCGAAACTACGTATCTTGCGAAAATAACGTCATAGTCTCGGCACATTGTGCTTCATGAGAAAAAAGGCCAACGCGCAAATAGGCACATTTGGCTGCCCCAACGCACTAGCTGACGCCTAGCAACCAAAAGAGCCTATTTTTTTCACCCGCTTGACAGATAATTGACAAGACATTATTATATTAGCCAAAATTTGACAAGTCATAATTAAATCAGTCATGAGTTTTGGTGATCGTATCAAAGAGTTAAGAGAGAGTAAAGAACTCTTACAAAGACAACTCGCAGCAAGTTTAGAGATTGACACACCCATGTTCAGCAAAATTGAACGTGGAGAACGCAGAGCAAAAAGAGAACAGGTGCTAATGCTCGCTGAACTGCTTCAAACTGATGTAAATGATTTGCTGACTGTTTGGCTAGCAGATCAGGTATACGAAATTGTGAAAGACGAAGAATTAGCTGAAGGGGCGTTAAGAGTTGCTGAAAGCACATTGAAATACTCAAAACTCGAAAAACATGTATAAAAAAAACCAAGAATCGAATAACACAACTGTTGAAGAACCTCTTGGTTTGTTCCCGAAAGATGTTGCAATCAAACCATTCTTAAAATGGGCAGGCGGTAAGACTCAATTGCTGAATGAACTTCACAAATACGTTCCAAATAACTTTAATAAATACATCGAGCCGTTCATTGGTGGTGGAGCTATGTTTTTCAGTCTCAATCCACATGAGTCAATCATTGCTGACTCAAACGAAGAATTGGTAATAACATATAGGCAAGTAAAAGACGCAGTTGAAGAAATAATACAACACTTAGAGACATTTGAACATAACGAAGAATTCTACTACAATCTAAGAAGCCTTGATCCGAGTAAATTGGAGAACAGCTATAGGGCTGCAAGATTGATTTATCTCAATAAGACATGTTTTAATGGGCTTTATCGAGTAAACAAAAAAGGACAATTCAATGTGCCTTACGGAAAAGGAAATGGGAGTTTCTTAAATGAAGAAGTACTAAGAAACGCTAGTGAATTTCTTGCTGACACGACAATAATCAATAGTGACTATTTGGATGTATTGAACGAATTCGCAACAGATGGCGACTTTATCTTCCTAGATCCACCATATTATCCAGTAGGTAAATACTCGGACTTTAAACGATACACTAAGGAATTCTTTTATCACGAAGATCAAGTCAAGTTAAAAGAAGAATTTGACAGACTCGTTAATATTGGTTGTAAAGTAGTCTTGACAAATTCAGATCATGAAGTAATCCTTGATTTGTATTCAGACTATCAAATTGACATAATTGAGACAAGGAGAATGATCAGTAGCAACTCTAAAACGCGCAAAGGAAAAGACATAATAGTAGTTGGTGGATATGATAGATAATCAAATTGAAATAGAAGAATTCGTAGATCAATTCGATAGATTCCCGGGTACGAGATACATGGGAAGCAAAAACAAAATAATTCTTGATTTATGGCACTACCTTCAAGAAATCGAATTTGATAGTTACCTTGACGTTTTTGCGGGAAGTAATGTTGTTTCTTATTTCATGAAGACTAAAGGAAAAAGGGTTATCACCAATGACTTTATGGCGATTAGCTACTTTACTTCTAAAGCGATAATTGAAAACAACTCAACTAGATTCGACCAAGAAGATCTACTGTTTGTTTTAAACAACCCGTCAGACGATCATTTTATCTCGGAGACATATAAAGATTTGTATTTCACTGACGAAGAGAATCAGTTTCTTGATCAAGTACGAGCAAATATCGAATTACTAGAAAACGATAATAAGAAAGCTATTGCAATCTCTGCTCTGACACGAGCATGTATGAAGAAAAGACCTCGGGGGATATTCACTTTTATTGGTCACAGGTATGATGATGGAAGAAAAGACATACGCAAGTCACTAAAGGATCATTTCATTGACAACATTCAAGATTTCAATAATGCGGTATTCGATAATGAGACGAATTGTGAAGCAAATAATGAATTAAGTCAGCAATTAGAGAAAACAGCAGACTTAGTTTACCTTGACCCACCCTACTTTTCACCAAAATCCGATAACGACTATGTCAGGCGATACCACTTTGTCGAAGGATTAGCTAAACGATGGGATGGACTCGAAATTCAAGAGCATACAATTACCAAGAAGTTTAAAAGTTATAAATCACCTTTTTCAAAACGAGAAACCGCTTTTGAAGCATTTCATTCTCTAATTGAAAAGCATAGAGATTCGGTCATAGCCATTTCATACTCTTCAAATTCAATACCGACAAAAGAAGAGTTGACAGATATTTTGAAAGAGTATAAGGACAATGTTGTTGTTCACGAGATTGACCATACTTATTCTTTTGGCAATCAAAATCACAAAACAGGAAACAAATCAAACAGAGTT
This sequence comes from uncultured Hyphomicrobiales bacterium, assembly GCA_964462685.1. Lineage (GTDB taxonomy): Bacteria > Bacteroidota > Ignavibacteria > Kapaibacteriales > UBA2268 > CAYWYR01. The sequence continues at coordinate 173,322 of CAYWYR010000005.1, read as the reverse complement.
AAAGAATACCTTTTTATTGGAAGATAATGAGACGAATAACAAGCAGAGACTTGCCACAAGCAGACCGACTAGAATCAGTACTATTAACAGTAGTTGCAGTTGGTAGTGGAGCACGAACAGATATGGAAATCGCTAATAGAATTCCTGGGATTGAAGGTGACGACCGACAAGGACGCTATTATCGGAATGCAGCAGAAATGCTTGGGTTCATTTCAAATCAAAGGAATAATGCAACACTTACTCAGAAAGGAACGCTGTTGCTGGATAATCCTACTCTAACCAATCCATTGTTTATCGCTTCTGTTCTCAATCTTGAGATATATCAAAAACTTCTGCCATTCATGGAACTTCATCCCGAAGGGCTTACAAGACAAGAAATACTAGATTATCTTCAGTCTATCGCTGATCAAGGAATAGGGCCTAGTATGATTCCAAGAAGGATATCCACCATAATTGCATGGCCTAGAGCCTTGAGTTTTCTTCGACAAACCGACAATGGCAGACTACAAATTCAAAACAATCTGAGCGGTGATATCCCCGTTTTTGAAATTCAGGATGATGACCAGCCATTGCTTCCTGTAACTGGGGGATTGTCAGAATATCATGAAATTGAGCAGCGTACATCAAGAGCTCAGCAAGAAATCGCTTATTTTAAAGATCAGGCAAAACTCGAAAGGGCTACAAACGCCCATATTGCGCTTGTAAATCTTGTTTCTCAAAGAATCAGACAAAACGGTGGTATTCCAAAATCAAATCAACTCATCGACCTTGCTGTTAGACTTGACCAAGACTACATTTTCGAAATGAAATCAACCACTGACGACAATGTGCGATCACAAGTCAGAAAAGGGATGAGTCAGCTATATGAATATCGCTATCTTCAAAATAGACCAGATGCGAAATTAATCTTGGTTGTTGAGAAACCTCTTGGAGCATCCCAATCATGGATGCTTGACTACATGGAAACTGACAGAGCAATTAATCTTGTATGGGATGGTAATGACGAATTATACGGAAGTGCTAAAACTAGGAATGAATTGGGGTTCTTGGGACTTCAGCCATAATCACAGCCACACACATTGCCAAGCCGCTCAAGCCAGCCGCACGAACCAAAGCTTGTCAATAAGTGTGTCTGTTCCAACGCTGACAGACGGACGAAAAAAAAAGCACGATTGCACAACAATGGCTATACGTAATGCGGGCTAAAGTGCTGATATGAAAGTAATTACATTAAACAAACTAACTGCTAAACCGAAAGTGAAGCGCCTTGAAATCCCGCACTTCGCATAGCCTAGACCGTTGACCTTTTTGATGAACTAGACTCTTTTATTAGTTCAAACTTTACTCTATTTGACAAAAAAATAACACTAAGATAATCACAACAAATAAACATATTTAACATCCCTGCTATATTCTACCTGCCTCGAAAGCTTACATGAATACTCCAAAACTCCATACCCTAATCCTGGAATCAATAGGTGCATCTTCTGTTACGTCCGAGGAGGTTTTACAAGAGCTTTGGAGCGGATATGGAACGATTAAGCGACTCAGGCTGGAAGGTCCCAAGTTTCAGAGTGTTATAGTAAAGCATATTCGCTTGGAAAAATCAAAGAGCCACCCCCGTGGTTGGAACACCGATATAAGCCATAAGCGTAAACTGAAGTCTTATAAGATTGAGTCCCATTGGTACGAAGAATACAGTTCAATCAGCCAAGCCAGACTCCCCCATTGTATATCCGTAATCGATCAAGGGCAAGAATTCATCATCATCATGGAAGATTTAGATGCCGCCGGTTATCAAATACGCAAAACCTCTCCTAGTTGGGGCGAGATAACGAACTGTTTACAGTGGCTCGCTCGGTTCCATGCCACATACATGGGCAAAGAGCCAAAAGCGTTATGGACTGTCGGTACTTACTGGCATTTGGCTACTCGGCCTAATGAACTTGAGGCACTTAAAGATCAACGGCTAAAAGCTGCAGCAGCTAAGATTGATAGCATACTGAATTCCTGTAAATACAAGACAATAGTCCATGGCGATGCTAAACTGGCTAATTTCTGTTTTGGTCAGGATGGCCAAGTCGCGGCGGTTGATTTCCAGTACGTAGGCGGAGGCTGCGGCATGAAAGACGTCGCATATTTTATAGGCAGCGTACTGGAAAGTAGCGGTTGTGAAGAACTAGAAGAGGAAATCCTTGATACATACTTCTATCATCTGCAAAAGGAATTACCGGAAGTAAATGCTGGTTTAGAAGCCGAATGGAGATCAATGTATAGAATCGCCTGGGCGGATTTCCACAGGTTTCTTAAAGGATGGAGCCCAGATCACTGGAAGAATAATGATTACAGCGAAAGGATCACCAAAGAAGTGATCGATAGACTTTAGAAACCCCCATAATCGATTATTCTGTTTCTTATTATTAACTTTGTGATTATTTCAATTATTTCTACCTAGCACCGTGTATTTTGATAACACAAGCAAATGGTAGGAAATGGATAAACTAAGAAAAGCGCTCTACATACTGATTTCTATTATAGCGGTAATTGTCGCGGTCGGCTCTATACTATCTGTTTTCAGTAATACAGAAAATAGATATTTGAAAATGCTGGATTTCCCTCGGCTCCAGTTTTTTATACTATCGGCAGTTAGCCTTGTCTTACTAATTATTCTAAATCGGAAATGGCGTTGGCATGATTACCTACTTGCCTTATGTCTTTTAATTGGTATCGGTATACAGAGTTCATACCTGTTTTATTATACTGAACTGGCCGACTACCACGTACCAAATGCTGGATCAGATAGCTATTCCAAAGAAGATGAAATCGGTTCCTTGATGGCCGTCATAGCTTTTGGAGCCGCAGTTGTAATCTTTATATCCGACAGTATCCCAATCAACATAGTTTACTACCTCCCAATCCACACTCTGCACCCCTTCGATCGGGGTGATAAGAAAGGGCTCTTGCTGCGCAAACATCGCTACCGAAGAGAGAAAAATTATGATACAGATGAAGACTTTATGCATAATAAATTGGCATAAGTATAGTTGTTAAAGGCATATTGAAAGATAACAAATTTTGCTATACTTCGGTTATTCATTGACGTGGGGATAGAATTGGATGGATAATATGCCAAAGCTGGGTTTTATGTTTGGAGGGTGGTACCCTACTTAGGCAGAATATATGGCTATAATGAGTATCTTAATAAAACCTTTTTGTAAGACTATAGTTTTGTTTGAGCAATGCATTCAACTTATAGCTATTGTTAACGTAAGGCAACATTATGTTAACTAGAATACAAAACAGCTTTTTCGCGAAATTCCTTTGGGGATTTATGGGATTATACCTGTTAAATATAAGCGTTGACACAGCAGACCCCAATCCAGAATTTATCCCTGAAGACTTATCCTATAACGATCAAGAGAGTATTATAGAGATCTTGATAGAAAAGGTGTTTGGATTTGATGATGCTATAAAAGAGTATGATGATCGCGACAATGAAGATCTTATAAAGAAGAACAATATAAACATTGACTTACTGCTTCAGTTAACTGCTTCTACTCAATCTACTGATATCGCATTAGAGTGTAGAAAAAGCCATTTTTCCTTCAAAGAAGCCAAACTGACTCATGGTTTCATAGAAATTGAAGACCCACCTCCCAAATTCTAATTTGTTTTTCCATCATTTTCAATCACCCTAAGCATCCAGCTTTTAGGGAAATTCTTAATGCTTATAAAAACAAATCATAATGTATATAAAATTTTTCTTCGTACTCATCATTGTATGGGCACCTTCTATCTATCTCAATGCACAAAATACTGCTACAGAAAAAGATAGTATTTTCATTCAACATATTGAAGATAGCAAAGAACCTGATAAGGTTCTCCACGCAGAACCTTTATTTATTGACCTAATCCGAGATTTAGGAGCGCGGAAAGGTGAAAAAGAATGGAATGTTGGATTAGGACTTACTGATAATCTCAAATTCGATTCCTATGAGGCTTTAATCGAATACGAATGGGCACCTATTAATAGGTTAGGATTAGAAGTTGAATTACCATTCACTTTTTATTCAAATGCTAATGGACCAACAAAAGATTCAATTCCATCTAATAAATTGAATAGTATCAAAATTGCAGGACAGTGGTCATTCTTTGTTGATGAGCCTATGGCTACTTCTATGGCTATTGGTTACATAAACGAGTTTGAACTTTCAGATTTCAGAAACTTTGGGCAGCCATTTATCAGAGGAAATGTCTACAACCCCTTTTTGGTTGTAGCAAAGCGGTGGGGCAATAACTTCCATTCATTGATCTATACAGGACCGATGATTGAACAGAGTTTCATCACTGATAAATTTCATACGACTTATGACATCAATACAAGTTTTCATTATATGATTTCAGGTACACGGAATTTTATTGGGGTAGAAGTTAATAAAACCTTTGATAATGTAGACTTCGATATGACAATTAGACCCCAAATGAGATTGGGTATTGCGGACAACTTGTTGATTGGAATAGTAGCAGGGATTCCAGTAAGTCGTGAGAATGAGAGATTAAGTTCTTTTGTTCGACTGATATGGGAACCAGGACATAAGAAAAAATAAGTATGCCCTGAAATGTTTGCAAATAAAACGTTCATACAGCTTATGCTTTCTCATACCTAGCGGTAGTTATAGCAAGCCCCCCAACCACCAAAAAAAAAGCACCTTATCATTATAGATAGGGTGCTTTGATTTTATCGGCTTTCAGTAATTTGATTTACTGCATGTAGCCTTCGCCTTCTTCTTCTGGGATGTCTTCAGCGTCTATAGTGCCTTGTGGTACTTCTTCTGGTTCTGGCATAGTTTCATCCATTAGTTCGTCGCCGTCTTCATTTTCCATTTTTAAAACTGTTCCATCTACATCGTAGGTGATTTCCATTTCCTTGCCGTTCATCATGAACTCTACTTCGTAGCCTTCGGAATCCTGCTCCCACTCTACTTCTGTAGCGCCTGGGTAGGCGTCCTCAAAGATAGATACAACGTTTGCCGGGATATTATCCTCGTCTACATTGTCGCCGCAAGCTATTAGGGCGAATAGTGGCAGTGCCATTAGATATTTCAACTTTTTCATCTTCCATACTCCTATGGTTATTGATTATATGATTTTGATTTCAAACTTTGAACAAAAATATATAAAACTTATGATATATTGACATGTTTATATTTTTGGGAAACAGTAGGCAGTTAGTGTTAAGGTCTGAAAAGTCCATAACTTTTATAGGAGTCTCATAAATGCTAATTTTGCCTTATCCGTTATACAAGAAAACTAAGAACATATAAAAGGTAAAAATGTCAACTGTAATCCTATCAGCAAAAAGAACTCCTATCGGTGCGTTTATGGGCGCATACTCTACTCTATCTGCTCCTCAGCTTGGTGCCGAAGCGATCAAAGCAGCTGTTTTGGAAGTCGGGATCGATGGCGGCGATGTGCAAGAAGTCATAATGGGTAATGTACTGACTGGCGGCGTAGGCCAAGCACCAGCGAGGCAGGCTTCTGTATATGCAGGCCTTCCGAAAACGGTAGAGTGCATGACTATCAACAAAGTGTGCGGCTCTGGTCTGAAAGCAGTTATGCTAGCCGATCAGGCCATAAAAGCCGGAGATCTGAAGCTAGCCGTAGCAGGAGGCCAAGAATCCATGACCAACACACCTTATGCTCTGCCAAAAGCTCGGGAAGGGTACAAGATGGGTAACGGGGAACTTGTTGACCTTATGGTGAATGACGGACTTTGGGACTGCTATAATAATTTCCACATGGGTAACGCCGGGGAAATGTGCGCCAACGAACATACTTTCACTCGCGAAGCTCAGGATGAATATACCGTACGCTCTTACAAGCGCGCACTCGACGCACAAGAAAACGGCCGCTTCGATGCTGAAATAGTGCCAGTAACTATCAAAGGCAGAAAGGGTGATACAGTAGTTGATAAGGACGAAGAGCCAGGCAAGGTTAAGTTTGATAAGATATCAAGCCTGCGCCCTGTATTCAAAAAAGACGGGACTATAACTGCTGCCAATGCCAGCTCGATCGATGACGGTGCCGCTGCCTTAGTCGTAGCAAGCGAAGATTACGCAAATGAAAAAGGCATTAAGCCCCTGGCTAAAGTTATAGCACATGTATCCCATGCACAAGAGCCCGAATGGTTTACCACGGCACCTACCGCAGCTATCCAAAAAGTATTGGATAAAGCAGGAATGAAAGTAGAGGATATAGATTTATTCGAGATCAACGAAGCTTTCTCCGTAGTGCCGATGCACTCTATTAAAGAGCTGAACCTAGATGAGGATAAAGTGAACGTAAACGGCGGGGCTGTATCCTTGGGGCACCCGATTGGCTGTTCAGGTGCAAGGCTTCTGGTAACCTTGGTTCATGAACTTAAAAGAAGGGGCGGCAAGTACGGCCTCGTAACCCTATGTATCGGTGGCGGGGAAGCAAACGCGATGATAATCGAAATGATGTAAGCATCACTTCTAGTGTATAGTATTGAAATAGCCCAGTGTTAATTCCCTGGGCTTTTTTTTTAGTGATTATTGATGACTTTGGTTTTCTGATCATCTTCTGGATCATAACTATATACGTTATCCCATTCCCAACCTTCTTCCCTAAGGTATATAGATAACTCCTGGGATCTGAGCTTTTCGAAATAGTGCTTTTCATCCTGCATAGCTATAATCCTCTCTTTGGATATTTTTTTATATTCCTTTCTTTTCATGATACTGGGTATAGCTTGTTTCAGCTCTTCCAGATAATCGGAAATAGAATTTTTCAGCATGATACATTCATGTATAAGTAGCCTGTTGCCCTCGCTGTCGGATTCTTTTAATCTCTGTAAGGCTATATCCATAGATGAATCAATAGTGATAATTGCGAGCATAAGGCTATAGTTCCGTTTGCTTGATCTGAAATAATGCACCACGGGGAATATTATGAACTTGTGCGTGTGGGAATTTAGCATTGACCGTATTTCCACCAGTTCATCCTTACTCCATTCCGGAAATGTAGCGTAATGATTCTTATACATCTGAAGCGGCGTGTTACCTAATGAGAATATCTTTGAAGCTAACTGCCTTTTTCTCTGTACACCTTCTAGTATAGATAAAAGGTATGTAAGGCCGATTGTCAGCATCGTAAACCCGCCAAAAGTAAGGAAGGATGTAGCGTACTGGCCATAGCTATTACCCGGTACCATATCCCCAATGCCGAGCGTTGAAAGCATATAGCAGCAGTAGTAAAATCTCTCGGTATAGTCCGCGGGCAGCCGAGAAGAGCCATGAATAATAGCTTCAGGTGATGCATTGAAGATAAGGAAAGTCCCAAATAGCAAAAGTACTATCCAAAAGAAAAGGGAAAGAAGTAAGTGTATAAGCCCTGCAATCTTGTATATTATCGGCGAGTTGCTGCTTCTATGGATAAGCATCATAAGTGATGCCATTCTCCTGTTCAGCCAACGGGTTAGCAGCCCGTCCCCATTACCGGAAAGCGTAGTATAAAAGAAATCACTATAAACTATTATAAGTACAGCCACACCTGCCGCGAATGTACCATAGCCGTATAAATCCAATCGTATCCCCTCCTTATATTATATACAACAGATTCATTTTAAGCCTATATATACCGATACGGACTTAGGTACACCCTTACCGTCGTCCTCATATATCTCAAAATCACATATATAGTTTCTGTTCAATTCGCTATCGGCATTCCATATTCTCTCCCACGTGCCGACTATTTTATCGGGTGTGGGCTGTTCGACATCATAAACCTTATATCTGCCCGCAGGCACAGTGATAAGAGATACACCGCTTGGGAGATTTTCGAGGTCATTATCCCTATCTATCTCAAAACCAATAAACGCAGTATAGTCACCTTCATAACCGTCCTCGTATTCTGTATATAAAGCCATGATATTGTCATTTTTTCTTTGTGGTAGATTTTGCATGATCTGCTCTCCGAAAAATTTATCCCAAAGAAGCTTTAGGTCATTTTCCGCTCTGCCTTCCAGATTGCAGGTACGGCATTTTATACCTGCGACAGTTATATCCTTATCAATAGTTTTACTTTTAATCTTCATTTTAACGTTTTATTTACATTTGGTAGCAATAGTACAATTACTTTGGCGACACATTATATAAATCATTGTATCAAATAATAAACAGATAGAAAAGATGACAGATCTAAAAGGAAAGACCGCCCTGGTAACAGGCGCCTCCAGCGGAATAGGCGAAGCGACGGCTTACGCCCTGGCAAAAGAAGGAGCCAATGTAGTACTCACAGCTCGAAGAACAGAGCGACTCGAGGAAGTACAGAAAAAAATAAAGGATGATGGCGGTACAGCGATTTATTCAAAGACTGATGTAACCGACCGGGATCAGGTAAAAGAGGCTTTTGATAAAGCTAAAGATGAGTTTGGGGGTGTGGATATACTTGTGAACAACGCCGGCGTGATGCATTTGAGCATGCTGGATAAGCTGTGGGTTGACGAGTGGATGAATATGGTTGATGTCAATATCAAAGGTGTAATGCATGCCACTGCGGAAGCCTTACCGCACATGATCGATAAAAAATACGGCCATATCATCAATATATCATCGGTGGCGGGCAGGCGAGTAATGAAAGGCGGCAGCGTTTACTCGGCTACAAAGTATGCCGTAAGGGCATTCAGCGAGGGGCTGAGGCAGGAATTCAGCCCGAGCCACGGTATTCGTGTTACATGTATAGAGCCTGGTGCGGTAGCTACAGAGCTCGGCGAGCATATCAATGACGAAGATATCATCAAAGCGTGGCAAAGCCGGTTTGGTGATCTGACCACTATGGAATCCGAAGATATAGCCGAGTCAATCATTTATGCCCTCCGCCAGCCACAGAGAGTATCAGCTCACGAAATACTGCTATACCCAACCGACCAAGCATAAAGTAATATATTTTTAGATTTATTTCGAATACTTGACCGCCAAATGCAACTTTATCGCGTTTGGCGGTTTCTTTATATAGGTAGATGAATACATAAATCTAAAAGCAATCAAACAACAGATCATGATAATTAACGTCTTATATATTTATGAAACTAAAACTTAGCAATATTACGCAGATTTTTTTTGAAATCACTCTTTCAGTTTTCTTCTTATCGGGATTAATATCTTGTACTGGTAATAATGTCGGGTATGATGAGATAATAGTAGATGATATCGATCATGTCAGCTATTCCGATTTTGATGAAATCACTATAGATTTAGATAAAGACGGGCATAGCGATCTGTTCGGTAAAGTTTATCACAAAGAAGAATCTGATAAAAATTTGGATACAGATTCACTAAAAGAAACCGATTTCAAGCTTTTTGGTACTTTAACCGCAAAGAACGGTTGGAAGATTTTATCTAGATCCATTGGGGATACAATAGTATCAAATATAATCGGAGAGACTTGGCCAGTTTATCAAGGCGAACATATTGAAAAAAATGTCTGTGAAAAAAGCTCACTCGGCCTTAACTATTCATGTAATGAATCCCTTGCATTTACGGCTGTATCAAATGCTAATAACCGAGAGAAGCTACTGGCCAGTGGCGCATTGGCATCCGGAAAACAACAGTATATTGCACTGATGAAAGATACTAACGGCCAAAAGGAATATGCTTGGATAGATATATCGATCAACCCGGATCTATCACTTCAATGGAAGGATAAAGATGCAGGAGAGATGGGGTTTGACTATTACTGTAAAACAGCCATCAGAGAGATTTATTACAACCCTTTTAAGCAGAACGGTATAGTAGCGGGAGTAAAAGATTAAGAGTTTAAGACCTTTTTTTTGCGACCTTTCTTAGCTTTGAGTTATTAATCTTTGAGAACATAAATTATCAACTAATCAAAGGTGAAAGGGTGAGTGCGAGAAATCACATTAAAACATTACTTGCGGCAACGGCAATCGGTATATTCTTAGGTTTGGGTGCATGCAAAGAAATCCCAGCAGATGGTGGTTCTAATGACGATAAAAAAAATGACACCATCGATAATCATCCCTTAAAGTATGAGGGGTTTATTTCTGAATTCCGTTTTGATATGGATCAGAACGGTCAGTATGATATAATCGCTTCGAGTGCAATAGTTGAAGATGACTTTGGAGGCTTATTTCAGTTTCATTATTTCAATCTTTCTAATGATTTGAAGCTGCTTTCCCATAACCAGTTGATGATATCTGATTACTCTAAAAATATCCAAGGGGTTCTATCAAATGTGGAAAAAGGCACAGAGATAATAAGGGGTTTAGAAGATATGGCTTATGAAGAAGATTATATATACGGGCCAAAACTTACAGCAGTCGGAATAACTATTAACTCAGATGCAGCAGTAATCCAAACGTGGAGTAGCCCAATTGCGAATGCAGAGGAAGGCTACTTAGCTGTAATGATGGAAACAGGTTCAGGCCCTAGATTCGGCTGGATAGAATATGAGATAGAAAGTGAACCAATAGTCAATACCGGAGTTCCCTATGATCGGCCTACAAATGACTTTATAGCGAAGGATGCCAAGTTCAGGGTAACTGATGCATATCTGAATCCAACTCTTGGAGAAGCTGTGATAGCTGGAGAAAAATAGTACCTTTTAAAAACAATAGCCGGCCAAAGGATAGAGTTTGATGGTGTGTTCCTTAGTCCGGCTATCATAAAAGCCTCGCCAATATTCATGGTTGAGGCTTTTCATTGTAAACGGGTTTTAACGACCTATTAAGATTCAGTCAGCCTTTGAGTAAAAATCATCAATTCTTTTCAGTGTCTCTTCTTTACCGAGTATATCCATAGTCTTGAAGAGATCGGCCCCCACGTGCTGCCTCGTAACGATAAGCCTAAGGGCGTTGAGTATCTTGCCCATTTTCAGCTTTTCCTCTTTGATATGGCCTTTTGCTATAGCAGAAAGGTTTTCTTCAGTCCAATCATTTGTCTCTTTGAATCTATCGGTGATAGGCTGAACCCCGGCTTTCGCTTCATCATTCCAAAACTTTGTGTAATATTCTTCTTCCCAACGCTCGGGAACCTCGAACATATAAGGACCGAATTCAGGTATGGAATGAGCAAAATCGACACGCTCTCTTAATAATTCCACAACCTTGGCTACATAGTCTATACTTTCATCCCAACCTTTTTCCTTGATCTGCGGCATTATCTCCTCAGCGATTTTAAGGGGATCTTTCGCCTTCAAGTATTCACCGTTCATCCAGTCCAGTTTCTTCATATCGAAGACCGCACCGCCCTTGTTCACTTTCTCGATATTGAATGCATCGATAAACTCCTGCTTGGTATATATCTCGCGTTCGCCTGAAGGGTTCCAGCCCAGAAGTGCTATGAAGTTCAAAAACGCTTCGGGGGCGTAACCTTTTTTTCGGTAATCCTCTACCGCTACATCGCCCTGGCGCTTGCTCAGCTTTGATCCATCGGAATTCAGGAGAAGAGGAAGGTGGGCGAATTTCGGTCTCTCCCATCCGAAAGCATCATAAAGCAGAGCGTGTTTCGGAGTGGATGGCAGCCATTCTTCACCACGTATAACGTGCGTGATCTCCATCAGGTGGTCGTCCACTATATTGGCGAGGTGATAAGTCGGGAAACCATCGGCTTTAAGTAATACCTGATCATCTACATCACGAGCCGGAACGACTACTTCACCGCGAATAATATCCGAAAACCTGATCTCACCCGCCTGGGGTACTTTCAGCCTTACAACATGGGGCACACCGTCGGCTATCATCTGTTTTGTTTTTTCTTCGCCAAGAGTATAAACCGTTTTCATCGAAGAGCGGTCATACCTGAAAGGCAAACCGCTTTTCTTTTGGCGCTCTCGCATTTCCGCTAATTCTTCTTGAGTATCGAAGGCATAATAAGCTTTATCTGCTTCTATAAGTTTTTGGGCATGCTCCCTATAGAGTTCCGTTCTCTCGGATTGTATGTAAGGGCCTTTATCACCGCCGAACCCCGGGCCTTCATCATACTCAATGCCAGCCCATTTCAGGCTGTCGAGTAGATTTTCCTGTGCTCCTTCAACAAAGCGTGTACGGTCGGTATCCTCTATTCTAATGATATTGGTTCCGCCGTGGTGTTTGGCAAAGAGATAATTATAAAGTGCTGTGCGTAGCCCGCCCACGTGCAAGTACCCCGTTGGTGATGGCGCGAATCTTACTCTTACTGACATGTCTGTATCTTGGAATTATATATTGATTTGCTTCTGGATTAAGACTACGAAATTATGCAATGGAACTTGTATTGTTATTATTTCTGTTACTAAAATCAAATTCGATTGACTTTGCCGACATCCACTTTCGATTCAAAGAATTGAAAATATACACGCGATATTTTATCTCCCCTCAAGAAAACATTAGATTTAGTATTTTCTATTTTAGTGTAAACATAATTACCAAATGCAAGGATTTATATGAAGAACATTTATCTATTTACCATTATAGCATTCACATTCATTTTTATCTCATGTGATGACGATGATAACACTGGGGCGGGGCCAGGAGATGTAGTGAATGAGGGTAACAGAGTTCAGTCTGTGGAGTTTTTAAATAATCAATCAGAAGATGTGAGACTTATAGAATATACTTATGGTGAAAATGGTATTGATAGAGCCTCCTACATCTATATGGATTTTAGTACTAAAGGTCTTATGAACTCTATCAATTATATATATAAGGGTGGTTCGGTTTCCGGGTTGGAAATAATCCAGGAAGGTATAGAAGAAAATATTATTCTTGATTATATAAAAACTGGAAATACTCATCTGTTAACTGTTGATGAGAGTATTTATAGAATGGTAGCCGACAGCGATAAGATGAGTTCTGTGGAGTATCTAGAATCAAATGGTGAATACCTTTCAAGGAAATACCTTATTTCAGAATCTACGAAATCTGAAAGCCCACAATATTCTTTTTTTGATTATATGGATGAACAAAATCATAAATACAGGGGAGCAGATTATCTTGAAGAAGGTATAAATCCCTTATACGGTACACTATTGTTATTTGGCACTGACGATTATGATACTTATATATCATCTTTCTACCATGTAAACAAACTGCCTTCAAAATCTTACTTAAAATGGGTTGCTGAAGAGGATTATGAGGAAATAGCAGAGTTCGATTATGAATATGATAACAAAAACAGAGTAACTCTCATAAAAGTTAAAGCTGACGAAATGCAGGAATATACGGATTATATAAAAATCACATATACAAATCCTTAATTTCCATATACCAGCAATATAGATATTAAAACAATTAACAGATAACGACACGTATAGTGTTGCCATTCTTTTATCTAAAGATTAATTCTGATACCATTACTTAGCTCAAGGTCATACTTTTCGATTCCGATCGGTGGCTCATTATCGTAGCTGTAATTGAAGTTGACTATAAAAGATAGGTTTTTCAGAATAGGAAATGACAAGCCTGCAGTACTTAGAAACCTCCAGTCTTCAGCATAAGTCAGGCTCGGTTGATAGTAAACAACCGAATTAAGCGATATACCGCTTTCAGACTTCAATCTGAAATTAAGGTAATTAGTAGAGCGAGGTATCTCCGTAGTATATCTATCTGGAGTTCTTAGTACTTCCTTTTCATACATTGCTCCTATTCCAAGCATAAAATCAATATGCAAAATGGAGTCTGGTGTATTTTGGCTGTCTATGAAAACAAACCTTACGCCTCCACCCCCAAGAGACCTATCGAGTAGATTAGTAAAAGCATTAAACTGTCTCTGAACAAATACTTCGGGCGATATTAGTTCGGTTGCCTGCTTTATGTACCTGATGTGGGCAAATCCCCTATTGGCGATCTTTTGGTTGTTCCCTTCTCTGTAGTCTAAGTTACCAACTACGAAGGCAGTATAATCATTCGGCACGATGTAGTCGATTCTGGTTGCTGTGTTCAGTGAAGCGAACTCACTGTTGCCTCTGGCCAGACCGGCAGTTGCCGCAAAGGAGAAGTTAAGGCCTTCCTGCACGGAGCTAGGAAGCATGTTCTCGGTATTTACCTGCGCCATCGCTCGGGTAGTCAAAAAGATCAAAAAGATCAAGAACTTCATCAATAGTGCTGAGTATGGGAATATGGTTTTTTTGAACATAATGCAGGATATACAAATCCGTTTATCGGAATATTGGTTCAATTGTGTAAAAATATACACACAAAACTAACCATACGATCACAAATACTTAAAAAGTATCTTGTTAAATGATTTGTGAGTAGTATATTGTGGATTAGGATTTGTGCATAACTTCTCTTAATGTTAAGTTATGGTTAATATAGAAATAAAAAATGTTAAAGTAATTATCGGAGTATGTCTATGCCAATCTTAGACAATTTCAAAAAAGTGGTAGCGGTATTGGGCGTTGCGGCTATCGGTGCAACAGCATCCCAAGCCCAGGTTCAAAACATCGATATCCTTTCTGAACCAGTGGATGTTTCAACCTGTATAGGTGATACTACATCTTTCGTGGATATAATCGCACAGTTCCAAGCGCCTGATCTGCCGTTTATCAAATACAAATGGTACAGGTATAATCCAGACGGAACATATTCCAGCATTAGAATCAATTCTGATGGTGAATTTGAGCCTACTTTCGAACGTGGTTTCGCAGAAGGACGCCTTGCTTTCCCTGCACAAAATGAAAAATATGCTGGTAGATACTTCGGTGAGGCATTTATCGATGGTGACGGGGATGGTTTCAGAGGACTCAACGAGGAATTCGCTACAACAAATGATGTTGGTGTAAACGTACTTACAGAACCTGTGATACTTGAAGAAAGTTACATGGTTTATGAAAATGACATGATGATGGAAGAGCCCATTGGCACAGGTATGGCAGCAAATGGCGTTTTTGCGACTACAGGTAATGTTGTAACTATTAATATCGACGCACATATCTTCGGTGAGTATGATACAAGTAACGGAAACGAGCCAGATTATGATATCGATATCCAGTGGTACACGATAAATTCAACACTGGATACAGTTGCGCTGATGAAAAACAATACATTCGCGGGTGTTAACGCAGACATGCTTTCGATAAATATGATAAGTGATACTCTGCAAGGTACTATGTACTGGGCCGACCTTACAGGCAATTGCGGTACTGTTACTACATCTGTATTCAACCTGATGGAAACTCCTTCTCTGGATTTCACTACTCAGCCAATGGATATGACTGTATGCCCTGGCGACGAGACTGTTATCACAGTTGAAGCGGTAGCTAACGACATGAACCAAACGATTACATACCAATGGATGATGGCTGGCACTCCACTTATGGATGACGCTAATTTCAGCGGTACTACTACAAACGAGCTTACGATTGCTGCTGGATATATCACTACTGATATAAACGATATAACCGTTATGGCTACTTCTAACCCATCTGGAATGACAGTTAATGCTGATCCGTTCATGATTGGCGTTACACCTGACGCAGAATACACTGTAGATCTTGATGGCCAAGCGATCAACTTATCAGTTGGCGATCCGCTTAATCTTACTGTTGACGCAACTGGCGCTACATCATACCAATGGTATCAAGACGGTACGGCTATAGCTGGCGAAACTATGAACACTTTATCTATACCAGCAACCATTGCCGATAACTCAGGTATTTACAAAGCACACGCGATTAACGATTGTGGTACTGAGATTCCTTCAACTGAAGTAGCTGTAACAGTTACAGGTTCTGGAGTTGTATCAAGCGTAGCCGGAGTTATCGAAGGCACTGTATCAATAAGCCCGAATCCTACAGCGGATGTTGCGACTATCAGATTAGAACTTGAAAGCTTTGTTAAAAATGCCTCTGTTACTCTAATGAACGCAGCTGGCCAGTCAGTTACTACTCAAAACTTTGAGAATACTGGCTCTATTTCAGCACAGTTCGATTCTAGCACACTTGGACTTGCCAATGGTGTTTACTTCGTTGTTATCGAAGTTGACGGACAGAGTTTCACAGAAGAGCTTGTAATCGACAGAAGATAATCATATCTTGTTTCACAGGATATTTTTAAAGGCCTCGCTACTCAATAGCGGGGCTTTTTTTTTGTAAGATCATATTATTACTATGAAATTTTGGATTATAAAGTTTGATATAATAGTATAGAGATTAAGAAATATGATCTTAAAAGTAAAACTTTTATGTTTGTACCTATCAAATAAAATATCAGTGCTATGAGCGACAATAAACAAATAGAAGATCTTAAATCAATAAGCGCTACCCGCAAAATAGAATATCACTACTTTGCGGGTAACTGGTGCCCTATGTGTGTCGTCAGTACACCGAAGGTAATGGCGGTAATGAATCAGATGGATGTAAAAGCTGAGAACCTGCATGTACATAGCGTTAACCCTATGAAATCAGAGCCTAGGGAACACATCAAAAGATTTGATATATCGAGAGTACCGACTCTTGTAATTTTAGAAGATGATAATGAGATCGGTAGGATCACCGAATATACTGATAGATCCTGGGCTGAAGATATAGCCGGAATTATCCAAGGTTGATATTACATTGTTAGCATTCGCCGATACCTTCGTAATATTAGCCTCCCTAAAGTAAAAAAACATTATGAGAATCAAAGGTTTAGAAATAGACTGGATTAACCCAATTCCAATTCATATTAGAATGGATCTAGGGCAAAGCGGCGAGACGGCCGGCAAGCAACCTACCCTTTACCGAGCTGATAAAGCGAGCTATTCATCCTATGATGTTGATGGGTTTAAAGGTGATACCAGGATTGGAGGTACTTGTAATTTCGGTGATGTAAAAATCAATCCCCACCTCAACGGTACACATACTGAATGCTCTGGCCATATAACGCTTGAAAGAAGATATATTACTGATATAGATACGCTATCCCCTAAGCTAGGGATGCTGATAACGGTTACTGGCACAAAACTGAATGACACCGATGAGTCCTACGCTGGTGACCACGATAAAGATGATGAAGTTATATCCGCCCTTCAATTAAGACAAGCCTTAAATAAAGGGATAGATACGAGCCGGGGCATACCCGACTGTATGATAATCAGATTTAAGCCGAATGATGAATCGAAGAAATATAGGGACTATTCAGATATTATCCCTCCTTATTTTACTTCGGAGGCAATAAACCTTCTGAACTCATACGGTTTTGAGCATCTAATGACTGATCTTCCCTCTATAGACAGAACAAGTGATGGGGGCGTTCTTGATAACCACCATAGATTTTTCGGGTACACAAAGCAGAGCCAAGACAAACCTTTGTACAGCGAAAAGACAGTAACAGAAATGGTTTTTGTACCTAATAATGTGCATGACGGCACTTACGCGCTATTTATGAATGTGGCACAATGGGAGCTTGATGCAGCACCATCTTACCCAGTTCTTTTTGCAATAAAGAAAAATGAATTAAATTAGGGTTCCTAACTTATATAAAAGTGATATAGCCCTAAATTGAAAAAAGAAACATCCCAGATAATGTGGAATCCGAACGATGATTCCATTTCGCAAGCAAATATCAGCAGATTCATTTCTGTTATAGAATCACAAAGATCTCTGAAGTTTGAAGGTTACAGTGATTTCTATCAGTGGAGTGTAGATAATATTGCTGAGTTTTGGCGATCCTGCCTCGATCAAGCAGGTTTCATTTATGATGGAGATCCATCAACTGCCTTCAAAACTAGCACGGTACAAATACAAGATGAGTATCCTGTACCAAGGCCGGACTGGTTTCCAGATGTTCAAATCAACTATGCCGAGAATCTGCTTATAAAAAGCGGAGATGAAACAGCGATCATATCTGTTTGCGAAAACAGAGATAAAACAACTCTCAGCTGGGATGAACTTCATAAAGAAGTGGCTGCCTTTGCTAGTTTATTGATTGAAAGCGGAGTACGGAAAGGCGATAGAGTTGCGGGCTTTGTTTTGAATACACATGAAACAATTATTGCTATGCTCGCCGCCACATCTATGGGGGCTATATGGACCAGCTGCTCACCTGATTTCGGGTTTGAAGGTGTAAAAGATAGGTTTGGGCAGGTTGAACCGACTGTATTCATCGCTGTGAACGGATATTATTACGGTGGGAAAAAGTTCGATACTACGAGCCGTATAACTAAGCTTACAGAATCAATTGGCTCGATAAAGAAGACTGTTATTATCAATATCACAGGCGATGATTTGCCTGATGGAGATAAGTATAGCTCCTGGTCATCAATATCCCAAGAATATCAAACTACTGAGAAGATTAAATTCTCAAGGCTGCCGTTTGATCACCCTCTTTATATCATGTATTCATCAGGTACAACAGGCAAGCCAAAGTGTATTGTCCATGGTGCTGGTGGCACACTTCTACAGCATTGGAAAGAACACCACCTGCATACCAATGTATCGGATGGCACAAAAGTAACCTATTTCACTACATGTGGGTGGATGATGTGGAACTGGCTGGTAGGCGCTTTAACATGCAGGGCAACTCTCTTTTTATTCGATGGCAGCCCCGCATTTCCAAGCATGGAACGTCTATGGAGGGAGATTGATGAAAATGAGGTAGAGGTTTTTGGTACTAGCCCGAAATTCCTTTCGGCATCCGAAAAGAGCGGTATCTTGCCGAAGGATAAGTTTGATTTCGCCGAATTAAAAACCATACTATCAACCGGTTCACCACTCACAGATGTGAACTTCGATTATGTATATAGTTCGGTAAAGGATAACGTCGTGTTATCATCGATAAGTGGTGGTACTGATATCATTTCATGCTTTATGCTCGGTAATCCCATTCTACCCGTCAGAAAAGGTGAAATACAATGCCGAGGACTTGGGATGGCTGTAGCAGCGTATGATGATTCGGGCAAACCAGTTGTCGGGGAAAAGGGAGAGCTGGTCTGTACAGAGCCTTTCCCCTCAATGCCAGTATCTTTTTGGGATGATCCAGGTAATAAGCGATATCATTCAGCATATTTCGATGTATATGATGGGATATGGAGGCACGGTGACTTCATAGAGATTACCGTGAACGGCGGCCTTGTGGTTTATGGTAGAAGCGACGCCACTTTGAACCCTGGAGGCATCAGAATCGGAACCGCCGAGATATACCGAATAGTGGAAGCAATGGATGAAATTAAAGATTCAATTTGTGTAGGCCTGCCGGATGGTGAAGGTGATGTGGATGTAGTACTATTTGTTGTGCTACAGTACGGCCATGCTTTGGATGCGGGGTTAGTAAAAAAAATCAGAACAGAGATAAGAAAAGGCGCTACCCCACGACACGTACCTGCAAGGATACACGAGGTAGATCAGATCCCAGTTACCATATCTGGCAAGAAGGTGGAGATAGCCGTAGCCAATAGGCTTAAAGGCAGAGCCAATAATAACTTGTCCGCACTTGCCAACCCGCAAGCTCTAGAAGGTTTCGATAAGTATATTGGGGAAAGCAAATGATTGGAAACTGCCCGTGGTGTGCAGATGATACATCTAGTTACCTAACATATACGAATAAGATAGTCTTCTACCGTTGCGAAAGATGCCATAGTCTATTTAGAGATCCACCAGGTCTTTTGATCGATTATACCACAGAATACGGCCAGAACATAGATTTGGTCAAAAGTGAAGTACTGGCTAAAGACTATTTTGAAAAAACAGTCGATGAAGATTTATCTGGGATGGACATTCTTGAGGTTGGTGGCTCGCACGGAGCGTTTTTGAAAGAAGTCAAAGAAAGATACGCCACAACCGATATTCTCAATTATGAACTGAACACGTTCAATGTCGATTACTCAAATAAGGAAGGCATACCAGCCACAAACGAGCTCAGTACTTTTCAGGATATGAAATTTGATAGAATATTTTGCTTTCATGTAGTTGAACATATTGAATACGATGAGCTACTGCCATTTTTCAAACGTTTTTTTTCCATGCTAAAGCCAAATGGTAAGTTCATAATCTTAACGCCTTCAGGCAATGCTACACTTTTCAGGGTTCTTGGTAGATTATATCCCTGGATAGCTTTTCCTGAGCATACCGTTTTTCTTACAGATACCGCTGCTAAGATTATAGCAAGTAAAATAGATTGCAGCAAATACAAAGCATCTACCGTTACTCCATCTGATATACATTACCCATCACCTTCGCTATTAACATATCTCAGGCGAAGACTCACTAAATTTGATAACTTGTTATTAGAATCTGCAAAGGATACTCAAAGCATACAACCAATAGTAGCCTCTTCAAATCAAGCTCATGAAGTAGGTCTTATGAAAAAACTGTTTAGGAAAGCAGTTTATTTAGAATCTAAATTATATAAACCCTTTTTGAAAGCGGCAGTATCTCGATCACCCCAAAAAGAAGAATTGCTTATATGTTTTGAAACGTAATTTTTTACTCTTCTTATACTGTTCATATAGCTCGTTAAATTATTATTTAGCCTTAATAAAATTGGCCATGAATTCATAATATATCTATGCAGATAAGTCTTAATGTTAATTTTCAGTTAAATATCTTAGTTTTTAAATAAATTCAAACAAAGGTTTGGCTTTTACGTTTTATAGCAGTAAGTTTGAACCACAAATCAAAGTTGAACCGGAAAATTATTTTCAGTATCCATACTGATCCCGGTAAAATTAGGTTTATACAGAATAGCTGAGAGACGGGCTCTGTGAAGCTATAGCAACCCTTGCCAAGGTGGCAGCAGAAGGTGCTAATTCCCGACGTCAGTAATATTGCTGGCAATATAAACTATCAAAGGAGTACCGATATGAAAGCGAATGCAGCTTTTAATCCATTAGGTCTATACCACACAGCACTTCAGTGCAATTCAGCTATGGCACACCGCCATACTATGATGCATCGCATTATGCGTTGTCATTAATCTATATACCAACATACTGTAAAACCCTTTTATATTAATATTAGCCGATTATTATCGGATAGGATAGCTATATAATATCCTTAATATTAATGTTATTTTTATCTGAATTAATCAGACAGGGTTTGCTATGTCAAAATCTAATTAAAAATCAATAAATAATATTCACAGGAATAAAAATGTCTAATCTAAGATTCGAGACTCTACAACTCCATGCAGGCCAAGAGGCTGACCCAACTACCGGATCGCGTGCGGTACCGATATACCAGACTACATCATACAACTTCAAAAACTCGCAGCACGGTGCTGATCTTTTCGCACTCAAAGAATTCGGCAATATCTACACCAGGATAATGAACCCCACAACCGATGTTCTGGAGAAAAGAATCGCTGCACTTGAAGGAGGTGCTGCGGCGGTTGCGGTAGCTTCAGGCCAATCGGCTCAGTTTGTGGCACTTAACAATATATTAGAGGCGGGGGACAACTTCATTTCAACTACTAATCTGTATGGGGGCAGCTTCAATCAATTCAAAGTGGCCTTTAAGCGGTTGGGCATTCAGGTTAGGTTTGTGGATGTAGATGACAAGAATGCAATAGTATCCCAGATTGATGAGAAGACGAAAGCAATATATCTGGAAACCATCGGTAATCCAGCTTATGCAGTACCAGATTTTGATCTGATAAAAAGTATATCAGAGGAGTATGACCTGCCGATTGTAGTAGATAATACTTTTGGTGCCGGAGGTTATTTGGCAAAACCTCTGGAGCTTGGTGCCCATATAGTTACATCAAGCCTTACCAAGTGGATTGGAGGGCATGGCAACTCTATCGGCGGTATCATTGTGGACGGTGGCAATTACAACTGGGGCAACGGTAAGTTCCCACAGTTTACAGAGCCATCCGAAGGATATCACGGATTGAAATTCTGGGAGATTTTCGGAAGCGACGGTCCGTTTGGCAATATCGCATTTGCTATCAGAGCTAGAGTAGAGGGTCTCCGGGATTTCGGTCCCGCTATAAGTCCGTTCAATTCATTTCTCATTCTACAAGGCATCGAGACATTATCGCTGAGAGTTCAGCGCACCGTTGAAAACGCGTTAGAAATAGCTGAGTGGTTGGAGGGTAATGAAAATGTTGAACAAGTCTGGTATCCAGGTCTTAAATCCCATAAGTATAATGAGAATGCTAAGAAATACCTGAAGAACGGATTTGGAGGGGTATTATCATTTACGGTAAAAGGCGGTGCCGATAGTGCTGACAAATTTGTGGATCAACTTGAACTGATATCCAACCTAGCTAATGTAGGTGATAGCAAAACCCTTATAATAAGGCCTGCGACAACTACACACCAGCAGCTTACAGCTGAAGAACAAAAGTCATCTGGTGTTATTCCCGAGCTGCTTAGGCTATCGGTAGGCATTGAGAACATAGAAGATATAAAGGACGATCTTAAACAGGCATTCGCAAAGGCGTACGGCAATTGATCGGTAGCACTAAAAATATAACAGTTGATATAGGTGATCTGGATTTGGAATTAGGTGGCAAGCTGCCTGGTTGCCAGATCCGATGTACCATACTCGGCCCGGAGCTAAAAGAAAACAGTAAAGTAATCTGGATATGCCACGCTTTGACATCAGGTTCTGACCCGAGCGAGTGGTGGCCAGAGATTGTCGGCAGCGGTAAACCGATAGATACTGATAAATTCACGGTTATATGCTGTAACGTAATCGGGTCGTGCTATGGCTCAACAGGCCCCCAGAGTATCGACCCCTCTACATCTAAACCTTACGGTATTACATTTCCGGATATAACTTACAGAGATGTAATCCAGAGCTTTATAAGGGTGAGGGGAAAGCTTAAACTCGATAAGATAGATCTGCTTATCGGCGGCTCAATTGGCGGCCAGCAAGCACTGGAATGGGCTATGACGGAGCCAAAGGTATTCAAGGGTCTATATCTTCTAGCTACAAATGCAGTACACAGCCCTTGGGGCATAGCATTCAATGAAAGTCAGAGACTCGCGATTGAGGCTGACAGCGAATACCGGGATGGCAGGCAAGCAAATAGAGGGCTTGCCGCTGCACGTAGTATCGCTCTAATAAGCTATAGGGGATATGAGTGTTATAATACGACACAGCCAAGCCGAAGAGGCGGCAATCCGGGCGAAGCTGATAAATCAAAACTCCCTGCTGTTTCATATCAGAGATATCAAGGGGAGAAGCTGACTAAACGGTTTGATGTTCACAGCTACGTAACATTGCTAAACCTTATGGATAGCCACGATCTATCCAGAGGTAGGATAAACGAGAAAAACAAACAAATAGAACATTGCTTGAACGGCATACAACAGAAGACATGGATAACAGCGATCGCATCTGATAAGCTTTTTCCGCCGGGCGAGCAAAAGTTTCTATCTGATAATATTCCTGACGCAAGACTGAATATTATCGAATCACTATACGGGCATGACGGGTTCTTGCTCGAAAAAAAAGAAATATCAAAAAAAATAGAAGAAATCAAAAATGAGTTATTCAAAGAAAATTAAGATCGGTCTTATCGGTTATGGTACCGTTGGCAAAGGGTTCTACAAAATATTCAAAGAATCCGAACTCTACGGAAAAAACAATGCACAAATCAAGGTTTATGATATCGATCTGAGCAAGACCGAATATCTACCCATATCTGAAATAGCAACCAGCGAGAACGCTGTGATGGATTATGATCTGGATATACTGGTTGAGCTTATAGATAATGCCGATGAATCATTCAGGCTCGCAAAAAAAGCCATAGCACAAGGCATTCCTTTTATCACGGCTAACAAAAAAATGCTCGCTGAGAATATCCAGCAAGTAAGTGAATGGATCAAGGACGGCAAAATATATTACGAAGCCTCAGTAGCTGGGTCGATACCTATAATAAAGACTATCAGGGAACACTATAAAGACCAACGGTTGCAATCGATACGCGGCATTCTGAACGGTAGCTGCAATTATGTTCTTACATCGATTGAAAAAGAAGGTATTGGTTTTGAAGAAGCTCTGAAAAAAGCACAGGAAAACGGATTTGCTGAAAGCGACCCCACTTTGGATATTTCTGGTCTGGATACCTTGTACAAGGCAGTCATACTTGCCAGTACCGCTTTTGGCGAATCAGTTTCGCTTAAAGAAGCAAATCTGAAAGGCATATCAAACACAGACTATATTAAACCAAAGGAAGGAACCTCGGTAAAACTAATCGCCGATATAGAAAGAAGCGAAAAAGGCACTATAAATATTGATATCAAACCCGTGCAGATATCTGAAAATGATATACTTTCGGCAATTGATTACGAGTATAATTGTGTGGAAATCATAAACTCGAATTTTGGAAGGCAGGTGCTGATCGGTAAAGGTGCAGGAAGCCTGCCTACAGGTTCAGCGGTGTTTGCCGATTTGGCTAATGCGGCTACTGGAATACTGGAGCGGCAAAGCAGGCAGGAAAACGTACTATCATTTCATTAAAACAAGAAAACTATGAATCATCACAGAAATCTAGTCCTTAAAAAAGTTTTTTTAGTTTCAAAACAAAATAAGATCAAGATAAAATGGAACCCTTGAAAATTATAGGAATATCGCTCGGGGTGATCACGCTACTGCTTTTTCTATCAGTGGTTACCAAAAGAGATAAAGAAATGTTAAGAGAAGTGCTGACCTTATGGGCCGGAATAGTTGGGTTATCGGTGTTAGCTTTTTTCTACACATATCTAAAGCTATAAACGTCAGTTCATTAATATGTCAAAGTTTTTTTTCGCAAATGGAGATAAGTAATATCAGGATGAAAAACAGGACTACAAATTCAGGTTTGACTACTCTTATCATTTTTATATTACTTTCCCTAGGAATCGGTGGTTGTGAGATATTCACGATAGGCGGTGATTACCCAGAGCCAGAAAAAAAGACGGAGCTGGTGCGAACTACACCTGAAGGGACAGCTCTGTTGTTTTGGAACGAGATCCAGAGAGATAATTTCAGAGCAGCTGCGAGGATTTACAGATTAGGCCAGGGCGACGGTTTACTTAGTGATAACCCGAAACCAGGCTATGCGGCAAAGAGATTCGCTATGGTAACACGTCTGCAAATGCTGGCTGAGGAGATGAGATCATCCCCACACAGAAAACTGGATGTTCTTGTGACTGGCGACGCACAATCAACCATCCGATTAATCACCGAAAGAAACGATACACTTGACTTAAGACTTGTGGAGAGAAGAGATTGGTGGTATATTGAAAAAATAGACTATAAACCTTTTAGAATATAATTAATTATGAGTTCAGGATTAAAGATCTCCGTAAATGGTAAACAGTTTGATGCATCACTCAGCGATAAAGCCATAAATATCGGCGGCAGTGATAAAAAAGTTGAGTTGTTAAATACACCTGATAAAGATATCTACACATTCAGTGTGAACAATAAGATATATTTAATATCAACAACACCGGGCGATGACGGCATCCTGAAAATACACCACGATGGCAATCTTTATGAGATAGAAACAAAATCAGCTAAAGAAGCTTTACTAGAAAAGTATATGGCCGGCAGTAGTAGCGGTGCGGATAAGAACAAGATGATCAAATCACCTATGCCAGGCATGGTAGTAAAGATTGATTGTGCTATCGGGGATGAGATACAGAAAGGCGATAAGCCAATAGTACTGGAGGCTATGAAAATGGAGAACGCACTTGCCTCCCCTGGGGCGGGCAAAGTAAAAGCCATCAATGTTACCGAAGGGCAGGCAGTCGAAAAGAATACAGTATTGATAGAGTTAGAGTGAACCAATACCGATTCAGTTAGTGATTCAGCATTAATATTTTTTAGGATGTCAGCTCTTTGCTTTGTTTTTTCTGGTTATTATCACTTTCGCGTTTCTCCTCTTCTAGCTCTTCCTTTGACTTCCCTACTTCAACAGTTTCTTCCACTATCTTATACCTATAAGCATGGGCTGATGGCCTTATCCTGTCTCCGTATTTTCTAGCATATACCTGAGTGAACTCCGCACCGAACAGTATCACCAGACATGTATATGATACCCATAGCATTATAAGCACAAGAGAACCAGCCGCACCATAAGATGAGGCGGGATCTGATACCGAGAAATAATATCCTAATAGCGTTTTAGACACTGTGAAAAGAGTCGCGGTAAAGAATGCCCCTACCCATACATCTTTCCATTCTATCTCTACATCTGGCAGTACTTTGTACATGAGTGCAAACATTAAAGTAAGCACCCCTACAGATAGCACGAAATTGGCTATAGGCAGTATTATATCCATGTTCGGGCCTAAGTTGGAGGTTATCCAACCTGTCAGGGTGGAAAGGATAGCACTTATAACCAGACTGACTATCAGTATAAGACCGATAGACAGCACTATACCAAGCGAGTTAGCTCTGTCCTTCAGTAATTTTGTCCATGATACGTCAGCTCTTTCTTTTACTTCCCATACTTTGTTCAGTGCTTGCTGTAGCTGGAAAAACACACCTGTCGCACTGAAAAGCAACATACCGATAGATACAATGATCTTCCAAGTATTATTTCCGCTGAGCTGAGCTTCGGCGATCATGTTTTCAACCGTTTCGGCGGCCTTGGGCCCAATAGTGGAAGCCATTTCTTCAGATAATGTTCCCGTTACAGCTTCTTGCCCGTAAAACGCACCCGCAGTTACAACCACGATAAGTAATACTGCTGGCAGAGATATTATCGCATAATACGACAGCGCGGCCGCAAGTGTGAACGGTTCGTCGTTCATCCATTCCTTAGCCGTTTGTTTAAGGGTGGATCCAAAACCTTTAAAACTTATACTTTTATCTTTTGACATATTCTATTCTATAATTACACTCAATCTATATACTATTGTAACTATATTGAAGGCAATATATTGTTAGTAATGATTTACATAATCAAGAATGTCGGATAAAAAAAAGGCGGCCCCTTAAATAGGTCCGCCTATACAATAATACTTTCGGGCAGCTTATAAATTATTTACTTTTCTTCTTCTGATGAGCCAAAAAGATTGCCAAGCATATCACCCAATGAGAAGGAACCAGAATTTTTTCCGTCATGTTCTTTAGGGATAGGCTCGCTTTTCCCTCTTTTGCCGCCGCCTCTTCTACCGCCGCCGTCATTATCAAAACCGCCTTGGCCTTGCCCTTCGCCTTTCGGAGAAAGGATCATTGACTGCTTATCAGCGTCAAGATCGATAACAGTAACTTCAACTTCCTGGCCTGTAACGTAAGGTATAGTTCCGTTCTTTAGCACGGAACGCATACGTCCTTTAGGCATGAATGCGTCAACTTCACCGTTTACAGTAATTCTTACACCTTTCTCAACTATCTCGTTAACTTTTCCCTGGTAGTTGTCGCCAATCTTATATTTCTCGGCTACATCGCTCCATGGGTCGGTTGTAAGGCGTTTGATAGATAGATCGGCTTGGCCTTTATCTTCATTGACATTTATTACATAGAACTCAACCTCATCGCCGGTCTTATACATGTCTTCAAGCCTGCCGCGCCTTGTCCATGATAGCTCCTGCATACGGATAAGCCCTTCTACGCCTGGCTTCATCTCCACATACATTCCAAAATTGGTTAGGTTCTTCACCTTTCCAGTATGGGTTGAACCGTCTTTGAATTCATCAGAAGCGCCTTTCCAAGGAGAATCCTCAAGTTCTTTTCGGCTAAGTGCTATCTTGCCTTTGCTTTTACTGATCTCGGTGATCTTAACTTCTACTTCATCACCTTTTTTGAACATTGATGAAGGGTCTTCTACTCTTTTGTGTGATATCCGAGAAACGTGAAGCAGTCCTTCTACGCCGCCTACATCTACAAAAACGCCAAACGACGGTACGGAAGTTACCTTACCTTTAACTATATCACCAACGCTAAGTTTATCCCATAATTCTTTTTCCACGAGTGCTTTGCGGGATACTACTATGGACTCGCGCTCGTCATCAGCCTCTTTGATCTCTACTTGGATGGTCTGGCCGACCATCTTGTCCATTTCGTCATCTTCCGTTCTGGAACCTGAAATTAGAGCAGCCGGTAGGAACATCTGGAATCCATCCTTAGCAACTCGAAGCCCCCCGCGAACTTTAGCAACAACTTCGACATCTATAGGATCGCTGGAATCTTTTTTAGCCTTGAACTCTTCGTAAAGCCTGTGCTTTTCTTCTTTGTTGGCGGTTTCGATTCTCTGGGCTTCTTCATTAGCAGCCATTTCCTCAGCAGTTGGTTCGGCTTTAAGTGCCTCTTCCATTTTAGCTGTGGATTCGGCTGTAACACCTAATTCGGCTTTATCGGCCATATCCTGATTTGAACTATCTACCTTTGGAGCCGGAACAGTTTCCGTAGCATTAGAAGTGGTAGCTTCTACCGGCTGGGATTCAGGTGTGGAAGAAGGAGCATCTGTAGCGACCGCTGGTTCAGCTTGGGTAGGCTGAGTAGCTGTAGTAGAAGGACTTTCAGCTACTTCTTTAGCTGGCTCGGCAGATGCTTCAGCATTAACTGACGCCTCTGTATTAGAGTCCTCGGCAGCCTGCGTTCTCGGCCCTTCTGTGGTATTGGTTTCCACGTTAGCTGTATTTTCAGGCATTACGCTCTGGTTTTCTAGATTCTCAGTGTTTTCTGAGTTGTTGTCGATTGGTGTAGTGTTTTCTGACATGATGAAAGGTAGTGATAGAAACTCGCAAACCCTTTTCTAGGTTAGCATACTTACAGTTGTCAACAAATATAGGGAATACTATAATATAAAGTTTCATCTTTGGGCTATTATACTAAAGATATATTAAAATATCATTCATATATATGTATAATATCCCATAAAATGATTTTTTTGGACTATACAGCCTTTAGTTCTGCTATATTGTTATCCGAATTCTTTTTTTCGCCTCGGATGAACCGTATGAGCTCTCGCGATTGATCCATAGTAATGTTGGGCGGATCAGCATCATAGATCAATGCTCTGATAGCTTTAACACCAGCAACCTTTTTCTTGAATGCTATTGGAACAAAAACGGAGGCTCCACTCAGATCTAATGGTTGCTCTTTTATATTATCCCATGGTACAAATACTTTTTCGCTCTTATCCCAAAACGCTATACCAGTATCATCGAAAGCAATATATTTTGAGGGAGCGTATTTTCTTGTAATCTTGTAAAGTACTACCCATGAAATGATCCCCGCAAAATCATATATATCATCTAGAAGACTTATTTCATCGCCTCTGTATATCTGCATAAACAACGCTATTACATAAAGCATCATAAATGCTAAAACGAACCATTTAAAAAACTTAGTTACTCCAAGCATCCCTTTGAGGACTTTATCCTGTGTTACTCTATCTTTCTCTGTAAGTAAGTTAAGCGGCATTTGCAATGTGGTTTTGTATTCTTTCAATATCCTGCATGCCGATAGTGGAATTTTCCTGCCCAGGGCCTGCAGCCAATACCACCCTCTTTTTCGTGTAAGGTTTGCCGAGTTCGATCCCGAACCTTTTCGTGGTGGATTTAATCTCTCCAGACAGCCCTTTAACAGCTCTCCAAGGCATAGCCTGAAACTCCCCTGAGTTTACGAAGTAAAGGTTATTCTCATCATACCTGATAAGATTGGTTCTTATCTCCGCGATTCCTTTGAATATATAGTATCCGTAAATTACCGCAACAAGGATCTTTTCCAGTATTATAACCCATTCAGCCACAGGTCCCCAAAAATCATCAATAAATGATACACCGGTAAAAGCATACATCAATACAAAAGCGATTTTTACAACGGTAAAAAGCTTTTGCTTCTTCTTATAGTCCTCTATAATCTGCCATTCAGGGAAATCGCTAAGGGTTTTCATAGATAAATCTTTAGTTATATGATATGAAACCAATTTAAGTAGAATCTTCGTGATTGCAAAAACTTATTTGCGTGATTGGATTTGTATAGACTCATTAATGGTCATTTAGATATTTTTTCCTTGATATATTTTAGATATCGCGATGCACCGACTCGCGTAGAATGTATCGTCATGCAAAGGCAATATCATATTAAAGCACTCATTGAGCCAGTCGAAGTGCTTGAAGAGGTATAGGGCAGGTCAGAGGAATGCATAAGCTTGTCCGAACCTTGGGTAAGTGTAGTATTCTACACGTGTTAATTTTTACATCTCACCCCAAGCCCCTCTCCTCATGGAGAGGGGTTTAAAGGACATATATATTTCTTTAAGTCCTTCACCTGAAGGGGCCGGTCGTCTGTAACGACCGCTGCAAGTTCCTCTTAGGATGGGTGTCTTGTCGTTACCTGTAAGGCATATTTTGGGCTTCGCCCATAGGGCAAACACTGGATGACAATTTCTTCGACAGGCTGAGGGTGATACTAATAATGACAGGTGGTCTTATTATATTGCCGAAAAAATTAATAGAAAAAAAAGTCGAATTATAATATGAAAATAGCTTGGAATGATATAACAGTTGATAATGCCGATGAGTTAAAAGACTTTTATTCAGAAGTGTTCGGCTTTAAATCTATCAGTGTACCTATGGAAGGATATAACGATTATATAATGGTGGAAAGTAATGATCCTGATTCCCCAATAGGAGGAATTTGCCACAAGAAAGGGGTCAATTCCGATATGCCTGGCGGTTGGATACCCTATGTGGAAGTTTCAGAGCTAGAAAGCATCTTACTAAAGGTAAAAGCTAACGGAGGTAAGATTGTAGATGGGCCAAGAATTGCAGGGGAAGGCGAGATAGCTATAATAAAAGATATATCAGGCGGATTTATGGGGCTATACAGTAAATAAAAAAAGCCCTCTGTATTACAGAGAGCTTTAGTATTTAAAATCAGCAAATTTGATCAGTGGTTTTAATTACCGCTTTTCTGTGCTTTTTTACGCAGGTTTGGGTCAAGGTGGCGTTTGCGAAGTCTAAGATTCTCAGGCGTTACCTCCAGTAGTTCGTCATCACTGATGTATTCTATACATGAGTCCAGAGACATTTTCTTGGATGGGCGAAGAGTAACGGTAGTATCTGCTGAGGCCGCACGCATGTTGGTCAGCTGTTTCTCTTTGGTGATGTTTACATCCAGGTCGCCCTGTTTGTTTCGCTCACCTATTATCATACCCATATATACTTTTGTGCCTGGTTCCACCATAAGCTCGCCACGGTCAACCATACCTAGGCATGCGTAAGTTGTTACTTTACCTGGCCTATCTGCTACAAGCGATCCTGCTGAGCGCTTACTAATCTCGCCCGCCCATGGCTCATACCCCGCAAACAGTGTATTCATAATCCCAGCACCTTTGGTATCGGTAAGGAACTGTGAACGATAACCTATCAAACCACGAGAAGGAATTTTGAACTCGATATTAATACGGCCGTGGCCGTGATTCATCATATTTGTCATAATACCCTTACGCTGCTGCAGTTTTTCTGTAACGATGCCGGAGTTTTCTTCTGGCACATCGATAAATACCTGCTCGAAAGGTTCCATCTTCTCACCATCGATATGTTTGATGATTACTTCTGGCTTTGCTACCGCTAACTCATAACCTTCACGGCGCATTGTTTCGATTAGGACGCCGAGCTGCAGCTCTCCACGGCCACTTACTTTAAAAGCATCCGCTCGTTCGGTATCCTCAACATTAAGCGATACATTGGTCAGTAGCTCTTTATCAAAGCGAGCACGCAAATGGCGGCTGGTAACGAATTTACCTTCAGTACCTGCAAACGGGGAGTCGTTCACATAGAAGATCATCGATACAGTAGGCTCATCTACTGTTATTCTTTCCAGAGGAGCTGGGTTTTCCATTGAAGTAAGCGTATCACCGATCATCACATTTGGGATACCCGCAACTGCTACTATATCGCCTGCCTCTACCTGATCAACCGCTGTTTTCTGTAACCCTTTGAATGTATAAAGAGCCGATGGCTTGATATTGTTTTTAAGCCCGGCCGCCTGGCTCAGTGCATACTGCTTGTTCATTTCAAGAGTACCGTTCATAAGGCGGCCAACGGCTATCTGGCCGACATAGTTGTCGTAGTCCAGATTTGCCACAAGGAACTGTGGTTCGCGTTCTGTACTGCAGTCCGGTGCTGGTATGCTTTCCAGTATAGTATCGAAAAGCGGGATAAGTGAATCACTTTCATCATCAAGTTCTCTTTTTGCGATACCGTCTCTGGCTATAGTATAAAGTATAGGGAACTCTATCTGCTCTTCATTTGCATCCAGATCGATAAACAAATCATAGACTTCGTTTACGACTTCTTCGATTCGAGAATCCTGACGGTCAATCTTATTTATTACAAGAATGATCGGTAGATTTCTCTGAAGCGCTTTTTTTACTACGAAGCGTGTCTGTGGCAATGGGCCTTCGCTCGAATCCACAAGCAATATAGCGCCGTCCACGAGCATAAGCCCGCGCTCTACCTCGCCGCCGAAATCGGCGTGGCCAGGAGTATCCATGATATTGATCTTTACACCATTATAGAAAACGGAGGTATTCTTTGCGGTAATGGTGATACCGCGTTCTTTCTCAAGATCACCCGAATCCATTACCCTGTCGGCTACTTCTTCGCGCTGGGAAAAAGTACCGCTTTGTTTTAGCAGTCCGTCCACGAGTGTGGTTTTTCCGTGGTCAACGTGTGCTATTATAGCTATATTTCTGAATTCAGTCTTGCTCATGATAATTTTTTAATATTGAATAGTCCAGATCAAATTGTTGAATGCATCCGGCCAGAGTTACAAAGTTAAGTATAGCTACACAAACAAACCTCTTTAGATGTAAATAGCTATCATATTCTATCTTTAATTACATTTCCAAATAGTGTCCTAACGTATTAATACTATGAATGTAGCGATGGTAGTAATACTACGTAGTGGATGCTCAATATTCGAATTTACCTGAAGTCAATGGAATAACTGGGGTAGGAAGATAAAGATTGGTGGAGTTTAGTCTCAATT
Organism: uncultured Hyphomicrobiales bacterium; assembly: GCA_964462685.1. Taxonomy (GTDB): domain Bacteria; phylum Bacteroidota; class Ignavibacteria; order Kapaibacteriales; family UBA2268; genus CAYWYR01. The sequence goes on along the minus strand of CAYWYR010000005.1, from coordinate 140,439 downwards.
AGTAAGACTATCAAATTTTTACGGGTAACCGCATTTTTAAGTCTTGGATTTTCAAGTATCAGGGATTATTCTTATATATTCAAAGCATCAAATTTGTTTTTGAGGAACATTTAACTAAATTGCGTTCAGTTTACTAAACAGCGTTCAATTTTTTAAAAGGAGTTTAGTTTGAATAGAAAAGAAAAAGAAAATCAAAGCCGAAAAGCTCATATTCTTGTTTGCGTACTAGATCTGATGAAGAAACAATCAGCTCGTGATATATCAATTAAAGATATAGCTGATAAAGCTGAATACAGTAAAGGTAATCTATACGGTTATTTCGGAAGCAAAGATGAAATATTAGTCGCTCTCCAATACATCAGTCTAAGGCTTTGGAGCGATATACAGAGCTGGACAGTTACTCATCATACACACAATCTGGTGAAACTAGGATATATCGGTGAGACTCGTAGAATGTTCATGGATAATTACCCCATTATGTATAACTGTAATAATCTTTCCTCGATCATTGATTATTCAAACCTACAGAATTCAATATATATGCCTGAGTTAATGAAAGCCAAACATTCAAGCGACATGGTTTTCAGGCAGACAATAAAGATGGGTATCGAAAAAGGGGAAATCCGAGATTTCGTTAAGCCAGAAACCCTTATATGCCTTCTTGAGAGTTTTTCAGAGGGTGTGTTCGCAAAAATAGAAAAAGAAAAAAAACATAAATCCGGCTATTGTGACCAAGAAAGACTTCACGAAGATTTCATAGAATTTGTTGGCGGAGCACTAAGGACTGATGACTCAATCAAACTTAAATTAGATAAGGACGCATACTTAAATGAGATGCAGAAAAATTTTTCAAATGATAATTCTATTGTCGTTAACCGTTATATCATCTGATTGGCTATACTCGCAGAGCGGAAAAGATCAGACATTAACACAAACGGTAAAAGGTCGAGTTGTTGACTTCCAGACTCAACAGCCCGTAATTGGTGCTGTAGTCTCAATAGCCCAGACTAAGTTAGGTGCTAAGACAAAAGTTGACGGCACATATAAGATTACAGAAGTACCTACAGGCAGATACATCATAATCCTTAATATGCCCGGTTACGAAAAACAGAGCCAACAGATTGTTGTTACTTCTGGTAAACAGCTCGTCGTGGATTTTCAGCTAAATGAGACATTTATTGAAGCGGATGAGATAACGGTAACCGCCTCCAGAGGGAGTTTTGAAACAGTTAATGAATCATCCATTGTAAGCTCAACCCTTTTCACTGTTGAGCAGGTTGAGCGATACGCAGGTTCACGTGCGGATCCTGCACGTGCAGCACAGAACTATGCAGGAGTTATCACCGCCAATGACCAAAGGAACGATATAATAATCCGAGGCGGCTCGCCAACCGAACTTCTATGGCGGCTTGACGGTTTGGATATTCCAAATCCTAATCACTTTGCTACACAAGGCGCTACGGGAGGACCGATATCGGTCATCAACTCTCGCTTGCTTGATAATTCGGACTTCCTGACCGGAGCCTTCCCAGCCGAATATGGTGATAAGATGTCTGGCGTATTCGATCTGCGAACGCGAAGCGGTAACAAGGACGAATACGAATATATTGGTCAATTAGGCTTTAACGGGATAGAGTTTGGGGCTGAAGGGCCTATAGGAGAGAACGCATCATTCATAGCCAATTACCGCTATTCATTTTTAGACCTATTAGTGGCTATGGGTGTGGATTTCGGTTTTGCAGGTGTGCCTCGTTATCAGGATTTCAATGCGAAATTTGACTGGCAGGCCAGTGATATGGATTTCCTATCACTAACTACGCTTATTGGTGATGGAGAGATCAATATAAACGCCAGTGAGCAGGATGAAGTAGTTACGGGAGATGAAGACATCCTTTTTGGCAGTAGTGTAACCGGTGTAGCATTCAACTGGAAAAGGCTTTGGACAGATAAAAGCTACGGTAGATTGACACTTGGTACAGCACTCTCCAGTTTTTATACATTCCTTGATACTATCGTTACTCTTCCAGGCACCAATACACTAGCTTCCGAGCCCGGTAGATTTTACGAGAACGAATCAACGGAAAACTATGTCAACGCTAAATATACCCAGTATTACGCGCCGAACAACAGACACTATATTTCTACGGGTGCAGAGGCTCGATACCGATTCTATAATATCAGAGATGAAAGGATATACCCAGATAATTTTATGGGTAACAGAGTAAGCCTTGTTACTGATGGTAATGCTATGCAGTATCTTACATTCGTGAACTGGAACTGGCGCATAGCTGAGAATCTGACAACTAACTTTGGGCTTCACTCACAGTATTTAGAGATTTCAGATAAGGCAACACTTGAACCGCGACTGGGAGTATCCTATGAACCATTCGATGGTCATACTTTCAATGCGGGTATTGGCGTTCACAGGCAGTCTCTGCCTCTGCAGGTATATTTTTCAGCTGACGGAAACAGAGATCTGGACTTTATGCAAAGCACTCATTACATAGCCGGCTATAGCACCGTGCTGGGAGGGCTTGCCCAACTGAAAATAGAGGGTTATTATAAAGATATATCCAAAGCTCCGGTGGAAGCTACCCCTAGTACTTTCTCCTTCTTAAACTTAGGGGCTGATTTCGGATCAGTCTCATCAGGTGACTTAGAAGCAGTTAGCGAGGGTCTCGGTAAGGCTTGGGGAGCGGAACTAACGCTTAACAAACAATTTTCTGACGGTTGGTATGGGGTCCTGACTGGCTCATATACTAGACAAAGATATAAAGCCAGCGACGGAATATGGAGATGGGGCGGATTTGACAATATTTTTGTGTTTAATATACTTGGTGGATATGAATGGATAATCACGGATGATTTCACTATTGAACCATCGGTAAGGTATACCATGGCGGGCGGGCAGCCCTTCATACCGGTCGATAGGCAGGCCAGTATAGCCGCTGGTAATACCGAGCTTGATTTCTCCCGAGCATACGAGCCTAGAAGACCTGACTACGCAAGATTTGACATAAAGATAGATTTCAGAAATAATTTCGATGGCTATTCTATCATCTCATTTTTCTCAATTGAAAATCTATTCAACCGTAATAATATACTTGGCTATAGATGGAACAGCGGCCAGCAGGAAATACAAGCAGTAAATCAATTGGGAATTTTTCCGATAGGTGGCTTCAGAATCGAGTTTTGATGAAATAAATGTTGACACGGTTCCAGCATCCCCCGTCATGCCGAGAAGCGAAGCCCGAGGAATCCAGTGCTTTGGGTATAAGAGGTGACGATACAAATAAACATTGTATATAGAATTGCAATTAATTTCATAAGTTACTCCTTAACAAAGTTAATTGATTTATCGCCAATGGTTATTATGTAATGTCCATTAGCTAATCTTGAGATATCGACTGTTCCCCGCCCTTGAGATAACGGAATGTAAGTTTGCATGTATACAACACCCCGTATATCCGAGATTATAATATCCACCATATAGGAATCGATTTTCGAATTGATGTTCAGTTCATCTCCGCTCGGGTTGGGGAATATCTTTACATCATACTCTTCATTTTCAGGTTTCTCTTCTTCAACCGAAGACATTGTCCTAAAATTATCGACAAGGCTTTCCAGAGTGAAGAATGTCACTGTTCTATGAGTATAACGCCCTTTGTTGTCTTTTATATGCCATAATGATGCTAACAGCCCGTTATAGTGGTCTGCAAAAATCGCATTACCGAGTGTTTCTATATGTTTACCATAAGTAAATACTTCTTCATTGTTTATTCTATCTATATAAATATATCTTTCCATTCCAGATTTCCGAGGTGTGGCATCGTTGGTTCTAATTAACATCTTGTCATTGGTATAAAAATCATTTATGACTCCTAAATTTCTCCAGCTTACAGGCCAGCTTTTATCATATATAGGATCGTCGAAATAATAATCCCTATTTTGGAATTTTTCCAAATTATCCCAATCAAAATATCTATTTCCGATGTTATCAGGTTGTATCCAAAAAGTACCTCTTAATCTATTTATCGATGGGAAGCTTCTATCTGTTGCCATAAATCCCTTCCCCTCCATTGTGTCAGGAATTATATAGGCTACATCTTCCCTGGATTTTATATATACCGTCTCGGTTATAAAGTCAGTCCCTTTCCAGTCTGTATAGCGCCGCAGTTCCCCTAGTAAATTGTCACCGTTGGGGGAGATTGCTACTTTCCCATACCAAAGTGAATATTCCATCTCTATGTTCATCAAAAGTTCCTTGGCTTCTAGATCATATATTGAAAACTCGGTAGCCCAGCGGATATCTTCAGCGGAGGGAGGGGTAATATAGCATCCGAGCCCTGTTCCGTCATAGGAGTATTCGAAACCGAATCCTTGTACATCATCATTATCCTTGTAATGGGGGAAAACGTCATATATATATATAGAATCCACTTTCTCAAAACTGGGAAGCTGAAGGATTATTACATAGTCTCTTTTGTTCCAAAATGCTATACGGTCTGTAACGGCAGAATGAGCCATGGGAAACTGACCAAGCTTATATCTCCATTCATCCGTAAACTGACCATATGGAATACCGTTGATAAGCTCGCCAGTTACTTTGTCAAGCATTCTTATCGAGTCGTTGTATGCGATTAGGTAATAATCATTGTAGGGGCAGAAAAGATAAGTGAATATGCTGTCTGTAGCCTGGAGGTCGTACAAATCGTGCCTTATGGTATCCAGCGAAACAAATGAATTCCCACCATCTGGTAGCTCCTCTTGTGCCCACAGCCCCACGCAGTAGAAAAGGATAGTTGATAAAAATAGTATCCTCATGACAAACCTCGAATGATTAATTAAAATTACTTTTATTCAGTATAACATAAAAGTAGGTAATAGTTGTTATACCATAAAAACTTAACCAATAATTAACATAAGAAAATTGTACTTGGTATAAATAAAGTATAAGGCAATAGACTTAACATTTTATTCTATAAATGGGATTTGGAGTTAAATTTCCAGTATGATTATTAATAAAACGAATTGGGTTTAACCTAGTATAATAGAGTTGTAGCTAATGTAACGTATATAATATTATAAGCTGTTTAGTTATACAAGATTGCCAAGAATATATATTTGAAAACTTAATTCAAATGATATCTTTAAATTTACATGTTTATTGTAAAATAAGTATACAGCAGAAATCCCTAATCTTGTATATACCAATTTAAAAATTACTACACATTGAATATATAATTAAAATAAACTAGCACCTTTCATTTTTGTCGCAAATGTATTTGGGTTTAGTTCACCACCACCAAAAGGTGCCATGGGTTCAGCAGCAGAGACATTCATATTCATGCTTTCATTAAATAGCCCGCCTGAATGAGTATGCCACTGATGACCAACCAAAAAGTCATTAATAAAAAAGTGACTAGAATTTAACTCCACTGGGTTGTTTTGAGAACCATAGGTTGTACCATCAGATCCTTTATATACAAACTTTAAAGCTTCAGGTTCTCTATCCTGGCTCTGAATATTGATTCCTGTATATAACAACCAAATTATCATAATAAATCTCTTCATATCATTCTCCCACTCTGATTGTGATACTTTTTTTAGGATTATTCGGATAAGTTAGGATAATATAATATGACCCTACCGACAAGTCATCTAGGTATATCTTTTCACTGTATGATGAACTGAATACCTCTTGCCCGTTTGAATCATAAATCGATAGAGAAGTAGGTATTTCTTTAACTGATATCTTTGAGAGATCAAGCCAACCTGGTATCTGTATAGGATTTGGAAATACAGCTCCCCCGGCTAAATCAGGTTCGGAAACTCCAGTATGGGATACATAAAATGTTTTTGACAAGCGACTTATCCATCTTGCGTAGTGATCGTTCTGTATAACAAGCTCAAAAGGTTTCCCCTCTATTTCACTGATTGGGAGATACAATCTAAATCTATATTCGTCTTTTCTACTGGAACTAGTGACATTGCTTCTGTACTGCTTGTCATCAATAATTATCCCACCACTCGTTATTTCATCGACACCAGAAAATGTAGCATATATAATTGTGATATCACCCTGTTCCAAGAGGTTGTAATCATCTAGTACAGCGTCCTTGAACTCTTCGTGACTCAGCGAGTCATAAACCTGCATGTAATGTTCGCCTATCCAGTCATAGACCCTACCATAATCAGGTGTCAGCCTAAAATACTGATATGACCTCATGAATCCTTTGTCTTCACTCCTGTACTTGTTCGGGATGACTATGAATTCTACCTCTGATACAGGATGCTCTTTAGGCGAGGCACTCAAGGGATATATCGATTTCTCTTTTTCGTTAATAGGTTTAGGTATTCGCAGTTCTCCTGTTTCAAAAAAGTAAGTTCCATTTTCCGAAAGTGACTCGTTGGTAAAGTTTATTGTCTCCCCTTCGATATACGATCTGATCACGCTGACACTGAGATCAACCTTTCCATGGTCGATTATCCTGTCTCCTGTAATCATACCCTGCTCATCTATCTGGTACTCGACTATTGCTTTGTGGCCTATTGCCGAACCGTCTCTGCGGTGGGCTGTAACAGCCCATAGTTTTGACATTCCGTCCCACTTTCCACCGGAACCATAATAGATCCGGTCGAATTCATCCTCACGGAATATTGTGACCGTATCCATCAGCCCCTTCTCATGATTATAGGAGGTAACAAACCAATGGTCTTTTCCCCAATCCCTACTCACTTCGTGAATATGTAAAAAGCCATTAAGATATTCGTTCTGCTTGATTATCTTGCTGAAGTCCTGCTGGTTATAGCCGTCCCTCGGTACATCGGCATACAGAAGCTCTCCCGAGATGGAGAATACCGATGACAGGCTGGGCAGAGCCATAATGCCTCCACCATCGAAGATTCTTTGCGCCGAACGAGTGATATATATGTTCCCGTTGTCTGCGAGCCTCAGGTCGCGAACCCTGTAAAGCCCATCATAATATTCAGAGAAATCGTTTTTATCGTCTGATATGTGGTGCGAGAAGCTGCTCAGTAATCTTAGGTTTTCCATCTCATAAACATATACAAAGTCTGAGGTGGCCACAATCAATATCCCGATATCGATGTTGGGAATCATCTGTATCCTGAGGTCATAGGGTTCATGATACTTTTCCATCCGCCAGATACCGGATGTGTCTATCTCGACATTGGCCAGTTCACTGCATGTCTCGGGGTCGAACTTGATCAGCTCCCGTCCAGTCATAAAATAATGGAAGTTTTCGTGTCTGAGGATCTCGTGTTCGGCATCCCACAAAAACATCTCATACTCGCACCAGGGAACGTGCGGCAGCGAGTTCTTTGTCGTATCCAACCCCCAAAAAGTAGAGGGTTCATCTGTTACTTTTGGAGCATCAATCCAATCTTCTCCGTAAAGCCCACTGGCCAAAAGCCATACTGCCCCCATCAGAATTACAATTCTCGGAAATCGGTTGGTAAGCATGGTAGAGGAAGCTCAGTTTATTTAGAATTGATAGTAATTTAACTAAATAAATTGTAATAAAGAAGAAGTTTCGGTTAGGATCTAAGAATCAAAAGTGTCAAAGCCCTTGATTTACCAAAGCTCCTCCATCTCAAGGGTTTGAAGAAAAACAGCAACTGCTCTATTGCGACGACCGGCCTTTGTAAGAATACCTCACCCCAAAGCCCATCTCCTCAGGGAGAGGGGCTTTGGGGTGATCCTATCGGATCGCTTATATTACTGGATTCTTCGGTCGCTGCGCTTCCTCTGAATGACAAGTTGGAGGGAGGAGTGTGATATCAATGAGGCAGTCTTGAAGTGCTCTTAGGCTGCCATTAGGTATATTTGTATAAGGTATATTATGCATTTTCTTCGGGGTTTATGATATGAAAAGCGTTCTTATTGTTGGGGCCGGGCTGGCCGGCAGCCTTTTGGCGGGAACAATGGCCAAACGCGGCTATGATGTAAAGCTCATCGAAAGGAGATCTGATCCCCGAGGAAGCCGAGAGGAAGGGGGGCGTTCTATAAATCTTGCACTTAGCGATCGCGGGCTTTTAGGTTTATCTCTTCTTGGCATTCAAGATGAGATAATGAAGCTGGCATTGCCGATGAAGGGTAGGCTAATTCATTCTACAAAAGGTGTAACGGAAATGCAGCCATATTCTGGAAGGGATGCGGAGCATATCAATTCTATATCACGTGCGGGGCTGAACAGACTTCTTTTGGAAAACTGTACAGGTTATGATAATCTTGAACTTATTTTCGATGCTAAATGTACCGATGCCGACATAAGAAACGCGAACGCTACCTTTGAAATAAAAGGCGAAGGGGATAAAACGTTTTCAGCCGATATGATGATCGGTACCGACGGCGCTTTTTCATCAATAAGGATGGCGATGCAGACTGGCGGTGTACCCCGATTCAATTTCAGCCAGAATTATCTGGAACATGGCTATAAGGAAATCGAAATGCCAGCACGTTCGGGCGGCGCTCATAAAATTGAGAACAATGCCCTACATATATGGCCGCGCCACGGATATATGATGATAGCACTGCCAAACCTGGACGGAAGCTTTACATGTACCCTATTTATGCCTTATGCGGGCGAAAACGGTTTCGATAATCTTGATACCAGAGAAAAAGTTGAAAAATTCGCAAAAGAAAACTTCGCAGATGCGTATAACCTGATTCCCGATTTTACAGATCAATACTTCGAAAATCCCACAGGGCCGCTCGCAACAATGCGCTGTTCACCATGGAATTATGAAGGAAAAACTGTGATTCTGGGAGATGCGGCACATGCTATCGTACCATTTTATGGCCAAGGAATGAACGCTTCATTCGAGGATGTATATTATTTTGATAAAATAATGCAAAACCATAATGGTGATACTGAAAAAGCTTTTCCCGAATTTAGCGAAAACAGAAAGCCAGACGCTGACGCTATAGCTGAGCTTGCGCTGCAGAATTATATCGAAATGCGGTCCAGTACGGCTGATCCGCTTTTCCAAGCTAAGCGGGAATTAGAGGTAGAGCTAGAGAGAGATTACGAGAACTACAGCAGTAAATATAATCTGGTTACTTTCAGGGAAGATGTAGGCTATGCCACGGCTCTGAAGATGGGTAAGATGCAGGATGAGTTTCTGCTTGACCTCCTTAGGCGCTCCGGGGGTTCGGCCGATGGCTTACCGAGAGAAAAAGTAATTGAAGCAATAGACCAGATCTGGCAAAAGTATCTTTAAATTGAATTAATATTTTAAATATCCGATATGAATATTTTAATAATCGGTGCTGGCGATATTGGAACGATGCTGGCCAAAAGGCTTTCTTACGAAAAGCATAATATCACATTGATAGAGCAGAACCCTGAGCTAAAAGCTTTGGCCGATGAACAGCTGGATGCGATAGTTATAGAGGGTTCGGGTACATCATACGCTAAGCTGAAGGAATCACAGGTAGAGAAAGCCGATGTGATGGCTGCCTTATCGGATAACGATGAGGTAAATCTACTTGCATGCCGAATGGCAAAAGATCTTGGCGTAAAAACCACGATTGCACGAGTCCGTAATCATGAATTTTTATCCACCGATGAGATGTTCAATCGAGAAAATTTCGGTGTTGATTTCATTGTACAGCCGGAGATGATAGCCGCAGACGCATTTGTTCGCCTCATAACCCAAGAGAACGCAACTGATATAGTTGAATTCGATGAAGAGAAAGTAGTTTTGTTTGGCCTTTCCATCGATCGAAGAACCAAGATGCTTGATACTAGCATGATCGATATCGGTAAGCAGTTCGCCGACCTGCCGATGCGCGTGGTGGCAATAAAACGTGGTGCTTATACAATAGTACCCCGAGGAACCGACCTGCTTTTAAGAGGCGATCAGATTTTTTTGGTAAGCAAGAGCACCGATATGGACAATATTATGCTGCGATTCGGGAAAGAGAAGAAATCCCACAGGAAGCTGATGCTGATCGGCGGGGGGCAAATAGCGAGATTTATTGCCGGAAAGTTAGAACGTGAATATAAAATAAAGATCATAGAAAAAGAAGAAAAGAAATGTAGGGAAAGGGCAGATGATCTGAATAAAACACTTATTATAAACGGTGACGGCACAGACCTGGATCTACTGATGTATGAAGGCCTACAGGAAATGGATGAGTTTATCACAGTAACAGGTGTGGACGAGACAAATATCATTACATCTCTACTGGCCAAACACCTTAAAGTACCACGTACAATTACACTGCTAAAGAAAAAAGAGTATTTAGCATTATCTAAAACACTTGGATTAGATGCTGTAGTTAGCAAGCAGCAGATGACGGTAAACGTTATTCAGAAAATGATTAGAAGACAGCAGATAGCTTATTTTGCGGAGCTACCGGGTGTGGACGCAGAGATAGTTGAGTTTTTCGCAGCACGTAAATCCAAAATAACAAGCCGACCACTCAAAGACATTAAATTCCCCGAAAATGCGATTATCGGAGCTGTGCTATCCAATGGTAACGCGGTTATCCCTACTGGAAATACACAGATCAAAGAAGGTGACAAAATCATAGTAGTTACCCTGCCTGAATCCGTTAAAGCAGTAGAAAAAATGTTTTCATGATATTATCTACTATTTAAGTATTTAAGTTATAGCAGTAACCTGCCGATTATACCATAGATGAGTCAAAAGCAGCTAATAATATTACTTGTATCGGTTGTAATGTCAATGTCATTGGTGTTACTGCTGGCGGCGGGTATGTATAAGTATAAACCTGAGCTTTTAGGCTTGCCTTCAAAGGATACTGTGCCGGAAGTAGCTGTTTGGGATACGCTTCAGCTACGCCGTGAAACCGTTATCGACCCTATTGAGCTTAACAGGTTACGCAAGAGCTTACAGGAATATAAAGCAAAGTTCAGATCCGAGAAGATGAAGGCAGAGCTTGCATATAAATTGGATGATACGCTTACCGATAAGGAAATGCTCATTCGGGAGCTGAATGATACTGTTAATGTACGAGAAACAAAAATCGATCAGCTTTTAGGTGATATAGAGCAATTAAAAGACTCTATCGCCGATCTGGATCGTTTGGTGGATATGCATAAAAGTGAGAGTGATCTCTATTCCGAAATGATCAATGAACAGTCCGCTAAGTTCTCCGATGTAGAAGATTCGCTTTATGTAGAGAATTTCAAATCCTTTGCCAAGCTTTATAATAATGCCGAACCTGCGGATGTAGCACAGATACTGTCCCGTATTGATGATGCCGACGCTGCCAGAATCTTGAAATTCATGCAAAAGAAAAAAGCGGGCGCCGTAATTGAAAATCTCCCCGCAAACAAAGCCGCGGCAATTCTACTGTTAGGTTATTAATTTAACCATCTTGTTTTTCCGCAATAAAACTTCAGCGGATTCTAGTTGTGATTTTATCCTTACCTACCCATAATAGTGATAATTATTTCACGATTCATTATAGATTTAATCTGTTTTAAGGCCAACAGCTCCTGCCCCTAATGTATTCTATTTAGATTGCTTTGGCACTGAAATTGAACATACGCTTCAGGTAGGGATAAAATTACTTCAAATCTGTTAAACAAGGATGTTCTCTGAGATTTGATATAGTGTAGCGATACTTAGTATGCATGCCCTTCAAATCAATTAAAAGAAGCTATACACAAGTGCAAGGAAGCACCGATATGACTCTTCTAGATAGTAGGCTTTTCAGTAAAAGCTCTGTAGGTGAGTTGGCTAAACCAACCAACCAAGGTGGCAATATTAGCCACAAAAATACTTATGACAGCCGATACACAGATAGCTCCAAAAAAGAAAATTATTCTGTTCAGCGAAATGGAAGAAACGACTTCGATAAAGAAATCGAAAGCCATAGATCAAATAGCAAGAACTCTTCATCACGCGATAATGATATTGAAAACAGGAAATATTCTGTAGAAAATACTCATCAAGAGAAACCTCTAAAATCCTCTGACGGTATAAAAGAATCGCAGAATAATGATAAACTTGCTGCTGCAATAGAAAAGCTTGAAAAAGCTGCGAGTAATAAAGACAGCGATGGCTCTACAGATATCAAACTCACAGATATCCTAACTCCGGAAGAAATCACAAAACTCGAAAAACTAGGCTTTGGTTCGCTAGAAAAAATTGCTGAACTGTTACAAGGCAAGCTTGGTGATAAAATAAATCTTGATTTACCGGAAAAGGTAAAAAATAAAGAAGCATTATCTATTCTGAAATCACCTTCAGATAAACTTCTGACCAAGTTATCTGATATCAGCGGTATCGATAAAGCAGAACTAAGCCAGATGCTTAAAAGTATAGCCATAGAGAAAAACGGCGTACTTATTAATAATAGCTCTGCTGAGATGAGTGGTGAAAATACAACAAGTAAGACAATCAAAGAGTTACTTGCTATGTCAGGCTCAATAAATCCTGATCAAAGAACCAAGAATATCAAATCGGAAAAAGACAATCCTGCTTACCTGCTCAATTTAACCGAGAAATCAGAAGATGGCGAAAAGAATTCGCCATTTGCTAATATGCTACAAATAGGTAGTGGTGATAAATCGATAGATCAGGCACTGGAAAAATTCTTTTCAAAACATATTGACGGTATAAACGGCGTGGCTTCTAAAGGTTCTCAGAGTACCCAAAGTAACGGCATATCTGCCCAAAAAGCCGATAATATCAATGTTTTCAGGGATATCAGGCTAGATAAAGTAGCCGGTACGACAGCGAAATTAACCGCTGCACTGCCTTCGGGGGATAGCACTACGGCACGTATGCATCTGAATCCACGATCGCTCGGCATGGTGTTTGTAGAAATACATTTAACTGGTAAAACAGCCGATATAAAATTCAGGACAGAATCTGCTGAAGCTTCAAAAGCACTTGAAGGCAAAGTACAGCAACTTAAAGATCAGCTCCAGAAAGAAGGCATTACAGCCGGCACTCTTGAATACACCCAGGACGGGCAAGATAGATTAGCTGGCGACCAGAACAGGCAGGATTCTTCCAGAGAGGAAATGGAAAGCCGCCGAAAATACATCGGCCAAAACAGTAACCAGACTATCGGCCAAAACGACAGCTCTTTCGGTGAACAGCTTACCGCAGAGAACGAAAACAGTATGACAGGGAGGTCATCATGATCGAATCGATCAGTCAAATAAGCCAGCCGCAGGTTCCTACCGGGGGGAACGGACTCAGCGGAGGTGCATCGGCAACGGAACAGCGAGATCAGTTCCTGCAGTTGCTCACCTATCAGCTTAAAGCTCAGAACCCCCTGAAACCTTACGATAACCAAGAGTTCGCCTCTCAGTTAGCACAATTCTCCCAGCTTGAACAGCTTACCGAGATGAAAGGACTGATGGAGGAGCAAGGAAGAGTAAATCTAGCTTTGTCTCAGACAATGGCTAACTCTGCACTTCCCGGGATGATTGGAAAATCAGCCAAAGCCGAGACCAACCACTTCAAGCTTGAAGCTGGAGAAGAAGTCAACTTAGGATTTACATTACCTGTAAACGCAGCTGGCGGGAATGTAGAGATATACGACGAAGCTGGTAATATTGTCAAGAATATCCAGATCAATGACCCTGGGCTTCTGAGAACAGGTGATAATACTATCCAATGGGATGGTAAGGACGATCAAGGAAATCAGCTGAAAGACGGTACATATACATTCTATGGTGACTTCACCGATGCATACGGAACTGGATTCGAGGCACAGACATTCTCTGACGGCAAAATCGAATCAGTAAGATTCAAGAATGATGGTACCGTGCTCATCATAAGCGGAATGGAAGTTACCCTTGATAAAGTAAGGGATATCAGTAATTAAAAGTTCAGGCTTTAAAAGCCGACCGCTGACATGCATGGATGCATCTTCAGCTATTTTTCGAAATGCTTTTTAAGCAGCATAAAGAATAAAATTCGAAATAAATGACCATGGAGGGTTAATATATGGGACTAATCAGGTCTCTAACGTCAGGCTCTAGTTCACTCAGGGCACACCAAGGAAGGTTCGACGTTATTTCAAATAATCTAGCCAATGCTAATACCGTTGGATTCAAGTCTTCACGTGCGACATTTGCCGATCAGATCAGCCAGACCTATAATCATGGCCGCGGACCTGCAGAAGTGGGCGGTACCGGTATGGGCGGCGTAAATCCGCTCCAGTTCGGCTTGGGTGTAAAAATGGGTTCGGTTCAGAAAGATATGTCCCAAGGGATAATTGAGGTTACAAACAGACCCTTAGATGTAGCACTGAACGGCGACGGGTATCTAGTATACAATACTAATGGCCGTAATATGTATTCCAGAGCGGGTGCTATCACTCGTGATAAGGCTGGAAACCTTGTTGATGCAAATACAGGTGCTTTCCTTCAAGGATATAATATCGACCGTACAGATGACGGACTGATGACTAAGGACAGCGATAATAATAATATCCTGAACCGTACTACCGGTAATCTGAACATACCCCCAGGCGTAATGAGCCAGCCCCGCCAAACCTCTGAAGTATCATTTAGCGGGAACCTATCCAATACTATGGAAGAAGGCGATTCTCGCTCTGCTTCAATAAAAGTATTTGATAATACCGGCGGGCCGAGGGATCTTACCCTAACTTTTACAAAATCAGCTACTGATGGTGAATTTAATATTACAGCCCAGATTGAAGGACAAGATGTAACATTGGGAACGGGTGCTGTTCAGTTCAACCCTGATGGAACACTTGCTACCCCTACTGAGCTAGTTATAACTGCTGCCGACTTAAACGCAGCTCTCGGAAGTACAACAATTTTCGATGAAGGCACGCCTAAAGATATAACAGTTAGGTTGCAGCAGCCGAACTCACTTATCGAAGGTTCACTTACATCATTCTCATCTCCTTCCAATGCTACCGCACTTACTCAGGACGGGTATCAGGCAGGCGATCTGATCGGGATGAATGTCGATAGCCAAGGTAAGATATGGGGCTCATTCGATAATGATAGAACGGAACTTCTAGGGCAGATGGTGATGGCGAAATTCACAAATCCCGAGGGATTGAAAAACGCTGGTAACAACTACTTCACAGCTTCCGGTAACTCTGGCGAACCTAACATAGGTACTGCGGGCGAGATTTTCCCAAGTACAAGTATTGAAGGTAACGCACTTGAACTATCAAATGTTGATATGACAACCCAGTTCACCGATTTGATAGCAACACAACGTGCTTTTGAAGCCGCCTCCAGAACTGTAACAGTATCGGATCAGCTACTGGCTGAAATGAACAACCTGAAGAGATAAGCTTAAATATTATATAACCCTCCAAGTTATTCAAGCTCGAAGAGATAATCTTCGAGCTTTTTTGTGTTTATTCTGAAATATTACTGATAGTTGAGACTTGGATATTACCCGATTCGGTGACTCGGGGCTACAGGCTTAGTATGAAATGCATTCGGAATGACGGGGGACTTCATATTGAGCCTGTCGAAATATAAGACAACTGCTGAATGAGATTAATCAATCTAATTTTTCAATGACTGTTACCATTATCTGGTCGTGGCGTCTAAGCTACAGATAACGATAATAACATTAATAAAACTAATTGGAGTCCGAAATGGGAATCATTGAAGGAATAACATCAATGCTATCGATGATAGGTATATTTGGGGTAATATTTTATTATATTTACACCCGACACATGGAACGCAGATATATGCTGGAAAATAATGTTGGTGGTAATTATTTCGGCGAGAATAAAAAGAATACCTATAGCTTTTGGACACTTAGGATAGGTCTTGTGGTTGCAGGCTTCTTCCTTGGTGGTATTATAGGTACTCAGGATTGGTTGGAGGGCAAAGAGGAAGTATATGCATTTTTATTTGCTGCTATCGGTCTTATAATAGCTTTCATAGTAGAAAAGAGAATTATCGACAGAGAAAGAGAAAGCTTAGCCAAGGCTGAGAAATAATCATTGGAAGAAAGCCAGATAATAGAACAGGTTAAGTGCGGCAACCAGTCTGCCTTTGACTATCTTGTAAGATCATACAAAGATATGGTTCATTCTCTTTGCGTTAGTATGTTATCAGAAAATAGCCATCATGATGATGTCGTGCAGAAAACATTTATTAAAGTGTATAAGAATATTAATGGGTTTGATGGCCGTTCTGGTTTGAAAACATGGCTCTACCGTATAGCGTATAATAAATGTCTGGATGAGATAAGGCGTTCGAAAAGATTTAGATTGTTTAAATCGGTATTTAGTGATAAGCCTATATCACCCAACTATCAAAGCGATGATGAAATTAGCCGTCTTGTTAGAAAGTCAATAAGCTCTCTACCGGAGAAAGACAGAGCGGTGGTAACATTGTTCTATTTAGAGCAGTTGAAGCTATCTGAAATATCAATGATATTAGGCGATTCTGAAAGCAGCTTAAAGATGCGACTTTCACGCGCTAGAAAAAAACTGAAAACCGATATATCTAAAAAGTATGAAGGTGAAATAGAGGATATAATATATGGATAATGAAAAATTAGATAGCTTGATAAAATCAGGGATAGAAACCAGATCACCTGATATAAATATTGATATCAAAGCGATTGATACCAAAAAAAAGCGGACTAAATTATTGCTAATGCTACCCCCTATCTGTCTGCTTGTTGCGGCTATTTCTGGGGTTGTTATTCATTTTTCTCCGGCTGATGGCGTTTATACATTGTTCGATTATAAAATAGATATTCTTACTATCTCGATCTTTAGCTTTTTAGCTTTACTGGTTGTAATTAGCGAGCGAATGGCAAGCAGATTTATCTATAAAAAACGTGATATCAGTTCATTAATATAAACAAGCATCCAGCATGCAACGTTTATATATTTAACTGATATCAAAACTTTAAAGTTTATAGTAATGAACCCACCTATTGAAATCAAACGACCCAGCCCAATGATACTTTTTGCCAAATGGGGCGACGGGTTAGAAGCACAAGTTACAACCCAGGATTTCCGCAAGGCCTGTAAATGCGCTCACTGCACGGGAGAATCCGTTGGGGATAAGATTTTTTCTCGGCCAAAACCTGTAAAGAACGAACCCGGTGCGTTTGAACTGAAAGAACTCAACCCAGTTGGCAATTACGCGGTTCAGGCTACATGGGGCAATGGCCATGATACAGGGATATATACTTGGGATTACTTCCGTGATATTTTCGAGAACAATAATCTGGATACCCCTGAAAAGTTAGCCGAGGCGAAAGCAAAAGAGCAGAACGAAAGCAAAAAAATCAGGCTGGACGTTCTATAATAAAACCTATTTATCAATAAGATAGATCAGTGCGGTAGCAATAAGCGATAGAAGCGTTATGCCTGTTAGCAGCGGGATACGCGCTATATTAATAGCGGCACCTACGGTACTCATTATTTTTTGCTCAGCTTTCGGCAGCATTGATCCGAACTTCGCGGCTAAGGAATCGGGATCACTTTGAACAATACCTGAGCTTTTACTGGCTTTATCGAATTTCTTGAAATTCACTTTCTTAGATATAATCCTAAAACTCTTTACTACGGTGGAATCAAACAATCGGAAACCTAAAGGTATTTTTTCCCGCATCACAGCGATTGTTGTGGGCAGCATCACTACCATCATAACCCCTTCGAAAAGGATATTGAATATTTCTTTTTGAGATCGCCCGGGGTTCTCTTTTTTTACTTTATCAGCGTCGCGGATCATATTCGCCATAATACCGAGCGATTGAGTGGTGATCGTGCCTATATCATGTTTGAGCTTGATAGTAAGCAGGAACAGACCTATTATCAAACCTAAGATCACCGATAAGGGTAAACCGAATACACCATAAATAAGATACTCCCACGATTCGATATCTATTACGAAAAAACCTGTTATATACATACCGAAAGCAACCAGAACGGCAGGCAGAACCCATGTACCGATATACTCATAGAATACTATCATCTCTGACAAGGTGAGGAAAAGCTCTTCACTTCTATAGCGGCTGACATCAACACCGAGATCATCTATAATTTTTTCGTTGAGCGGGTCGGGATCGTATCCGTATTCATTACTATCGTTTTTCATATCTCTGTAATCGGAATTGAATGGTATTTATGATAGTGGTATTACGGCTACTAGGCAGAAGGGTAATTTAGCTTATACGTTACCTCGACCATATCCCCAAGCGAACTGGCTACCGGACAACTTTTCACAACAGCATTGAATATTGCCTTTTCCTTATCGGAATAATCTTTTGAGAAATTGATAGTCATAGTCACTTGCGAAATATGCCTTCTAGGTTCGGCTTTCATTTCCTTAGTAGCTATAATTTTAGCACCTGACAAATCGGTATCTAAATCAGCTGTACGGATAGCCATTATCGTGAGTACGCACGAGCTAAGCGAAGCAACCAGTAAATCCGTAGGTGAGATATTTCGGGCAAGCCCTTTATTATCCAGTGGCGCGTCCGTAAGGAACTTGGTTCCAGAGGATTCATGTTCAACCTCACACTGCAGATCGCCTTTGTATTCTGTATTTATTATAGTCATTTGGGATAGCCTTAGGTACACTTAGAAGAGTTTACAGATTCAAATATTCGTTTGTGAGCGAACAAACCTTAATTATTTCTAAGTTAATTGATAGCAAATATAGTAGTCATAAGAAGGCAAAATAAACTAACCAATTAACAAACCCAATTTATTTTTACTTGACAACTAAGAACTTACAAAAGGCATTTGGCGAACAAACTCATCCGACTCTATCTGGGTAATAAGGAAGTCCGCAAGATCAGCTCTCGGGATTTTCGTACTTGAGTTCACGCCTACCCACCCTACCCTGTAGGAGTTATTTGGTTTGTCATTGGTGAGCCTAGGCCCGCGTACTATAATCCAATCTAACTCACTATCCTTTAATACCTTATGATGTTCGATTGCATCATTGAGAACTTTAGGAACTGCTAGCTTCATTATAATCCTGATCATCTTGTCTGGGAATTTCGGTTCATCTTTTTCCGGAAAAGGCAGCCCGCCACCAGAAAGAGAAACAATCTTACTTATACCGTTTTGTTTCATTGCGGCAATTATATTCTTTGTACCATTTGTCTGTAGCCATTCCGGAGATCCTTTTACATGACCGAAAAGACTAATTACCATATCGGCACCCTGAACTGCTTTATCAACATCAGTTTGGTTCAATATATCCCCTTGGATAATCTGTAGTTTTTCATCATTGATGTTGACTTTACTTGAATCTCTTACTAAAGCTTTTACCTTATACCCTTTGTCCAAAGCCTTCTTTAAAAAGATACTGCCGGTTTGTCCTGTACCGCCGAATAATGATATAGTCATATTATTACCTCAATTGTTGTAGTATTTATATCAAACTTATCTATATTTGGAGAGCATAACAATTTATATAGTACTAACCTTTTAGTAAGTATGGATGACGATAAAATAAGAATAACACCAAGATGCCCGATAAGAACTACACTTGAACTTGTGGGCGGAAAGTGGAAACTGATCATATTACAGCAGCTAGCGGATAACCACCCTATTAGATTCTCCAATCTGAAGAACCTTATTCCAGATATCAGCGAAAAGATGCTTATACAGGAACTGAAAACATTAGTTACCAGCGGTTTGGCTTCAAGGAGGAACCATGGTGAAGTACCGCCAAGAGTAGAATACTCTATTACAGAAAAAGGCCTAAACGCTAAGCCTTTGATAAAGGAAATGGTAAATTTCGCTCGATTATATGATGTATAGGTGTCATAACAGAGTTTAGTCTGAAACAGATTTTATTTCCTATCCCCACGCCAAAAGAGAAAGAGAGAGCCGAGGATCATAGCAGTGTTCTCAAGGATTTTAGCCAAACCTACTTTCTGCTGTACTGCATCACCGAAACACCCGCAGTTGATATCAAGTCCCCTGCCCCATGCCATAGCCACACCTATAGTAAATATGGTAAGCATTATACCTATTAAAGCGGCATTAGCCTTTAACCTATAACCGACAAGCAGCATTATACCGGCAAGTAACTCAATCCAGGGAAGCCATAAGGCAGCAATGCGTTCGATAAATCCGGGTAGCATATCATAATTGTGGATCTCAACCAAGAATGCCATAGGTTCATGAATCTTGCCTACAGCCGCAAAAATAAATACTATCCCGATAATGGCCCTTGCGATAACAGCAAGGAGGTCATATAATTTACTTTTGTTCATTTTACCTTTATATTTTCCGACCACTATAAAATGGTTAATAATGACATATATCTTTTTTTAGGTGATATATGGCTTATTTTATATGCATGATAACGATAAACCTATAAGTGTTGTTCATTTGCTGTGATTTATTTCACCGATCTATAATTAATATAAAAGTAAAATCACGAGACAAATGGCTTATTTTTTCTGACTATATATAGCCAATATGTCTGTATTCCACCAGTGGCGATTTATTGATCGCTATGGGCCAGTATTACCTCTACTACCTATGATGCCTTATCAGCAAAGGGCTTGGCTGATATTGGTTAGCAAAACCATTAATATTGGCACAACCTTTACATCTTAACGGATGTAGGTGAAAAACGATTTCGGAAATCCCGATACAAAATGCACCGACCGATATAATAACCGATATTGGCACAGCTATTGAAGTATCTACTTCAGCGGCTACATGCCGTCGATTATTCTACAGGATGTAAATAATAATCTAAGTATTTCACATGGAGGTGACCTATGCCGTTTGCAGTTGGTGGAAACGCAAGGATACGGACCAATATAGCGGCTGAGAACGCCTATAACGCACTTGATATGTCGAATAAAGATATATCATTAAGGCAACTAAGGCTTTCTACAGGTAAGAGAATAAACAACGCTGCCGATGACGTAGCGGGTTATATTACTTCTCGTGCTTTGCAGGCTAGAAACGGTTCACTTAAAGCGGCCTTAAAAGCCGTGGGCGACGCCCAAAACACTACTTATATCATAATGGACTCGCTTGAAAACATCGCGACTCTTATCAATGATATCAAAAACTCTACTGCCACAGCAGCTTCAGGCGCTCAGGGTACGGCTGAAAAAGTCGCACTCGCAAAAGCGGCCGGCCGAATGGTAGAGCAGATACAGACAGTGGTTGATTCCACGGTATTTGCAGGCCGACAGCTAATTGACGGTACATTCTCAGCTGAATTTATAGTGGGTTCCAATGCGGTGAATGATCTGTTGACATTAGATGTCGATCTTACCCCAGGCAATGTTGACTTCAATGTCGATAGCCGTAACTTCGACGTCAACTCTATGAATATTGGCAGCTTCGGCGGTATAACCAATCTAGATATGCGAGGCTTCAACGCCGTATCGGCAGATGACCTGGGTATCTTCTCTAAAGAGAATATCGGAAACACACTTTCCTCTCTAGCGGACGCAATAGAGAACGTAACAAAAGTGAACGCTTACATAGGTGGTATAGTCAACAGGCTAAACTCTCAGGAAACTATACTTAACAGCCAGGTTGTAAACTACAACACTGCGATATCGAGAATTGAAGATGCCGATGTGGCACTCGAGCAACTCTCCCTAGTTAAGTCACAATTCCTACAGAACGCATCGCTGACGTCACTGGCTCAGGCCAATGCCAACCCGCAGCAGTTCTTGCAGCTACTACAGGGTTAACACGGTAGCCAATAGCTGGCTATATATAAGATACTGGCCTGTAATATATCAGGCGAACGAATATAGAAGTATTAAACTAGCCGATTTTATTATCCTAATAACATAATAAAAGCATCTCGGCTTATGAATAGGACTGATAAGGAGTCTTGTCATGGCATTTGCAACAGGCGGTAACGCCAGAATAAGAACTAATATAAGCGCTCAAAACGCTTATAACCAGCTTGAAATAGCGAACAGAGCGATATCGACAAATCAGCTTAGGCTATCAACTGGTCTCAGGATAAACAACGCATCTGATGATGTGGCGGGATATATCACATCTCGCTCTCTTGAAGCCAGGAACGGTATCTTAAAAGCTGCTATGAAAACTGTAGGTGAAGCGCTCAATGTTACCAATATCGGCATGGACGCTCTGGATAATATCCAAGATCTTGTAATCATGATACGAGAGCAGACCGCGACAGCATCTTCAGGAGCCTTAGGTACATCCGAGAAAGTCGCATTGGCGAAAGCTGCTTTCAGAATGGTTGAACAGATACAGACTGTTGCAGATTCTACCGTTTTTGGCGGAAGACAGATACTCGACGGTGAATATAAAGCTAATTTCTATGTTGGTTCAAACGCCCTAAACGATCTATTGACAATTACCGTAGATCTCCAGAACAGCAATGAGGATTTCAACGTTGAAAGCAATGATTTCAATATCAATACCATGCGTATCGATAATTTTGCCGGAGTTACCAATCTGAATCTTAGGGACTTGAACGAAGTCAATGCCAGTGATCTGGGAATTTTCGATGACAGCGTCATCGGTACTACTCTCGGTTCACTAGCCGACGCAATTGACAATATCACCAAAACAGCATCTTACATGGGTGGTATATCAAATAGGCTAACTTCTCAGCAAGATATACTTCAAGGATCTGTAGTTAACTATAATGCTGCCATAAGCCGGATAGAGGACGCAGATGTCGCATTGGAACAAATGAACCTTATCAAAAATCAGTTCCTTCAGCAGACATCTCTTACATCTTTAGCACAGTCAAATCAAAATCCTAACGCATTCCTCCAACTGCTACAGGGTTAATAAGGGCTAAGCTGATAATTACTTAGATTACAAGCCATATAGTTTCTTACTATATGGCTTTTTTATTATTAAATTCAATATTATCAATTCTATAACGTTATGATTTTATCATTTAATGTAATAACAAGGATTGGATATAATGGGCTTTAGGACTAAAATAGTTTCTTTGATCATAATAGTAATTATAAGTATCAGCAATGCCTACTCCCACTCACCAATGAACCGAGATTTCGGTTTTGGGCTGGTGCTTGGCGAGCCAACTGGTATATCTCTTGCTTTTGTTGTCGCACCCAATGAGAATCTGCATGTTTATGCCGGTAACTCATATTTCGGTGATGCAAAAATCGGTGCTGATTATCAGTGGTACTTTGATGCTTTCAATAGCAATATTATACATTTATATGCTGGAGCCGGCGGATTCCTAGGTTTTGGGGATGGTAATGATCTCTTTGACAGAAAAAGAGACAAAGACAATGTTGATGATCTGGGTATAGGTGCAAGAGGAATGATGGGGATCAACTTCGTGCCGAGAAATACATCAGTAGAGTTCTTTTTGGAGCTTGGCCTAGATGCTGGTGTTGTCCCAGTTAATTTGTTCCAGCCTACAGGCGCTCTGGGATTTAGGTTCTATCCTTAAATAGCATACAGGATTAATCAGCGTTCAGAAATATTATAAAAAAGCCCCGCCTAAATACTTAGCCAGGGCTTTTTTTATATCTAACTGTCCTGTACAACAATCAAATCCCATGCTGTTAAAACATCACCGTGATCGATACATTTTTTAATAAGCTGGAAGAACAGCTCTTTATCCGTCAAGTGTTTGCTGGGCGGGCTTAGAAGCTCGCGTATATCATCACTGTAATTATAATTGCCTGCGGTTTCTTCCAATAATATATTCAGGCGTTCCTTTGATTCTTTTATAGTAGGCTTTCGGCTTACCATGGCAAGCCTACCGAGCTCATTTCCGGTTAAGAACCGACTGTTTTTTATCTCATCGGGTAGATTATCAAAGCCTATTCCGTTGTCTCGGTTAGGTTTATCGATCTGGATAAGTGCCTCGCCGCTAGCGCGAGTGTAGAAATTAGCACCGTTTCGTCCCATAGCGTCCAGTAAATCAGGGGAAACCGTATCATTTTCTATGATATCTTCGGATACGTGAAACTTCATAACCTCGCAAATGGCAAGATTACCGCTTCCCGCTTTTCCGCCAAGCTCTATCATCTGGTTGAGTACACACTCCATGTGAAAATGTGATTCGGCGGCCCTCATCGGCTTTACTATATCTGATTTGATCTTGGTGAATCCAGCTTTCACAAACTCATCCACATCCTCGCCGTATTCGCAGGAAGCAAGATTCATTTGGTGCACTATGGAATGGCTTACGATATGTACCACACATTCTTTAGTATCCAAAAGGTTATGATAGGTATCTTTTGTTGTGTTATCTCTGCCCCTACGTGCTGGAGAGAAGGCGATAATAGGCGGATTTGCACCAAATGCGTTAAAAAATGAATAAGGGGCTAGATTGTCTATTCCATCCATGCTTTGGGTTGATACGAAAGCTATCGGGCGGGGAGTTACCCCACCCAAAAGATATCGGTGTACTTCGCCAGTGGATTTTTCCTTTGGCTGGAAGCTATAGAATTTATTCATCAGCCGTTCTGGTTTTTCTTTTTAGCAAGGATTGATCCGCCTGCATCAGTCATCTTTATAGTGTTCCTTAATTTTCCAAGGTGCTCAACTTCAAGCTCTATCGCGTCACCATCTTCTAGCCATACCGGCTCGTGGGTTTCTCCGCGCTCTTCAGCTTCCCTTCTCCAAGTACCGTTTAGCTCAAGATAGCAACCTGTGCCTACTGTGCCTGAGCCGATAACATCGCCGGGGTGGATATCTACACCATAACTTACTCTTTCGATAATCTCGGCAAAAGTATAAGTCATATCCTTCGTATTACCTTCAGATATTTGCTTTCCGTTGTGCCAGGCCTTCATAGGTAGGTTGTAAACGGCTCCGAACTCAGAGTCTGTTTTGTATTGTTCTAATTCATCTGGCGTAACAAGCCAGGGGCCGATAGTAGTGGCAAAGTCTTTTCCTTTGGCCGGGCCGAGATTCAGCTTCATCTCTTCCATCTGGAGTAAACGTGCCGAAAGATCATTCATAATCGTATAACCAGCAATATAGCTGTCTGCATCTTTAGCAGAAACGTTGCGGCCTTTCTTGCCTATCACTACAGCCCATTCAAGCTCAAAATCCAGCTTGTGGAGATGGTCTTTTTCCACCGATATGTCACCTTCGCCATAAACTGCGTTATGGTTGGTGAAGTAGAATATCGGGAACTCATCGAATTCAGGTATCATATCCACACCTCGGTTGCGGCGGGCTGACGCTACGTGCTGGCGGAACGCATACGCATCACGGCAGGAGGTAGGGTTGGGTACCGGCGCCAGTACCTTTTGGATATCAACTAAAGGCGAGTATTCACCTTCCAATATCAGTTTTTCTACTTTTCTTGCTGATTCCATTCCTTGCTCTTCCAGCTTGAGGAACTCGGCCATATTATCTGGCAGGTCGATACTATTTTCGGAAGCAATCTCATGAAGGTTATAATGGTTTGTACCACTATAAATACATAATTTCTGATTGCCTTTTTGGTCTATAACTGTAGTTAATTTCATTTTTACTTCTTTTTATTTCTTATATTATTTAGAAAAGGTATTGATTACCTCTTTGCAGAATCTTTCGGTCTGATCGATAGTACCTGTGCTGATCCTAACTGCTTTTTCCAATCCGAACATCGGCAGATGCCTGACTACGAATCCCTTATCGAGTGAATGCCCGGCAAAGGCTTTCGCCTGACTTTCTGAATCGAATAAGGCCATAGTAAAATTAGCCTTTCCAGGAACATACTCGATACCTCGATCTGCGAGTGAGCTTTCAATCATTTTCAAGGTCTGTTCATTGATAATGATAGTGGTTTTTATAAACTCGGTATCAAACAGTGCGGATATGCCAGCGTTTTGTGCCAGGATATTGGGTTCGAAAGGTAGTTTTACCCTATACATATAGCCAATCAATTCGGATGGACCTATCGCATAACCGATACGAATCCCTGCTAAGCCTAATGTTTTAGAAAGCGTTCTTAGAACTATAAGATTGTCTCTTTGAATTTGCGTACCATCGGGATAACCTTTGTGCTGTGCTGCATAGGTATGGTACGCCTCATCAAGCACTATAATTATGTGGTCCGGTATTTTTTCCAAGAAAGCATTGAGATCATCCTCGGTAATCATTGTGCCCGTAGGGTTGTTCGGGTTTGCTATATAGATAACTTTTGTCGAGTCATCTATGGCTTTAGCCATAGCATCCAGATCAAATCCGTAGTTCGATACAGGTATTTTATGTAGTCCGAAACCGAATTTATTGACATTTACATAAGTGCCGATAAAAGTAGCGTCGCTTGTCATTAGCGAATCCCCTTTTTCCATAAAGGCATTCACTATATACTGTATAAGTGAATCACTTCCGCTACCGGTAATAATCCGGTCTGCATCTATGCCGTGGTATTCAGAGATTTTAGCAACAAGTTCTGAAGCCGCTGGGTCGGGATAAACACTGATTTTTCCGAGAGCATCCCCCAGCGAGGCAAGACCCATCGGCGAGGGACCTAACGGGTTTTCATTTGAGGCGAGATTGACCAGCTGTGAGAATTGCTGCCGTGTCATCCCCCCTTCGAGTTTATTACCTGATTTATAAGGTTTTAAGGTCTGGATATATTCGGGTATTCGGATCATTATTACCTATATAATTGGCAAGTCATAACTATTACATCATACATATTCAGGCTTTATCGACTTCCTGCATTACTTTATCTACGTGACCCTTAGCCCTTACATTATACCATGCCTTTTCTATTGTTTGGTCCGGGCTCACTAAAAAAGTACTTCGGATAATCCCCATAGACTTTTTACCGTACATATTCTTTTCGCCCCAGGCCCCAAAACGCTCAGCCACTTCATGCTCAGGATCTGACCCCAAGTCAAAATCAAAACCGTATTTTTCCTTGAATTTTTCATGTGAAGTAATGTCATCAGGTGAGACACCTATCACACGAACTTCCTTTTCGCTGAGTCTTGCCATATTGTCTCTGAAATCACATGCTTCGGTAGTGCAACCTGGAGTATCATCTTTAGGATAGAAATATATCACATAACGTTTTCCCATAAGGTCATCTGAGGATATTTTGGCTGACGCCCCTGTAATCAGAGAAAATCCTGGTGCTTTTTGTCCGGCTTCAAGTCTCATATCAAGTAGTTGTTATTTAGTGATTAACTAAGGTTATTTAATTCGTTCAGCGTTGAACAGATCTTTCATTACTCGGTCAATGATTTTTCCCGGCTCTTCAGAATTAGTATTTGAGTCGGTTTTTTCATTATTCTGATTATCAGTAACCTTATCAGGAGTAGATATATCTGAAGCTGAACTAACTTTATCTATAACGCTGTTTTCGCTACTTTCTTGTTTAGGTGTTGATAGTTGAGGCTTACTTATAGGGGAAAGATCATCAACATTTGTGGTAGATATCGTAGCGGTGGCTGGGGCTGCTTTTTGAGCTTGACCTTTCGGCTCAAGATTGTCAGGGGGGCTGCTTGCTTGATGATCTTCTATTGGTTTTTTAGTCTGCTGACCTGCTGGCTTATCACTTTGCGGTTCGGGATTTATTAATGCTCTTTTTTTATTTAGCTGGCTTATTTCGGAGTTTGATTCTTCAGTTTTTTTTTTGCCGGATTCTGTAATTGCAGAACCGCTAAGTATGGAAGCCAAATCAAGTTCAGATGGTATGCTGGAAATCGAGAGAAGACCCATCTCAAAACGGTGCCGAGGTATTGAAGAGCTTTTTAGCTCAAGTTCCATTTTCACTAATCTGCCCAGTACAGAAAGTATGTATTCATTGGAGTACGTCTCGGCTTTTGATCTATAGTTCTGTAACGTGGCCGCATCAGATATGATCATATCGGTAGAGCCGGTGACCATAACTGTATAGATATTCCTGTAATGTTCGATAAGGCCATGAAGCGCCTCGCTTATGTCGTATCCGCTTTCGACGATATCTTTTACGGCCGTGAAAATACCTTTTTTATCGGATTCATAAATATAACCTTCCAACATGAAATAATATGCATCATCTATAAGATAAAGAGATCGCTTCATGTCTTCGTAATCTATGTCCTTTCCGCAGAAGGCTACAACTTGATCGAATATAGACTGGCTATCCCTCATCGACCCGTCGCCCTTCTTGGCTATTGCCATCAATACTTTCTCGCTTGCCTTAATGCTTTCTTTTTCGGCTATCATAGTAAGCTGGGAAACTATATCAGGTATATCCATACGCCGGAAATCATACCGCTGAGTTCGGGATATGATAGTAGCCGGTATCTTATGAGGCTCAGTTGTGGCGAATATGAAGATCAGATGCTCTGGGGGCTCTTCCAGCAGCTTCAGCAATGCGTTGAACGCCGCTGTGGATAGCATGTGGACCTCATCTATGATATAGACTTTATAGCCCTTGTTCGGCGGCGCGTACTTAGCCGACTCACGCAGATTTCTTATATCATCTACAGAGTTGTTTGATGCTCCATCTATCTCTAGCACGTTCAGCGAGCTGCCACTAAGGATAGATCTGCATTGTTCACACTCATTGCACGGCTCATAATCAAGTTCCAGGGCATTTGGGCAGTTCAACGCTCTGGCAAATATACGTGCGGTGGTGGTTTTACCCACACCTCGGGAGCCTGTAAAGATCGCACCATGGTGTATCCGCCCGGTCTTGATTGAGTTCTTAAGCGTACGGGTAATATGCCCCTGCCCTACTACATCATCAAATCTGAGAGGTCTCCATTTACGGGCGGTAACTGTATAATGAGTGTTTTCTGTCATAATAGTAGGTTAAGGTAGAGGCAAAGTTAACAAAACTATCGTGTCATTCCGAAAATCAGGCATTCAATGATATGGTTATTTTTCAAACTATTTAACTGGATTAATTGATTCAATCTGGAATATATCTATGTAAATGTATGTATTATCAAGAGTAGAATAAAGTTACAAATACTATATTTTAGTTACACATTTCAATATATTTTAATCTATGTCGTTCTTTATAATTAAATTGCTCAGATTATTGCAGTATTTTTCAATTAATTGAAAGGATAAGTATGTTTAACAAAATTTTACTTCGAATATTAATGGTATCGGCTTTAAGTATAGGCCTTTTATCATGTGATGACGATGATGATACAGGAATCACCCCGGTAAATGAACCTAACCGTTTATCGGTTATGGATCAAAACCTTAACGATAATATGATAACCGTACAAACTGTAACGGTAGAGGAAGACAGTTGGATTGTCGTTCATGCCGATAACGGAAGTAATGCCCCTATCGTACCTGATATCATATCAGAACCGGAATGGGTTGAAGCAGGTACATCTACCGACGTGATGGTCAGCATCAATGAAATGGCAAATATAATGGACGGTGACCAGCTGTGGGTTATGCTTCATACAGATACGGGAACTATAGGCGAATATGAATTCGACGGGCAGAACGGGTTTGATCCGCCGATTACCGATATGGATGATATGATTGTGATGGAACCAATAACGATAAGTGTTGAAGACCCGACAGGCATGTTGAATGTATCCAGTCAAACTCTAACTCAAAATATGATTATGGTAGAAAGTGCAACTGTTAATCAAAATGGTTGGATAGTTGTGCATAGAGACAATGGTAACAACGGACCAGTTGTGCCAGAGATTATTTCTGTCCCTAAATGGATAGAAGCTGGCGAGAATATGGATGTAATGGTTCAGATAGCTGAGAACGAGAATTTAGAAGATGGAGAACAACTTTGGGTAATGCTACATACTGATACCGGCACCATGGGTGAATATGAATTTGACGGTAGCGATGATTCACCAGACTTACCGATTACCGACATGGAAGGCAATATAGTTATGTCTTCGATAAATGTTCGAAGTCCTTATGTGGAAGCAAATGACCAGCCCGTAATGAATAACATGATTACCTTAGAAACAGTTTACGCAGCTGTGGACGGATGGATAGTTGTTCATAATGATGATGGAACAGGCAATATCGTACTTCCGGATATTATTGGAAAAACACCAGTAACAAAAGGTATGAATGAAAATGTACAGATTATGATAGATGAAAACATTACATATACGCCGGGTCAGAAACTGTTCCCGATGCTGCATATCGATGAAGCTCCTATCAACGAATATAATTTCCCTGGGGTAGATGTGCCAGAGATATTCGGAAATGAGGAAATGAATATAATCATGACTTCTATAAATGTACAGTAAGAATCGATATTTTTATATCTATACAAAGCCTACCTCTGTTTGAGGTGGGCTTTTTTTGTAAGTGATATTTTATACATGATATTAGCTTTAAAATTATAAAAGGTATAATTTCATTTATTAAATCATTGTTCTCGATAATTTTATCTAGATTATTTTATCTATAATCCTATTTGATTAACCGCATCTAAAGCTTATTTTAGAAATATGAATACGATTGACAAAGAGAGTATCGAGAAAGCTTATGAACTATACAGGTCCCGAAAGCTATATGGTTTTGAAATCGGCACCTTAAATGGACTTCTTCAAATCCATAAGGCACTATTTGAAAATCTATACGATTTCGCAGGAACAATCCGGCGCCAAAATATATCTAAAGGT
This sequence comes from uncultured Hyphomicrobiales bacterium, assembly GCA_964462685.1. GTDB lineage: Bacteria > Bacteroidota > Ignavibacteria > Kapaibacteriales > UBA2268 > CAYWYR01. The sequence goes on along the minus strand of CAYWYR010000005.1, from coordinate 109,926 downwards.
AGATTTAGATTTGCTAGTGCCATATATCTAGATTCTGCTTTAAAGAAAATTGAAGAAATGCCTGAAGCATCATTTGAGCAAATTATAGATAAATATGTTGAAATGAATATCGCTCATCCTTTTATGGAAGGAAATGGAAGAGCAATGCGTATTTGGCTGGATGTTATGCTAAGAAAAAGATTAGGCAAGATGGTAGAATGGGCATCTATAAGAAAGGACGAATATATGCAAGCTATGGAACGAAGCCCAATCAATAGTTTAGAACTAAAAGTACTAATTGAGAATAACCTGTCGGATAACATAAACGATATGTCTTTTATATTCAAAGGGATTGAACAATCATATTACTACGAAGGGTATGAAAAATGATTTATATTTATAATAATACGATACTCTTAGAAATTATGGAATATATAGCTGGCGTATATATTACCAAAAATGATGAATTACCTTTTAAACTGATAAAATAGTTATTACCTGTGTTACTATCTGCTCTTAAATCTTTATCTATCGAATTAGACAGGCTTACAGTTGATAAGCATGGCTTAGACAGATCAGATTTCTATACTGGAGTAGCTGATTTATTACTAAATAAATATGTTATCTATTCAGGTGAAAGGAAATACCGTATCTGTGAGATAGAATTTTACCATTATAACGAACAATCATATCCTGATCCTTACGCCCACCGCGATCCGCTACAAAAAGATACTTTGGGGCAGTGGTATTGCCACAGGAGCGGGCTTGATATTACATTTGGTAGCGGAAGATCGTATAACGGGATACTTCTGAGAGCAATTCTCGAGCTTGAAAACCCAGAGTATATTTACGGGCCGATTAATCTAAGAAAAAAACTTTTTCGGGGCGTAAATTCTGTAATGGAAAAAGAAGGTTTTTATTTAGCTGAGGCAATTTTGACTAATGAAACAGTAAATTCTGCCCGAAGATTCGGTATCAATAAACAGAAGGATACTATGGGTTTTCATGATCTTAAACACCGTTATTATATACTGCCACACCTAAAACATCCCAAAGTATAGATCATAAAACCAGTAAATAAACAATTGGTTTTATAATTACGTATATTTGTGATTATCTTTTTTATACTTAGGCACAATAAATGTCAGCTTTTCAGGCCTTAGGCCTTTCAGATACTCTTGTTAAGGGTATTAGCGATCTCGGGTTCGAAAACCCGACACCCATTCAAGAGCAAATAATACCACTGGCTTTGGAGTCGGATGGTGATATAGTCGGTCTGGCACAGACAGGCACAGGTAAAACCGCTGCTTTCGGATTACCGGTTCTCGAGCAGACCGATACAAGCGATAAAACCATACAGACACTAATTCTATCCCCTACAAGGGAGCTATGCATACAAATAGCTAAGGACCTGAAGAGTTTTGCTAAGTATATGGATGGATTGAGAATAACTTCTGTCTATGGCGGGGAACGCATCGAGCTTCAGCTATCGGCTATTAAAAAAGGCCCTCAGATAATCGTTGCCACACCTGGCCGAGTGGGCGATCTTATACGAAGGAAGGCTATCGACCTTAGCGGGATCAATACCCTAGTGCTTGATGAAGCTGACGAGATGCTGAACATGGGTTTCCGTGATGAGCTTGATTTCATACTCCAGCAGACTCCTAAAGAGAAAAGAACACTACTGTTTTCCGCTACTATGGCCGGGGAAGTTGAGCGTATCGCCAAAAACTACCTTAAAAAACCTCAACAGGTAACTATCGGCAAGCAGAATCAGGGTTCTGATAATGTTCGCCACATATTCTATCAAGTACAGGAAAGAGACAGATATCTTGCTCTAAAGCGAATAGCTGATTATAATCCTGATATCTATGGTATAGTTTTCTGCCGCACCAGGATGGAGACCAAGAACGTAGCGGCTAAATTCATAAAGGATGGCTACCCTGCTGACGCGCTTCACGGAGACCTTAATCAATCCCAAAGGGATGCGGTAATGAAGAAATTCCGCGATAAAAGCATTCAAATGCTTGTAGCGACCGATGTCGCCGCTCGTGGTATCGATGTAAAAGATATAACTCACGTAATTAACTATAACCTACCTGAAGAAGCGGAAATCTATACCCACCGAAGCGGTAGAACAGGCCGAGCCGGCAGTAAAGGTGTATCACTTTCTATCGTTAATTTCCGTGAGCTGTTCAAAATCAAGAGAACAGAAAAGGTAATAGGCAAAAAAATAGAAAAAGCCCAGATACCTACGGGAGAAGAGATCTGTGGCAGACAGCTTTTCAGTATGATTGACCGCATGGAAAACGTAGAAGTGGACGAGCATCAGATAGCTCCGTTCATGGAAGCGGTTAATACAAAACTGGAATCTCTTTCAAAAGAAGACATTATCAAGAAATTCGTATCTCTTGAGTTCAATAGATTCCTTGAGTACTACAAAAACGCACCAGACCTTAACGACAGCCGAAAAGGTAAGGATCAGCAATCATCATCCGGTATGGGCAGAAATAAAAGCGGTGATGGTGAATGGGGTGGCCGAAGAGGCCGCGGGAACGGCTTCCAAAGATTTTTCCTCAATCTTGGGAACAAAGACAATCTTACTCCGAATCATGTTATCGCTATGATCAATAAACATGCACCTGTAAGAAATATAAGAGTAGGCGAGATAGACATTAAGGACAGTTTCTCGTTTGTGGAAGTAAGTGCTGATCACGCTGAAACTGTGAGAACATCTTTAACAGGTAAGAAACTCCGGGACCGTATAGTAAAGTTAGAGCCTGCTGAAACGCCGAAGGATAAACCATCAGGGCGAGGCGGCCATGGCGGAGGTGACAGGCCAGACTCCTTCAGAAACAAGAAAAAGAAGAAATTCAAATCTGGTAACAAACCTAAAAGATCCTAAACCGATATGGAAAAAGAGAAGACAATAGTTATCGCGTCCGATCATGCTGGATACGATTACAAAGAAGAACTCAAAGGTTTTATCGAGAGCTTGGGATATTCGGTTAAGGATTTCGGAACTACTTCTAAAGAATCGACCGACTATCCCGATTATGCATACAATGCAGCAAAATCCATCGCTGATGGGGAAGCTCAGTATGGCTTTTTTGTATGCGGCTCTGGCACAGGCGTAACTATGACGGCAAATAAAGTCGATGGCATACGTGCCGCCAACTGCTTTACCGAAGAGATGGCTGAGCTTGCCAGAGGGCATAATAACGCACATGTACTCTGCATGGGGCAAAACGTGGTATCACTGGAAACGGCTAAGGCTATGACAGAAAAATTCCTAGCTACGGAATTTGAAGGTGGCCGCCATGCCAGGAGAGTTAATAAGATAAGTGATCTGACGGGCAAGTAAAGAGATTTGATTGATTATTTATCTTATCACAAAGGATAAGAAATCATAATACCACCCATTCCATTAAAGTTATCTACAGTAAATAGTTGACCAATAAGATGTACTTTTAAGTCATGAAACCCTAAATAGTAATCGAATGTACCCTGCAGCCCTCCAAAATTGTCTTTAAAAATACCCTCACTTTCTAAAAAAACGATTATACCTGTTTCTAGAGACAATCCTGTGTAAAAAGAGCTAGGTTCATTGGTTATTAGATCATAGCCAATAGTAATACTAACAAAAGGAGCACCTTGTTCTTCTAACGGAATTGAAAGATAGTATTTGGAATATATTGGAAGCACTTTATTCGAATCAACAGTTGCTCTATCAAGCCAGCTAATTAGTATAGCAGTTGTAGCGAGTTTATTCTCTAAATTCTCATCATCAGCAATTTTGCCGTATATCAAACCAAGCCCTACCTCATTTAGAGGCTGGGCTTGAACTTCATTTAGACTCAAAAAGCATATGATGCTTAATGCTAGTAAAGCATTTATATGTTTTTTCATAATTTTCGTTTTTTGATATTTTATGGAAATAAGGAAGCAACCCAGTTTATAAAATTCGTAATACCAGAGCTTACTCCAGCACTAATTTCAGGCCAAAATTCTCCTATAGCCGCACTTGCTGTAGATGCTGCACCAGCTGCGGCAACTGGACCTATTACTATAGGTACGGCTGCAACAGCAGCTCCAACAGCAGCACCTATAGTACCACCTATATCTGCACTCGCAACTTGCCCCCATCTTTGTCCTGTTCCTTGACCTGGTTTCATACGAATACTTGAAGGTTCTTCGCAACCATTTCCTAAACGCCAAACAGAATTAGGATCATTTTCTTCAGCGTACCAATATGAAGAAGAATGCCTTGCAACTGCAAGCGCACTAAATAGAGCAGCTTTCTCATCAGCATCTGTTATTAGTGTATCAACTTTAATTTCAAGGTATACCAAGCTAGTCAATACAGAATCTATGTTTTGAGCATTACTAACAATAGAGTCCATATCAATATATATTTGGGTAAAGTCTGGATTTCCAATTGCGTCATCCAAGTAATCTTCCAAAGTCGCATGTTGTGTTTTTGCATTAATCATATTTACAAAATTTGACTCTATATCTTCACAATTAACACAATTTGTTAATGATTCATATGATTGTTGTATGATCTCAAAAAACTCGTCGTGAAAAATAGCAGAGTCACAAATTGCATCGAGAGAATCTATTCTAAGTATAAATTCATCCAAAACTAGATTATGCATTATTCCAACACTATCGTATGGATTCGCGAATGTGGGAGCAGAAGCTAGAATATTTCTTTCAGTATTAACCGTTCCATTTTCTGAGCAGCTAATAATACCTAAAGAAATTAACAAGAAGGTTATGAAATTTTTTTCATAATAAACCTCATATAATTATGTTAAACATCTATTATGTAATATATATATATATACTACATAAAAACCAAATCAAAGGGCTATAAATAATTCTTATCTTCTTTTGTATAAGTTTACAACGAACCAACTATTTTGACTACTTTTAATATTTGTTTAATTTTTTCCTGGCTCAACGAAAACTACATCCTCGCGGGTCATTATCACGGCACCGATTGCCGCACCCTTAGGCTTTCTTACATATTTTTTCTGAACGTAGCTTACAGGTACATAACTCTGATTGCGAGCCGAGGAATAGTAAGCGATTATCTGAGCGGCTTTTTCTAGTAATTCCTGTGGCAGGTCTTCTGCATTACCACCTTTGATAACGCCGTGGGAACCTGATACATCTTTAGCGTGTAGCCACAAATCGCTTGGTTTGGCAAAATGGTTAGTCAACTCATCATTATTAGCAGCGGATTTGCCTACGTAAAGCGTATAGGAATCTGAAAGTGGGAACTTTCGGAACTTATCTTCTTTTTTGGGTTTGGAATATGTCTGGCCTTGTAGCCAGCGGTGGTTCTTCTGTATCTTTTCAAGTTCTTTGTAGCGGGGTCTGGATTCAAGTTCGGCTTCAACTTCAAGTACTTTTTCTAACTCCGCTTCCATAGCCGGCAATAGCTCTATATGCTCTTCTACTGTTTTTTCTAGATTTTTGGATTTCTCGTAGAATTTTTGGGCATTTTCAAGAATGGTTATCTTCTCATCCAGTTGTATTGAGATCGGGTTGCCCTCCCAATCATTTGTATCAAGTGTTTTGGCTTTGGTTTTGATATCCGGCCTTGCCATTAGAATATCACCGTGTAGCCTGTTGTTCTCTGCTTTTTCGATTAACGAATCGCTATCTCCAAAAGCTTTTATCTTATTTTCGAGCTTCCTTTTCTCCTTATTGTTTAGCCTTCTGATATGCGAGAAAAGCTCAAGATACCGATCTTCGTATCTGCTTCTGGATACTGCTTGCTCAATAATTTCTGAAGGCGAATCCGAATAGAATATCTGCTTATCTAGGGATTGATGATCAAGCGGAAGATGTGAAAATAGAAAATTATTATTTACTGTTCTGTAGAGATAGAAAGTATCTGCATCAATTACACTTTCTTTGATTTCGGTATAATCAAGGCCAATCTTTTGTGCAATCTCCAGATAGATTTTCGGCAATCTTAGAGGGTTCTCATCGGAGTGCGGTATGCTCGGAAGCTCATACCTCCCGTTATCAGAATCTTTACCGACAACAGACCGGATTTTCCTATCTGTACTTAACTGAAGGAGCCTACTGCCTCCCCTCCCGAATATTTCCCCTATTATCTGATATTTCCCGAAGTCCATCTTTACAATTCTATCGGAGTTCAAAGTCTTGATGGATATAAGGGAATGCCCTTCTACATTGCTGAAATGATATGAGGTATTATTATACTTAGGCTCCTTGGATAGAATAAAAAAACTGGAATACTTCGGGCTGAGATCAAATCTTATAGCTACCACGGTATCACCATTCGATAAATACATATCATACACATCCTTATAATATGATTGTAGCCTATCAAACTTCCAGCCTTTATATTTACCCTCTATTTCTTTGCAAACCAAAGAGAGCGTGTTAGTGTTCCTTATGCTATCAATCATACTATATCATGCTCGCCTGGCCCAAAGCCAGAGTATTAGAATCGGATGGATTATGATCAGCCTTGCCCATGCTACCCACATAGGTACGCATAGCCCAAGTTCGCCGGGCAAACATCCACCTATATCGATAAAATGTATGTGTGCGGGGATAAACGCAAGCAGCATCAAAGTTCCGAACATAGCCGAAAGCCTGGGCAACCTACCTGAAAGTATCCATAGCCCCAGAAGTATCTCAGTAAGGCCGGCGAAAACATTCATAAGTTCCGGCACCGGTATATAATCAGGCATAAGCGGTTGGTAAAACTCTGGCATTATAAAGTGCAGAATGCCCGCTAAAGTGTAGAAAGCACCCAGGAAATATCTGTTGATATACTTTTTGAAATTACTTTTTTGAGGCAATTTACTCATAGCGGAAAGCCCTCTCTTTTTGCATGTACTATCATCATTGTAAATGGTATCCACCAAACCAGATCGTTCAAGATAAGCATATAACCGAATTCACCCGGTATCTGCCCCTGCATAAAGAACCACACAAACCCGATCGGGCCGAAGATTTTCCCCATAAGTCCGATAGCGACGATCGGCCAAAACTTGATATAATCATAACTCGCCCAAAAGTATGCAAGCCCGTATAACCCTATAACCATTGCGAGGCCCTGCCAAATCACTGGATAAGTAGGTATAGGGAGATTATGAGTCTCGAAATATACCATAGGGAAAAAGATAGTGAATATACCGGCGAGTATATTATATACTGCCGCTATTCGTAAGGTTATTTTTAACCCGTTGGATAGTCTATATATGCCACCGTGGTTCATGTTATCTAAAACCGTTTTATGATTATTGAATTGAGATATATACTTCGACGCATTTGCCAAACCATTGTTAGCTTAACTCCGTAAATATAAATGAAATCACTCTCATCTTGTAGAATTGCTATCTTTTTAACATATTGCGTAATTGTATTTTAAGGTAATCACCATAGCCACAACCATCATACTAAAGTCACAGAATAAAAAGTACGACATCCAAAGTAGGCTCAATAGTATATTATTGCTATTTATGGTTTCCTTGAGCCTGTTTTTCATTTCTTGTAGTGGGCCATATTCATGTGTACCAGAGGCTGACTCTCAAGCCATGATAACATTCGGTACGATTAGCGGTGATGAAGATGTATTCGATGGCTATGTGATTTTGAGCGATGGCAGCCTGCTCAGGGAAACAAGCCTTAACTCAGATGAGATAGTTGAAGAAACCGGTATAAAGCTTAGCGAAGCAGATTACTGCGATTTCCGTAAGGATCTTCTAAACTTATATAATGAAACTCAGGCCACTAATCAGCCTGGTGTTACCACTCACTATATCGAGTATATGGTGCCAGATAGAAATCTTAGGCTGAAAGCGAGGTGGAATCCAGCATTCGATAACGTTGGTAACGAAAAATGGAAGAAACTCTGGGCGAGACTTGAATTACTTATGGCAGGAAGCCAGTAAACCAAAACCAAAGGACTGATCTTGAAAATATTGATAGCCGATGACAACACTGATTTTTCTTCCACTATTGGCGAAATAGTAGAAGGTTTTGGATATGATACTGTAAAATTCGATAATCCAGCCGACGCAATAGCTTATATAGATTCCAATCACAAATCGCTTGATCTGCTACTGCTTGACGTAGAGTTCGGGCCATCGACCGATCTGACTGGTATTGATATACTTAGCCATACCAAATCCCGCTATCCCAATCTGCCCGCCGTGATGATATCAGGCAAAGGTACTATAGACACAGCGGTAGAGGCCACTAAGCTCGGCGCATTAAACTTTATCGAAAAAGCGATAGTTAACGCAGATAGGATCAAGAAAGTACTTGATTCGGCTACAAAAAAGAATAAAACCGATAATGAGAAAAAAGAGATCGAGAGACTGCTTGCCGCAAATGGTTTAGTTGGGAAAAGTAAGGCGATGGAGGAGATCGGTGATCTGATAATTAGATTCGGAAGAACAGACCTAAATATATTAATCACTGGGGAGACAGGTACGGGCAAAAAACTAGTAGCAAGCGCTTTGCATTCTGTATCCCGCCGCAACCGCTATCCGCTGGTAACTGTGGATATACCAAATATACCTAGAGAGCTATTCCAAAGCGAGCTTTTCGGGCACGTGAAAGGTGCTTTCTCAGGGGCTACAGATACAAAGAAAGGTCTGTTTCACCACGCCAACCGCAGCAGTATATTTTTAGATGAGATCGGTGATATGCCATCAGACCTTCAGGCTAATCTATTGATTCCGGTAGAAGAAAGAAAAATCAGAAAAGTAGGTTCTGTTGAATCTGAAGAGGTCGATATAAGATTTATATCAGCTACCGATAAAAATCTTGTGGAAGCCATGAAATCTGGTGAGTTCCGGGAGCAGCTATACCATAGGCTGAGAGAGTGCGGGATTCATATCCCCCCACTCAGGGAGCGGAAAGATGATATACCTGTGATAACCGACTATTATGTGACGGAACATAATAAAAAGTATAACCAGCAGAAATTCATATCCCCCTCCGCGATGAACTTTTTATCGGAAACCAACTGGCCGGGTAATGTGAGGGAACTGACAAGCACCCTGAAAGTCGCCCTACAGACTTCACTGAAAGACAAGATCGAAATCGAAGACATCGAAAGCCTGATTGGCCAATCCGGAAGGCCGGTTAATGATGATTCAGAAATGGTGGGCCTTACGGCAGGTAAAACCCTTAAAGAAGATATTGAGCAGGTAGATAAACTCAAAATCGAGAAAACCCTTAGCGAAAACAGGGGTAATGTCAGTAAATCGGCTGCTATACTCGGCGTATCAAGAGAGACTCTCCACAATAAGATACGACGCTATGATATAGAGGTACAACAGTACAGAAGGAAGAAATAGATCATATTATAATGAAGACCAAATAGCTTTAGAGAATTCATTTTTTGTAAACCGCTTTCCCAAAACCGACTGCTAATCTTTTTTGTCAAGCCTTTTTTCCATTGCCTCATCCTTGATTCTCTGTGCGTCATCGCCTAAATACTTATCGATAATGAAGTGTGCCAGATAAATCAGTGGGGTGAGCATTATAGCTATCGAGAATTTGTAAATGTAGTTTAGAGTACCAACCGATACAACCTGCAATGGATCCCATTGCTGCCCGCTGGGCGCGAGAAAATAGAATGCTATCGCCAATACAACAAAGCTATCGATTGACTGAGAGAACAGGGTAGAGCCTGTAGCACGAAGCCAGATAAGTTTCTCCCCTGTCAGTTTTTTCAGCCGCTGAAAGACATACACATCCAATAGCTGACCGATCAGGAAAGCGACAATCGAGCCGACTATTATACCAAGACTCTGTCCGTATATTCTACCGAAAGCATAATCGATATCAAAATCCCCACCTGGGCTGCCTTGCCGCCCTATATCAAGCCAGAACTGTGCTGGCTCCAGGGCACGAACAGCCGCAATGGCCAAGAACGCGAAAATTATACATCCGACAGTGATGAAGCTGATCTTGCGAACGCCCTTATATCCGAAATATTCATTTATTATATCGGTGGTAAGGAATACGGCCGGCCACAATATTACACCTGAGGAAAGATCGAAGCTCAGCAGATAGCCGAATATATCAAGGTTGGCAGGCGATAGGCCCAGAGTTGATTCCAGTGAGAAAATCTTTACCCCTATCATCTCCGCCAGCAGGGCATTGGTTATAAAGAACGCCGCCAGTATGATGAATAGAGTTTGTTTTTTGTTTTCCATCGACTATAAGTCGATGTTTGGAGTGTATTAGTTTATGTATTGATTATTGGTTAAAAGTATTTTGGTAAATTGTATTTCCGGGGTAGATTTAATTTACAGAGGTAAACCATGGATAGAAGGAACTTTATGAAATCGTCCGCTGGGGCGGCACTCGCTATCGGGGCTATCGGTGCCAACGGGTTAATGCCGGAGGCTGTAGCTGAAGGACTGAACAGCAGCCGCAAAGCTATAGAGGGTTTACACCCTAGTGATGCGGCAATCGACGAGGACTTCTGGGGATGGGTCAGGCAATGCTATACAGTAAGCCCAAACATATTAAACCTGAATAACGGAGGCGTATCACCCCAGCCCAATATGACTCAGGACGCATTCGATAAGTACAATAGATACGCCAACGAGGCACCTTCCTTTTATATGTGGCGGATTATCGACCACGGGCGAGAGCCACTCAGAGAAAAGCTTGCACAGCTTTCCGGCTGCTCGGCAGAAGAGATTGCCATCAACCGAAATACTACCGAAGGGCTGAATACTATTATTTTCGGTCTGGACTTGAAAAAAGGCGATGAGGTAGTACTGTGCAAGTATGACTACCCAAATATGATGAACGCATGGCGGCAAAGAGAAAAGAGGGACGGTTTGGTTCTCAAATGGATAGATATGGATTTCCCAATAGAGGATGATGATCTGATCTATGAAAAATATGTCAGCCAGTTTACAGCGAAGACACAAATCGTTCATATCACACATGTAATCAATTGGGTAGGCCAGGTAATACCTACCAAACGCATAGCTGACGAAGCTAGAAAGCGAGGAATCGAAGTGATAGTGGACGGAGCTCATAGTTTCGCACAAATGGATTACAACATACCCGATCTCGGTGCTGATTATTATGCTACAAGTCTGCATAAATGGCTATGTGCTCCCTTTGGCACAGGTATGATGTGGATCAGGAAGGATAAAATCAAAAATGTTTGGGCTCTTCTATCAGCTCCCGTACCCGATAGTGACGACATCAGAAAATTCGAGAATCTAGGTACAAGGCATATGGGTGCCGAGATGGCTATAGGATATTCTTTGGATTTCCACAATTCCATCGGTACGGCCAGGAAACGAGAACGGCTCCTATATCTTAGGAATTACTGGATGCGGCAAGCGGACGCAATTAAAAGGGTAAGCTTTTATAATAGTTACGATCCTAAATATAGCTGCGCACTCTCCAATATCAAAATAGAAGGGATGACCGCCGCTGAGATTGATCAGGCACTTTGGCGGGATCATAAAATCCATACGGTTGGCATAAAGTATGAAGGGATTGACGGCGTAAGGATAACACCTAATATATACACAAGCCTCAGCGACCTGGATAGATTAGTTACAGCAATTGAAGAAATAGCCAAAGTATGAAAAAGAGTACAACAAGAGTATTGCTTACCGCCATTATCGTTCTCGGTATGATAAGGCTTGTATCCTGTATGGAAGAGCAAGTTGATGATGAGCATAATAAATTATCTTTGAAGGACACCGTTTCCTCGGTTGATATCGGAATATCCAAAACCTTGATCTATACAGATAATGCGCCTGCGGCGATTGGGCCGTACTCCCAGGCTGTTCTTGCTGGCAACACCCTATATGTAAGTGGGCAGATAGCAATCGACCCCATGACGGGTGAACTGACTAAGGGAACAATAAGCCAGCAGACGGTACGGATTATGGATAATCACTCAGCGATATTGGACGAAGCTGGATTTGAACTTTCCGATGTGGTAAAGGTAACTATCTATATGGCTGATTTGTCGGACTATAAAGAAATGAATAAGGTATATGCTGAATATTTCGGCAGTATAAAACCGGCTCGGGAAACAGTTGGGGTAGCCCAGTTACCGATGGGCGCACAGGTTGAAATAAGTATTATCGCTTTAAAGTAATAAGGATTCTATGAAATTTATTTTAATGATGTTTTTGGGTATTACTTGTTCGCTTGCGGCATTCACATCCGATCTGATACCTGACAGGCCAGGCTTTTATAATAACCCGCAGATTATCGACCCGGGTTCTCTTATCGTAGAAATAGGAGTGCAAAGTGCTTTATTCGACGATCAAAATGAACTTAATGTCTATACAATAGAACCATCACTCAACACTATTAAATACGGTATAGGTGAAAAGGTAGAGCTTAGGTTTGGTATAGGTTGGGGTGTATTACTAGGTGATAACAGATCTACTATACTTGCATCAGCCCAGGAAAATGATGAAGATATTTATCAGAATATAAGCCAGCTTGGTGCAAAGATCAATCTGTTTGAATCATCGAATCAAATACTGAGTACTGAACTTAATTTAGGATTGCCGGCCTTTTTGGGTAACGATTTTATAGATCCGGTTCAGAATATATCTCTTCTCCACACCTCTAAACTGGATAGTGAGTGGGCTTTATCCTCAAATCTTAGGTTTAGTTTTATTGATTTGAGGTTTGAATCACGGCATCAAACAGATTTTCATATAGCCGTAGAACACTCCCCATTTAGCGACTTCGGATGGCTTTTAGAATCATGGAGCAGTTTTGCTCTCAACCAAGCAGAGTTTTTTTCGAACGCTCCGGAGCCTATACTTGTGGCCACTAAAGAAACCTGGGATATCTTTACGGGTATAAATCTGGCGGTATGGTATAGGCCTACGGAACGGATTCAGGTTGATTTGCAAGCAGCAAGGAGGTTTGATCTGAGCAAATTTGAAGTAACTAATTCGGAACATATCTTTTTCAATGCAGGAGCTTCATTTCTTATTAGGTAAATAAATATATTCTTATAGTTCTGATAGAAAATCGAATATATTGAGAATCTTTATATTATTGGGACCTTGAATAGTTTCACCCCTATAGACAATGTATTTATCTTTGATATTTAGTTGGTCGTAATTGGTATAGCTGTCTAATGCCTTGGAAAAGGATTTATTATAAGTCATTGACGATTTAAACTCATAGGCTGAGCTTGCCCTACGCGATGGGATGATATAATCCAATTCCAATCCATTACTATCTCTTAAAAAATATCCGTTACTATCCATACCTTTATTGAATCGCGATTTTAATAATTCGTTTATTATTAGGTTTTCGAATATTGAACCGTATAAAGGATCTCTTTCAAGTTGGGATTTGTCTTCTATTCCTAGCAGATAGCAAAGTAAACCCGTATCATAAACATAGAGTTTTGGGCTTTTCACCCAACGTTTGCCGATATTACTATATATGGCTGCAATCTAAAAAAGATATAAGAAGCTTCCAGAACTGAGAGCCATTTTTTAGCGGTATTAAGCGACACCCCGACATCATTACTGACAGAGGAAAGGTTTAGCAAACTACCTACACGGCCGGCAAGAGTTATTACAAACCGTTGGAATAGCCTTAAATCTAATACCCTAGCGAGTTGCCTAACATCCTTTTGAAGGTAAGTTTCATAATATGACCTATAAGCTATACTCGGGTTTTGCTTTTTATGATGTATAGCTGGATAGAATCCTTTTAGGATAAGATCATTTATATCTGATATAGCATACTCGGTTTTGAGCTCCTGATAAGATAAAGGCAGCAGTTTTAGCATCGCAGTTCTTCCTGCTAAAGACTGGGATATGTTCTGGTTAAGGGAAAACTGATTGCTACCTGAAATAATCAGACTGTGCTTTCCAGTATCCAGATAAGTCTGAAAATAGGAAAAGAGTTCTGGAACTCGCTGGGCTTCATCAATGATGATTTTGTTTTCTGTAAAAAGACTTCTCGGGTCAGATGTAGCAATCAACCTCGTATCAGGATTATCTAAGTTAAAGTATTGATAATCTGTAAATGTTTCTTTGATAAGAGTAGTTTTTCCGCTCTGCCTTGGCCCAGTAATGATAACAGAGGGAAATTGAGCTATCAATTTTGTAGCTAAGTCGCTAAGTTTTCGATTTATCATGCTCATTTCTATGTAATATTGCAGTGGGATTGCAAATTTACATAGAATTAAGCATTAATCGAACGCTATTATGAAATCTTAGAAGGTCTGAACCTGGTTTACCTTTTGGCGGTCGCTTTTCTGGTGGAGTTCATACAGGTAGGCATATTTAAGATAAGAATAGACTGTCTCGCCCATGGAAGCTATAAGCCCTGGGTAGCCATCGAGAAAGCCTCGTTTTAAGAAATACTGCTTTTTAAATCGCCATATCGTACGGAAAACAAGAGCTCCCCTACCAATCGGCTTTTTACCGTTCTTGTACATTTGCTTAGCTGAAAGAAGTGCGTAATCATTCATTTTTGCCATTTGGTGGGAAATGGATGAATAAGTATAATGATTCAAAAAGCCTTTGAGCTCATTAATGCTATGGCTTTCTAAAATAAGTTTCTCATGAACGGCACTGTCTGACCAACTAGCTTTTGCACCCTTCTTTACTAACCTGAGATGCACATCCGGCTGCCAGGAATACTCGAGCTTTTTTCCGAGAAAGAATGATTTTCGTTTGATCTTATAGCCATCGGATAAAGATTCAAGCGGCATTTCCTTAATGCCGGCTATAGAGGCTATTAGGTCTCTATCAGGCAGTTCATCAGCATCCAAGGATAGGATTATATCACCGCTGCAGGCATCAAGGGCGGCGTTTTTCTGATTACCGTAGCCTGTCCAGTTTCTGCTGATTACGATACAACCGTAGGCTTTTGCCATAGGTATTGTATTATCGGTGGAGCCGCTATCAACCACTACTATCTCATCAGCTATAGACTTTATAGCCTCTAAGGATTGAGGGAGCCTTTTCTCTTCATCCCTTGTAATGTATGCAACCGATAATTTTAATGGCATCAGTAAGCCTTACCTTCATCTGCCATTTTTTTCCGTTTGCCCTCGATTTTCTGAAGCTTTTTAGATACTGCCTCAGCCAAATCAACACCTCTGGCATTGGAGTAGTTCATTAGGGCAATTAGCACGTCAGCTGCTTCATCGGCGAACATCGCTTCATCTATATCCCTGCCTTTCCATCGCTTCTTTTCGATATTGGCAAGCTCCCCAGCCTCGCCGTTGAGCTCTAGACAGAAAAATTCCGGGGTACGCTTTTCGAAGTATGCGTTCTGATATGAATCAAATCCCTTTTGTATTTTTGCTAGCCCGACTTCCACATCAGTCAGCAGCTTTGATATATCCGCTTTGTTACTGTTCATCATTTCAATTTTGTTTATTCAGGAATGGTAAAAATCCTATCCCATCTGATATTAGATATCTTATCGCCAAACGTGTTTTGTTTGTAAATAGGATTACCGTATCTATCGAATCCCGTGCTTTCCTGGGTATCAACATCTGGCGGCCAGGACCAGTATATCATCATTGGTGTGCCGACTACATTATCCCACGGCACAAAACCCCAGGAACGGCTATCGGCGGAATTATCACGGTTATCACCCATAGCCCAGCAATAATTACGCTCTACGGTATATGTATTGGTGGCGATGCCGTCCACATAAAGGCTGCCGTTTCTATAATCCACGTCATGCCCCTCGCGACGTATAAGCATGCGGTAAATATTATAGTTATCAGCATTGATCTGTAGCATATCCCCCTCTTTAGGTATGTAAACAGGACCGAAATCATGAAGTGTCCAAGGTTTATCTCCAGGGAACATCATACCGGGGCGCAACTCCCCTCTTTGCCCTGTTGGTGGAAAATCCTCTTTTACACCGTTAACATAAGCGGTATTGCCGATAATCTTTAACGAATCACCTGCGGTTGCTATACATCTTTTTAGATAGTATGTAAACTCGTCTGATTCGAGCTCTTCTCTATCACCCGGGTAAACGAAAACGATAATATCGCCTTTTTCAGGATCCGACGGGCCAGGGAATTTGTAATACGGCAAAGGGATATTAAAGAAGGGAATAATCTGCGGGGTGGATGGGCCGTATTTGAATTTGTTGACGAACAGGAAGTCTCCAGCCAGAACAGTTCGTTCCATTGATCCAGTTGGCACTACAAACGATGCTAATAGCAGCCCGTTAATGATCGTTACCACAGTTAGAGCCCACACAAGAGTAAGCAGGAAAGACTTTATCTTTTCGGATGTGGTTTCAGGCTTTTTTTCCTGTTTGCCGATAATGACATTCCAAACCTTTTTCCAGTTGATTTTCATATAATATCAGATGAAGCTATTGTATAAGCCAAAATATAATTTTATCAGCAATCTGCTGAATCGATAAGCTCAAATTTATACATTGATTGGTAATTTACGCTTAAAGAAACAACATGTTTGCTGATATGGCTCAGGATTTGCTGAGATCAAGAGTATGGAAAACAACAAAAAAAGTCTTAGTGGTAAAAAAATCCTTTTGGGGATAACCGGTTCTATATCCGCCTATAAAGCTCCTATAGTGGTTAGGGAGCTGATTAGGGCGGGTGCCGAGGTAAAAGTAGCCATGACTCCTTCGGCAAGTAAGTTTGTTACTAAAGATGTACTTATCAATCTATCAAGGCATCAGGTAGCAGATGAGATATTCGATGAGAATATCTATAAGGACGGAGCGTGGCATATCCATCTCGCACATTGGTGTGATGCTTATCTTATCGCCCCGGCTTCGGCTACTACGCTTTCAAGGCTTGCAAGCGGGAACTGCGACAATACCGTAGCCGCTTTGTATGTTGCTTTGCCTAGAGAGAAAAAAGCCATTGTAGCGCCAGCGATGGATCATGATATGTATGAACATCCAGCTACACAATCCAACATTGATAAAATCCAGGGCCACGGCACCTATATTATCGAGCCAGAGGAAGGCGAACTCTCTTCAGGTATTATAGGAAAAGGTAGGTTACCTGAACCCGAAACTTTGGTTAAGCATATAGCTGATATTTTAATGGCTGGGAATCATGAAGGGAATCTTTTAATAACCGCCGGCCCTACACGAGAAAACATTGATGATGTTAGATACTTATCCAATCATTCCACTGGGAAGATGGGCGTGGAGCTTGCAAATGCAGCCGCACAAGCTGGGTGGCAGGTAAAGCTTGTTCTCGGCCCTATCGATAGCAATATCAAAAACAGGATTTCTCAAAATATTGAGATTATCGAAGTAATATCCGCAATGGATATGATGAAAGTATCAGACCAAAATTATGACTGGGCAGATAATTTTATAATGGCCGCCGCCGTAGCTGATTATAGGCCTGAAAAAAATGACGGCAAACTCAAAAAGGGAAAACACGACTTTTCTGATCTGAAACTTATCGAGAATCCTGATATTCTTAAAAGTATCTGTCAAAAGAAGAACCAAGATAAAGCAAATAAAAAAGTTATCGGTTTCGCACTTGAATCAGAGCCGAAAGTTCAAGCAATAAAATACGCTAAAGCCAAACTTGAAAAAAAGGGTTGCGATCTTATTTGCCTCAATCTTATCGGAAGTGATACTGGAATCGGCAGTGATACCAATAATCTGATTTTCGTTTATAAAAAGGAAGGAAAAGTAGTTATTACTGAGCAGGGATTGATAAGTAAAGCTGAAAGCGCGCAAAAAGTAATACAGTATTTATCATCATAAATATAATTTTCTATCCACTTTTTCGATTTTATTTATAAATAAAGGGAAAAAGGAATGGAAGATATACTGTTTTCAGGTTGGGATAAGATTTTGAAAGTCCTTATTATGTCGGTAAGCGGCTATATAGCGGTGGTGATACTTTTGAGGGTATCAGGTAAGCGTACGCTTTCCAAGATGAACGCGTTTGATTTTGTGGTTACCGTAGCCTTGGGTTCTGTACTTGCTTCTACCGCACTTAGTAGCAGTATCGCGGTATCGGAAGGTGTTACATGCATGGCAATTCTGATCTTCCTGCAGTATATAATAACTTTTATTTCTTACAGATCAAAAAGCTTTAAAGATATTATCACAAGCAGCCCTGTATTGTTATTTGCTGATGGGAGATTTATGGAAGATAATATGAAAAAAAGCAGGGTAAGAAAAGATGAGGTTTATAGCAGATTAAGGCATAATAATCTTGAAAATATGGATGAAGTCGATTTTATAGTTATGGAAACCACCGGCGATATGCATGTCATCCACGGTTTAGATAAAACCAAGAATCTTAGTTTACTGAATGATGTGAAATAACTAATCGTAATAAATATACTTTCTCAATTGCTATCTCTTTTGCTTTTAAGCCATTTGTGAACGAACCCAACGGCAACTGAACCTTCTCCAACTGCGGATGCAACTCGCTTTATAGATTCGCTTCTTATATCCCCCACAGCAAACACTCCGGGCAGTGATGTTTCTAAATGATAGGGGTCTCTGCCTTCAAATAACTCTTTATTGTTAATCCCCTGATCGGTACATACAAAACCGTTTTTATCTAATTCCAGGCTACCTTCAAGCCAATCTGAATTAGGCTTTGCGCCAATCATTAAAAATAATCTTCGGATATTCTTTGTTTCTTCATTTCCTGACCTGTTATTTCGCCACGTTACTTTCTCAAGACTGTCTTTACCTTCCAATCGAATAATTTCGGTATTTATCAGTAATTCAATTTTATCTGATGCATCGATCCTGTCACTGAGATAATCCGACATCGATTCCACCAGACCGCCAGACCTTACCAAAACATATACTTTCTTCGCCCTTTGCGCCAGATAAACTGCAGCCTGCCCTGCGGAGTTGCCCCCGCCAACAACTACTACTTCCTCCCCTTTACATAGATTCCCTTCCAGCGAGGTAGCGGCATAATAGCAACCTTTGTTATCAAAATCTTCCGCTGATTCGATATCAAGTTTACGGTAGTTAGCTCCACTAGCGATTATAATTGCTTTCGCTTTTATGGAAAGATTATCACAATCGTCATCACACGTGATAGTATATGGCCAGTCACTGCATTCCAGATTATCCGCCTTATGTGGCAATCCGATCATAGCTCCGAACTTTTGGGCCTGCACTTGTGCTCTATCGGCTAATTCCTGACCGCTTATACCCGTTGGGAACCCGAGATAGTTCTCAATTTTGGAACTTGTGCCCGCTTGGCCACCCGGTGCGATTGATTCCAGTACCACCGTGTTAAGCCCTTCCGAGGCGGCATAGACCGCAGCGGATAGCCCTGCTGGCCCAGCCCCGACAATTACTACATCGTATATAGAATCTTGATCAATCACCTCCAATAAACCCAGATCATCAGCCAGCTGAAAATTTGTGGGGTTCTCGATCCTTTTTTTACCATCGCTGGAGGAAATCACAGGCTTGTCAAAAGATTTATCGACTTTTGATTCCAGAGGGATGCCGTTTCTCTTCAGAAAACTCTCGATGCGCAAACCATCCGGGTCATCTTTTTTGCTGGTAAGTACCAAAGCGGCATTCTTCTTAGAAATAAGTTTTTTATGCCTATTGATGTAAGCTCTGGTGAGCTTATCGGCAAGATCGGAATGTTCGGATATCATATCCTGAAATCTGTTATGGGGGACTTTAATGAATTCACCGCTTTCCGCTACCCTACCGCTAAGCATGATTTTTCTGTGGGTGAGCATATCAAGCTCTCCAGTGAATTCACCTTTACCGTGTTCGGCAATTCTCCTTTCTCTTTCCTCATCCTCATCAAATATTTCAATCATGCCGGATATAACTACATAGAAGTCAGCATCGGAGTTACCGCTCTCAAAAACCAAATAACCCTTATCGAGACTTACTCTGGAACCGTAGTTTTCTATCTTGTTTATTTGGTTTTTAGTTAGCTTAGGAAAAGTGGAACTCATTTATTTGCTTTTCTATGATGTAGTAATTTTAAAAGTAAGATACTTGAGATTGGTTAATATTATATCTTTAGCATTCAATATTTTTATTGTAAATAAATTGATAAAATTTACTTATATGTGTTCATAGAAAATATAGAGACTTTTATTTAACATCCGGTACTTATAGAGTGAATACAAAGCTGCAGTTATGACTGTTGATAGCATTGTCGATATCAAATACCAATCAAAGTAATTCTAATAGTAATCAATATTAAACCAAAGGTAAGTACAATGAAGAAAATCATACAAACATTAGGGCTTTTGTTATCCCTGTTATTCTTTTCACAGGGCGCTAACGGGCAGGCAAATGTTCAGATTATACATAATAGCGCTGATCCAGCAGCCGCTATAGTTGATATCTATGTAAACGGTGACAAGACAGGGCTTGATGATGTAGCATTCCGTACAGCTACTTCATATTTGCCTCTACCTACCAATACCGATATAAACGTTTCGATAAACGCTTCTACGTCAATTGATGTTAATGACGGCGTAATCAAAACTTTTGAACTTGGAATGCTTGAACCTGGAAATTATGTCGTTATAGCTAATGGCGTAGCGGATGCAAGTGGGTTTGTAAATCCTAATCCAGAACGCGATATAGAATTGGCATTGTTCCCTTCAGCTGGTAAACAGCAGTCCGATAATCCATCTGAAGTGGAGCTTAAAGTGTTTCACGGTGTTACCGACGCGCCGCCGGTTGATATATATATCAAGAATCTGAACGCAGGGGAAACATACACAAACAACCCTCAGATAGGCAATCTTATTTACGGCGAAGCTACTGAATACATAGCACTGCCTGGCTCTACCTACGCTATAAAAGTTACAGTATCTGGAGAGCCTGAGATAGTGGTCGGTGAGTATTTAGCACCCGTTTCAACGGCTGCAGGATTTGCCTCTGTTGTACTCGCATCGGGTTTTCTGAATACTGATGAGCAACCAACTACCGTTAATGATGAAGCTTCTTTTGAGCTAAACGTAGTTACTCCCTTGGGGAACGGCGGCAACCCACTTCTACTGCCTGAAGCTGATATAGCTAAAGTAAAGGTAATACATAATTCACCAGATCCCGCTGCGGAAACGGTTGATATTTATGTCAACGGTGTTAAGCCGCCAATGCTCGATGACTTAATGTTCAGAGAAGCTACACCATATTTAGACGTTTTGGCTTCGAGTGCCAATATACCTCTTTCGATAAGTATCAACGGTCCTAATTCAACAAATTCAGGAGAGGATATCATAGAGCAGTTTACATTTCCAGCACTGGAGACAGATATGGAGTATATAGTCTTAGCAAATGGAGTAGCTGGCGATGGTTTTAATTCAGGCGCTGCCGATCGAGTTATCGATTTAGATTTAGTAGCTTTAGAAGGAAGAAGTACAGCTTCCTCTGATGATGTGGTTGCCATCAATGCTTTCCATGGTTCCACCGATGCTCCTGAAGTGGATATATATACAGATATTAGTACATCACCATTGATTCCGAATCTTATTTACGGAACAGCAAGCGGTTGGGTTGAGATTCCTGATGATGATTTGAATCTCACAGTAACTGCTGCGGGTGATATTAGTGTTGTAGCCGGAGTGTATGAAGCTTTTCTTTCTGCATTTAGCGGTGAATCCCTATTCATATTCGCGTCCGGATTTTTAATGTCTGAAGATGAGCCAGGTATGCCTTCGGGGAGAGATTTCGGACTTTTCGTTGTTAGGGAAAACGGAGACGTATTAAGGCTTGGCAGTACTTCATCAATATACTCAGATAACCCTGCTACAGAAATATATCCGAACCCAGCCCAGGGGTATTTTACTATAAACAGTGAAGATAGCTTTGATATAATCAGAGTTATTGATAATACTGGCAAAATTATTAGTGAGATAAACACAGGCGGTAAAACAAACAGCTTCTCTTTCGATAATCTGAATCTGAATACCGGAAGTTATTATATTATAATAATGAATGATACACAAACAGTATCACTAGAAAAACTGATAGTCGAATAATAATTCCGTGATACCCGCAAACAATCAGCCTGCCTTTTACAAGGGCAGGCTTTTTTTTACTGTTCCGATACATTACTGAATTATTTCAATCGACATATAACAATGGATAAGCTATCAGTTTCAGATATCGACCGAATCGTAGAAATGGCCTGGGAAGACCGCACGCCTTTTGGCGCTATCGAAAAGCAGTTCGGCTTAAAAAATAAAGACGTGATCAAGCTGATGCGAAAGGAAATGAAAGCCTGTAGCTTCAAGATGTGGCGAAAAAGAACGCAAGGTAGATCAACCAAGCACGCAGCTCTCCGGAGCGATGATATCGAAAGATTTAGATGCTCTCGCCAGCCGAGAATACATAGAAGGTAGTCAGATAGTTTTTTTATGAGTGTATGGGCTGCTGCCCCGGAGAAATAACCACAACTCTTATTTCTATAAACCGATACTGATCACTGAATTATTATAAAAGTACATATTACTTCCTTCTTACTAAGATAGCATATTATAATAATCCTGCAACAACCCCGGCTTACTTTCTACGTCTGAATTGAATAGCTTATTTTGTAAGCTGATACTTGGATCATATAAAGAAAGAAGGCACTAGAATGTATTCACTCCAGTTTGACGACACCCAATTAGAGATTCAGAAACTAGCCCGCGAGTTCGCTCACAACGAGATTGCTCCTACCGCTATCAAGCGTGATGAGGAAGCCGAGTTCCCTACTGAGATTCTGCAGAAAATGGGCGAGCTTGGCTTTATGGGTATGATGGTCGATCCTGGATACGGCGGAACCGGTCTGGATACACTTAGCTATGTATTGGCTCTTGAAGAGTTCGCTAAAGTAGATGCTTCCGTTACAACAATCACATCGGTTCAGAACTCTCTAATCAATTGGATAATCGAATCTCACGGTACCGAGGAACAGAAGAAAAAGTATCTTCCGAAGCTTACTAGTGGTGAATGGCTTGGAGCATACTGCCTATCAGAACCAGAAGCAGGAAGCGATGCACGCCAGCAATCTACCACTGCTACCAAGAATGATGACGGTTCCTGGACCGTGAACGGCTTGAAGAACTGGATATCCACGGCTAAGCAGGCTGATGTTTTCGTAGTGTTCGCTCAGTCCGATCCTGAGCTAAAGCATAAAGGTATCTGCTGTTTTATTCTCGACAGCTCTATGGAGGGGATAGGCTTCGGTGCTAAAGAAGTAAAGATGGGTCTGAAATCCAGCCATACTTATTCCCTAACTCTCGATAATGTAAAAGTACCTGCCGACCACGTAGTTGGAGCAGTAGGAGAAGGCTTCTATATCGCTATGCGCGGGCTTACCGGTGGCAGAATCGGTATAGCCGCCCAAGCGGTAGGTATAGCAGAAGGTGCGTTCCAAAAAGCGCTTCAGTATTCAACCGAACGTAAGACAATGGGCATTCCAATTTGTGATCATCAGATGATACAGCAGAAGCTAGCACAAATGTCCATGAAGATAAGTGCGGCTCGCGCTTTAGTGCATAAGGCGGCATGGCTAAAACAGAACGACATGGACTGCAACAGGGAAAGCTCCGAGGCGAAACTGATGGCTTCCACCGTTGCCAATGAGGTAACAAAAGAAGCCGTACAGATACACGGCGGCTATGGCTATGTGCAGGAATATGAGGTAGAGCGAATGATGCGCGACGCCAAGATCACAGAAATCTATGAAGGTACCAGCGAGATACAGCATATCGTAATCGCCAGAGACCTTATAAAGGGGCTCGGGTAAAGAGGAAACTTATATTTTATTTATAAATATCCAAGTATTCCCAGATGATATATTTCCTGTTTCTGGAATAGCCAGTATATTCCCTCAATATATCCAGATCGACAAAATCTTTGACCAGCCGATTGGCAGTTGATAAGGAAATATCTATTTCTTGAGGTATATCGGCTATTTCTAATATCGGTTTCCTGAATAGCAGGTTCATAAGCTTTTTGCCGCTTTCGAACCGTCTGTTCAAAGTCGGCAATTTTATGTTTTCGATCTCATCTTTGTAGATCAATATTTTTTTGAATACATTGATTGAATTCTTAGATGTTTCGATAACGCCACTCATAAAGAAGTCTAGCCATTGGTTCAGATTACCTGTTTGCCTTGTAATAGTTAAGGAATTAAAATAGTGCCCTTTATTTTTCTCCAAAAAATCTGATAGATATAATGATGGTGCGTTAAGTACATTGTTACTTACCAAATACAATGTAATCAACAGCCTACCTATTCTCCCGTTACCGTCTAGAAATGGATGAATAGTCTCAAACTGATAGTGAAGTAATGCTATCCTGAAAAGCTCAGGATGTATATATTCTTCATTATTCATAAATAGTTCAAAATCAGACATCAGATCGGGCAACTCGGAATGATGCGGAGGTACAAAAAATGCATTTTTTAATGTAGGCCCTATCCAGTTTTGAGTTTTTCTGAACTCGCCCGGGGTTTTAGTTTCCCCCCGAACGCCTTTGAGTAGTATTTGGTGTGTGTTTTTTATCAATCTATTGGATAGAGGTAGTTTCTTAAGTTCACTGATTGCATAATTTATGGCCTCTATATAGTTTCTAACTTCCGCTCTATCATCCCGCTTCTCTATCTCGATATCATCCTCATCAGCGAATACTTCTTCCATGGTTGTTTTTGTTCCCTCAATACGGTTTGACTCAGTCGCTTCTTTTGCAATATGCATACTGATGAAGAAATCCATATCAGGGATTATTGACGAAAACGCATTTAATTCACCTAACAACCTGCTTGCCTCAGCTATTCTGCTTATTAGATAATTGTCATCAATACTCCAGTTTAGATTAATCAGTGAGGGTGAAAAAGACTTATATTGATACTGATCTGTATATCTACCTGATGTATAATCTGATATTTTCATAATATCTCCGTGTGTATAAGTGATAATATAATAATTCTTATCGTCATATATCGACTTAACTGACGATATGGTTTTTCTTATCGTCATATATCGCCTTAACTGACGATATAGATATTCTTATTGTCACTTCTGACAATGTATTATAGCAATCATTTCCGATGCCTTTACTTTCTATTCCTTATTTTTGCCAAACATATTATTGAGGATACCCGGCGAGAATGGAGATAGAGAATAACGACATACAAGAAAGCGAAAGCGATCAACCAATAAACGAAGCAAATGATACAGCATCGGATAACGCCTCTAAGCATATAGAGCAGTTTGACGAGCAGCCCGAACCAAGTTTGAGAGCCGAAGGCGGTAAACTTTTCGTTGTATCAACGCCTATAGGTAATCCTGATGATATTACACGGCGAGCGGTTAAAGTGCTGGGAATCTGTGACTTAGTTGTTTGTGAAGAGCGTAAGGAAGGGGCGGGTCTTCTCCATAGGCTCGGGCTGAAAAAGAATATTGATCTTCTGAATGAGCAAAACGAAATCGAAAAAGCTCCAGAAATTCTTTCACTTCTTCAGGCTGGCAAGAAAATTGGGCTCATATCCGACGGTGGAACGCCGCTACTTGCCGACCCAGGCAATGAGCTTATGCGTCTGGCTCTTCTAAATAATATCGATATCGAGGTAGTGCCTGGCGTTACCTCGATTATCCCGGCACTTGTCCGATCAGGTTTCTCGCTTGATAGATTTCTGTTCGCTGGCTTTCTGCCGAGGGACAGATCCGATAGAGAGAGAAAGATCGCAGAGCTTGCTAAGGAAAAGCATACAGTGGCTATGCTGGAAACTCCTTACAGGTTGCGCCCGGTTTTGGATGCTTTCGCAAAGATAATGCCTGACCGCAAGGCATATATAGGTATGAATATCACTCTCCACTTTGAAACCCATTATTATGGCACATTCAGCGAGTTATGGGATAAGTTCAAAGAAAGTAAGGCTAAAGGCGAATTTGTAATTGTCTTTCAAGGTGATACAGGGGGCAAACCGGATTCAGGTGTTGGCGAAAGAATCGAGCGCGCATACAAACAACGCAGCGGCAACTTAGCTGACCAATATAGACATCTGGAAGGCGGAGTCAACACAAGCGAAGAAGACGGCAAGAAGAAAATCAGTCTCAATCTTGGTGGCAGACAAGGCCGGCCGGCCAGGGATAACGACAGAAGAGGATCGGGCGGCTCCGGCAGGGATAGCCGTGGCGGGCGCGGAGGAAGAGATGATCGTGGCAGAGACGACCGTAGCAGAGGCCGTGGTGGAAGAGGTGACGACCGAGGCGGAAGAAAAGGATTAGGCCGTGGTGGCAATAGTAATTCAAGAGGCAGATAATGACTATCAAATTAAAGAAGATCAACCCGGAACTGGATAGTATAGAATTACCTATGTATCAATCTACTGGGGCGGCCGGTATGGATCTGCGTGCATCAAATACAGATCCAATACATATCAGGCCAGGTGGGATAATGACTGTGCCTACAAATATCGCCATAGCAGTACCTTCGGGATATGAAGCACAGATACGTAGCCGTTCTGGGCTTGCGGCCAAATCAGGTGTGTTTGCACTCAACGCACCAGGTACAATCGATTCTGATTATCGAGGCGAGATAAAGGTCATCCTAGCTAATTTTTCAAACCAGAGATATACTGTTGAGCATGGAGATAGAATAGCCCAGATGGTAATCACAAAATACGAAACTGCGACCTGGGAAGTCTGTGACGATCTTGAAGACACCGATAGAGGAGAAGGTGGGTTCGGATCGAGCGGTATAAAGTAAGAAAGGATGTTTAGATTCTATCAATTGATTCTTTTATGCTTTTTGGCTTGCCAAGTTGCATTAACACAAGATCCTAAACCATATAATTATAGGATTACTACCAGTAGTGGAATCGGCTTTAACATACCTATGGGTTTTGAAGGACTTGATACTGATAATTATCTCGGCCATAGATATGGGATAAGTTTTGATTTCGGAAGGATAGCTCCCTATATAGAGACAAACAGCAGCGACAGTTATCTGATAATAATCAATCTCGACTATCATAAAACGAGTTTTATCTTCAGACCGAATGATGTAACTGAGCAAACCCCGGGTCTGTTTGATAGTTATAATATCACACAAGATCTCGAATATATCAGTTTGTCGATAGGCCGTAGAACTTATAATTCAGGTTCCCTATTTTTGGAAGCTCATATCAGATATAATAAACTGATAAATAGGTTAGATTCTGATCACAGAAACGCAATCATTGGGGAAGTTGAAATAGATTACAGTAGTGATTTTGATAATCTGTTCTCTTTTGAAGGCAACGTAGGTTATGAAACTAGGATTGGAAATTACTTTTCATTTTATTTGAAAGCTGGTTTTGAATTATGGTCGATTTCTATAAATGATGATGAAAAGACTTTATTCGGCTTCAGCATAGAAAATGGCTTATTGATTCCGAATTTGAGAACAGGTATTTCAGTTCAATTAAGGTAAATTTTTATCTCGAATAATTTCCAAAAAGCTTATTATCTAAATAAAGCGCTCGGCAATTATATGAGATAAACATTATGCAACAGTAAAGGAAATCAATTCGATGAAAATGTTTATTATTTCGTTTTTCCTAACGGTAAATAGTTTATTGGTAGCACAGGAGAGCAATGAATCACCTTTTGCGATAATTGCTGGGGCGGGGGTCTCCCATAGTATACTATCAGACATCGACGACCCAAATGTCGATGGTATATTTGGTGCAAGCAGCCATATAGGACTCAGTTATGGTAGGCGGGACAGTCTCTTCCTCAATCATGTCATAACAGCAACTATAGGCACTTTTACTACTGGGTTACGACTTAATTATCCATCCTTTGACGGCCAGGGTGGGAACGGTAATCTTATATTAGGCACAGATAATTACGATGACCAAAACTACTTTTATATATACCAAAGCTTAGACTACAGACTTTTGATCGATGGCATGTATTTTATTGAATTAGGTATCTCAAATAACAACATGATATTTAGTACCTACACTGCGGTAAGAGACGGCGAAGCGGCCGATGTAGAATTTATAGATGATCAAAACATTGCTCTTCAGCATTTATTCGGGCTCTCGGTAAATGCCGGGATTGAATATGAAATAAATAGCACTGTAAAGATTGATGGTAGGTTCGGTATAAACAACCTTTTTATAAATGAAGGTTCTCAGGACCTCAGGTTACTGATGCTAAGGGCAGGTTTGATAATAAAAGTATAATAGATAATAAGGCTGGAATTATAATGTCCAGCCTTATCATAAACTAAAAAAACTATTAGTTAACTGGGGTTGGATTTAGTTTTTCGAACTCTTCTTCAGTAAGGTCTTCCTTAAGTACGATGTTGATCTTGCCTTCTTCATAAGTATATGCAGTATCTTTGCTTAGGTTAGCATTGAGGTCATCAGGAGAAAGACTCCACATACCACCTGTTGCTGGGTCGACTATCAACCACCCAATAATGCCACCAAACAAAATATTTCCCGCTATATACCATCCGTTTACACCTGCGGTTATATTGATCTTAGCGGGTGCGTAACCTTGTTTTGTTACCTCAAGCAGATAATCCTGCCCCTGCATAAAGCCAGCTTTCTTGTTCAGTTCGACATCGAAAGGTGTAGTACCTTGATATGCTATGTCTTTCGTTCCAGCTTTGTAAATGATAGCATTTGCAGTGCTAGGCTCAGACGTAACAGACACTTCGTGTCTCGAACCTGTAACTAAAGATCCGCACCCTGCAAATGTCATTGAAAAGATTGTTAATGAGGAAAGAACGGCTAAGGCCTGTTTTCTCATGATAGCTCCTTATTGTAAAAAATATTTAAGACATCTACAATATAAAAAAAAGCCTAACAATAATTGCTAGGCTAACGGTTAAATTATCAACGGTTTATATAGATTAAGCTTACTTTGCTGCTTTCTTGTCTTTTGTAGTGCAGCATGCTTTTTTAGTACCGCAGGATTTCTTTTCACCGCTTACAGTTTTCATTTCTGTAGTTTCTGCTTTGAATCCAAGATCAGCAATGGTTTTAGTAACATCTGCTTCGTTAGTCTTGCTGTCATCATATTTGATCATAACAGTATTAGCTGCAAGATCAACTGTATATTCATCAACACCCTCAGTTTTATCAAGTGTCTGAGAGATTTTCGCTTCGCAGCTACCGCAAGTCATATTAGTGTTTACAGTAACTTCGCCTGCGAACAAGCTAGTACCGGCAAAAGCCAATGCTGCTATAGCGAGTGTTTTTAGTGATTTCATCATATCTCCTGATGTTAGTTAATATAAGTACGATTTTTTCTTTGTACGGGAATAACGTTATTACTCTGATTTTGTTAACAACTGTCATTGTTTTTTTAATTATCCGAAGATTTTTCAGTTGCGGTCTCATCTGTTTTGGAGTGCTGATAAGCCCTGAGTACAACGCTGTCGTATCCCAAATATACGGATTTGATATCAGTAGCTGACACAACATCCGGTACGGTAGCCAATCCTTTTAGATATTTATCTTTGTAGTATGATTGGAATACACCTAACACTAGATTATAATCACCCGGAAGTGTAGTGATATTAGTCTGCCCGATAGTTCCTGAAGTAGGCATCCCAACTAAAGTACCTAGATTGTTTTCTTTAGCTAAAAATGCTATCTGCTCCAATCCACCAGAGGTTCTCTCATCTATAAGGAAGTAAACTGATTTTCCCCCTAGCCCATCCAACGGTTTTATACTACCGCCAAAATTTAAGGTGTCTGTAGAAACCATAGGCTCGGTAAAGATCTTGAGTTTATACTTTACGTTCTCTATAGGTTCATCAATAAAATAGCCGAGCATATACTCGGTAATAGTTGATTTACCTCTGAGATCGAATATCAGGGTACTGTAGTTTTCCAGCTTTTCTGTTAAAGACTTAAAATCTTTATCCGAAAGTGATCTGAGATCTATGTATGCCGTATTCTCATCAAATTTGAAAGTAGTGCCCAGTGTAGGCCCAGATACCTGAGAGATAGGATAGTTAGCTTCCAGATCTACTTTTCGTTCTTTACCCAGAGTATCTATCAACCCGATTTCCAACCTTGTGGGTACAGGAAATGAAACCACATCGAGAAGAGCCTTGCGGAGAGAAAGAATCTTGTTGACATCACCCGTTTCATCAATATAAGCGTTAATCTGATCCCATATATTCTTACCGTTTATCTTTATGATGCGATCCCCTACATGGAAAAGCGAGTCATTATATGTATTGGAGACAACTATATACTCTCCGGTTACAGCCTCAAGATATGCTGGAATAGTAAATCTGTCATAGGTCGATAGATTCCATGCTTTCGCGCTCGGATCATCTAAATATTTGATAGCCTTGCTTACAAGTGCCTCCATATCACCACCGGGTGTTACCGCCAGATCAAAAAGTTTGTTTATCTCCTCATCGCTAAGATCTACGAAATCAAAAGTTTCTTTTAAACCAGCCAGATCTGATACAATTGCCAGACGAGAAACAAGATCCTCGTCTGAATAATTTACATCATTGTAGACATCCGACACTTTTTCAATCACAAATTCTGGTTTAGGATAAGTGCCGAGCCCCACCGAATATACAGATAACGGAAAACGGTAATATATCTTATCGCTACCCTGGCCAAGCTCGATTACTTTTGTAGTTCCTTCGCTGGCCAAAGTCTTGAACCCCGACTCAGCGGTCCATACTTTAAGAGCATTTCCGTTATAAGATTCTTCTTTATCGATACTAATTCTATAACTATCCCTCATAGCTCCATCAGCTATATTCCACGATACAGGATAATTAGGGTCATCATCAAAATCATCGTTTTCAAGATTGGTAAAAGTTGTAATACCTTTATCAGGGAATCCTAATTTTACATCATCAAACCAAAAGCTACCATTACCGAAAACAGTGAGGACTATAGAGATTTTTTCCGCATCCATAGGAACAGTATCAGTAAGTCTTACTTTGGTCCATTCTTTGGATCTAACCATATCATCGTACATTGCTCTGGTTTTCAATGTATTATTGCCGTTAGTATATCTAATCCAAAGCTGAGCGTGAGAACCCGGACCTACAGGATCGGTCTTTACCATTGCAGATAATTCAACAGGCTGCCCAAATGTATTTTCAGCCAGTTTTGCTGATTTGAATATAATAAGCTGCTGATCTAAAATAGGCTGGTAGATATTTACAGCAGTTGATGCTAAGGGATCGGAAACCGAAGGATTATAAATACCTTTATGCATATAGGAATAAGCAATCATACCACTGAACTTCTTTTCTCTAGGGTAAGTTATAGCTTCTATAGGCAGTTTTGATACTTTTAGTCCGCCCAGATAAGGCGTATAGTTATCTTCGAGTATATTTACCAAATCCTTACCTGCTATAATATCGGACACAGATTTGTGCAGCACTCCGTTCCACTTCAAAGCAACGGCCTCAAATCCGGGATGAAACGCTTTTAATGTATATTGAAATACACCTAGGTTATAAATATCTTTTTTCTCTTGTTCCGAAATAGGTCTTAGTGCTATGTTTTCAACATCTTCCCTGTCGGCATACTCAATATTGAAATCATCAAAGAAATAAGGGCCTTTACCGCGGGTTTCCACACCAATAGCTATCATATCAGCGTTTTTGTTCACTGTAAACTCGATTTCGTCTTTTGTCCATTCCGTAGTGCTTATAAATCCTTCCTTCTGGCGGTATGATCCACCTTCATTATCATAAAACACATCCTTGATCCATATCCTGAATCCATCACCGGCATCTTGTGCTCCTTTACCAAAAACTGAGACACGAAGTTTTCTGCCCCTGTATAAGTGAGCGTCTATAGTCTGTGAGATAGCTGCGGGTTCACTTTTGGCAGCTTCTGGAGACATGCTTTTGAATTTTGAATTCACAATCAGAATAGATTGCTGGCCTGTGCGAGCCTGCTCACGTGTGGCGAGAGCCACGAAGTTTTTCTGTTTATAATCATCGTTTATCCACCAACCTGTTGGCAGTTTTCCCTCGGGGCTAAATTCAAAACCAAGATTGAAAGGCTGCGCAAGGCCGTCATTAACAAGTTGAGATTTAGAAGCTGAATATCCGATAATCAAAGAAAAAACGAAAAAAAGTACTTTTGAATTCATATATCTCACATGAATATGATCTTGTAAAAAAACTTATAGCTAAAACTCGGGACGGTGTATGTTAATCACCGCTACCCCGAATTAATAACGCTGATAGAACAAAGATGTTTATACTACGTTTACCCAAACTAATGCTAAGGGTCTATCTTTAAAGATAAAACTTAACATTTTCCGACAACAACAAGCACACCAACTTTCGAGACTGATGGCAAACCCCAATACAAGTAATACTAGCAGTAGCGATACGGAATTAGTCAAAAGATTATCCGAACAGATCGTAGAACTAAAAAAAGAGATCGGCAAAGTAGTTATAGGCCAGGAAAAGACTATTGATCAATTGCTTTTGAGCTTATTTGCTAAGGGCAACTGCCTGCTGATGGGGGTACCGGGGCTGGCGAAAACACTTCTTATAAAAACGCTTTCTGAAGCTTTAGATCTTGATTTCAGTAGAGTTCAGTTTACCCCAGATCTAATGCCGGGTGATATTACAGGATCAGAGGTAATCGAGGAAGACCGCTCCACCGGGCAAAAAGTATTCAGATTCGTCAAAGGGCCTATCTTTTCTAATATCGTATTGGCAGATGAGATCAACAGAACACCTCCGAAAACCCAAGCAGCCTTGCTTGAGGCTATGCAGGAGAAAGTCATCACAGCCGCTGGCCATAGCTATACTCTCGACAGTCCTTTTTTCGTACTGGCAACCCAGAACCCGATAGAGCAGGAAGGTACATACCCATTACCTGAAGCCCAACTCGATAGGTTCATGTTTAATATTCTGCTTGGTTATCCGAGTGAAGCAGAAGAGAGGGAAATCGTAAAGGCTACCACAACTGAGAAAGTGGTTACCATAAACAAGGTGATGAGTAAAAACGATATTATTGCTTATCAAGATGTTGTAAGAAAAATCCCAGTAGCCGATAATGTTATTGATTATGCAGTGAGCCTTGTGCGAGCAACCAGACCAGAAACAAATCAGAGCCAGACTGTTAAAGACTATATAAATTACGGTGCTGGCCCTAGGGCTAGCCAGTTTCTTATCTTAGGTGCGAAGGCGCGAGCAGCTATGAGCGGAAGGTTCACGCCTTCAATCGATGATATCAAGTATGTTGCACAGCCAGTGTTAAGGCACAGGATAGTCACAAGTTTTAAAGCAGAAGCAGATAGGCTTGATTCCAATGCTATTGTAGATAAACTCGTAAGTGAGATGATATAAACCTGAAAGTATCAATCTAACCTCTACTTTTATACATGTTATATAAAAGTCTGACTTTATCGTCCCTATTAATAAGTTTGAGTCGATAAGTTCGTGCTGATATGATTGGTTTTTCTTATTACCCTAAGCACCGGACTTTAATTTTTTATGACTACCCAAATGCTAGTTGATATCCGAAAATCATTACCACTAATACTTTTTAGTATCATTATACTAATGCTGGCTTCTTGCGAAGATGATCTGCCTACAGGATATCAGGAGCAGTA
This sequence comes from uncultured Hyphomicrobiales bacterium, assembly GCA_964462685.1. Classification (GTDB taxonomy): domain Bacteria; phylum Bacteroidota; class Ignavibacteria; order Kapaibacteriales; family UBA2268; genus CAYWYR01. The sequence goes on along the minus strand of CAYWYR010000005.1, from coordinate 76,363 downwards.
TGTTATAGAGGCGTTCCTAATAGAAGGCCAGATGATCAGAGATCTAAGGATAGTAAGATCATTCCCTGTTAATGAGCCATTCGATTATGAAGAGGCCTTGGTTAGGGATGCTACTGTTGCTATTACAGATAGTAGTGGCAGTGTTTTTCCATTGACAATTGCTCCAGAAGGCCAAGAGGGTTACTTTTATCCTGACTCGTCCTATAAAGTTCAGAAGAACACATCTTATACACTGAATGTAAGCTTTGCCGATGGCCGTTCTGCAAAGGGAACCGCTTTTGTACCTGATACTTTCAGCTGGACTCAGCAAGCTCCTGATATTTTAAATTATCCTACTGAAGCCGAGCTTGATACCGCTGAAGTATTTATATCATGGACCCCCCAGCCGAATTTCGCACTTGGCTATCTTTTACAATCCCGCGCCTTAGATACGCTTGAATACGGAATATATCTTGATCCCCCAACAGAGGAAAAAAACGAAAGGGTCACAAGCGAATTCAGGGAGGACAGCTTTTATGATAATACAACGACATGGGGCTTTCTGCCTTCTAACCAATCTGTTGTAGTCTGGACTGCACTGAGATGGTACGGGCTACACGAAGTATCTATTTATAGTGCTGATTTTAATATGCTGCGGTGGTTTCTTCAGGCTCGTGGCGCCCAGCAGTACAATGAACTGCTGAACACCATCGAGGGAGACGCTGTCGGCTGCTTTGGTGCAGCTTCTGTAATTCGGGATACTACTCTATTTCTTTTTCCGTAAAAGCTGATATCTTAAGTCAACCAAGATATATGTCTATAGTTATTTAGATTTAGACTTGAATTTATTGATATAGTCTTTTGTGAAATCGCTGAGCACAAGCCTACCACTGATTTCAGCTCTGTCTTCCAGTAACTGATCCCAGTTTTCCGTACCTCTCCAAATCACTTTCTTAAGTTCGGCCATAGCATCGGGGCTCTGCTCAGAAAGTTTGTGAGCTAATTTCAAAGTCTCTTTATCTAATTCATCTTTGTCTTTAAAAACGTTTTGATATAGACCTGCGCTTTGAGCCCATTCTGGTGGATACCAGTCAAAATCGATTGACATCTGAGCAAACGCAGATGTTGAGGATTTCCTTTCTACCGCAGGCCCGACAACAAAAGGCCCTATACCCAAAGCCAGCTCTGATAGCTTTACCGATGAGTGTTCAGTAGCAAAAGTATAATCAGCCGCTGAAAGAAGGCCTACCCCTCCGCCAACTGCTTTACCCTGAACTTTTGCTATGATAATTTTCGGGCACTTCCTCATGGAGTTGATTACCATAGCGAAACCCATAAAGAAACGTTTTCCCGTATCATAATCTTCAATTGCTACCAGCTCATCAAATGACGCGCCTGCACAAAAAGCGCGTTCGCCAAGAGACTGTAGAATTATTACCCTGCTTTGATTGTCTTCACCGGCTTCTTGTATTGTAGCCGCGAGTTTCCTAAGCACCGAACCTGGAAGGGAATTGCTTTGCGGGTGGCCGAAAGTAATTGTTCCGATACCGTTTTCTACATTGTATTCTACGCTGCCGCCTTTAAGATCTTCTTGCATTATTCTGGTTTATTCTATTTTATTATACTGAACTTAGTATGCAAATTTACATTATTGCCTTTAACTACCGCAAAATACCCACCGGAATGTAAGTTAAGTTTATCCAAGTCAAAGCCATTATAAAGTTCTGTTTCAGTTAACTGCTGGTAGCTTATAACCCTACCGTTTACATCAATAATGCTTAATGTTATATCGGAACTTGTAAATCTTGTTTTACAGATGAGGGAATTGCCTTGAATGCTTAATCCGGTATTATCCAAACTACTTTTAACAGAAGTCAGTGAGTTGACGAATACAGGTGCTGACAGCCTATAATGGCTACCAAAGTTATTTTCAACAAGATATAGCCCTCTGATCACTTTATCTTGGATACTATTATTATTTACACAATCAAGGTCATCGCAAATAGTTTCAAGGTCATATCTTTTGAGTTCATCATTCACAGAGTAAACATAATATGCCTCAAAATCATAAGCTGGCGCAAGAATATATCTTTCGGTAGCAGGATCATAAATCTGAGTACCACCAGCTACAGTGCCAGCCTGCAACGTCGGGTCACCCAGTAGCATTAAATGGATGCCCCCGGAAAAGCCTATACCGTTCCCGTTGAATATTCTTTGCCTGTTATTCGCTGTACGGATGTATGACTCACCGATGGTTGCGCCATTTGCCATTTCCTGAATCTGCCATATAGGCCTGCCACCAAAATTACAGGTTAAAGTCTGTCCTTCCGAAGCTATAACGGACTTCATTATCTGGTTTGGGAAATCAATATCGCCAACAAATGAACCAAAGAACTGGCTGAACCTGTTATAGTATGAGTTCTTGGCATATTCATCTGCATAGGCCACTTGGAATAGACTTTCCGAGCCACCTGATGCTCCGCCGTAAGCAAAATCATAAACCTTATTCTTTGGGGCGTTTTGAATATTGCCGATATCGAGGTTTTCCGAACCTACCATTGTGCCGATATATGATCTAACGCTATACCCGGGGAAACCAGTACCGTAGGCGTTCCAGTCATCTTGAAATATCCCATTGAGATCATAGTCAGGTAATGAGTCTGGATCACCATTTGTATCCCACTTTCCGCTTCTATAATCTATTACTTTCCTTAGATATCTCTTATATAGATCGATCTCCGTTTCATCAAAATATCCGAGGTCATAAAAATCTACTCTGCCGACAGACAGTTCAAGATCACTTGGGATAAACTCAAGATCGAACTTACCGTCGCCAGGGAAATTGAACATTCTTTCCCAGTCTGAGATAGCTATGTTTTCATCGGTATCGGGCCATAAGCCGTCAATATCAGCATAATAAGTATCTGCTGGCCAAGCCCCTTCGTGGCTAGGTGAATGGCCGTCCACGGTGAATCCCCCGCTATACGGTATAGGTATCCTTCCGAGTAATAAAAGGCTTTTCAGTTCACCATCTGTACTTTTATAAACGCTGTTTACTATGGACTTGGTTACCTGTACCTCTTTAGCATCAAACTCTTCAGCCCTAGGTGCTTTGTGTATTACCACATTCCAGCCATAGGAATTTAATAGTCTTGCATAGTCATTTTCCAGTGTATTTCGCAATTCGGGATAGATAGTGTAATCCACAAGGATCAAAACCGTACCTAAAATCGTTTCCGCAGGTTCTTTATTTAACGGGTATAGATAAGTATATTCTGGTATGATAAATGGATTATCAGGCTCTTCGGGGTTATACCTGCTGAGCTCTCTGTAAACTTCTATTATCAGAGGTTGCGGGTTTTCACCTTCCGTTTCAAGCTGTTCTAAAGGGAAAGAATATATATCTGATAATTTGGAACCTTCGGGATTGAGGAACTGTTCTATTTGTACAAAGTCATTTTCATCATAATCATAAGCTGATACAACATGACGGACGATACTGTCGTTGTAGAACATTTCGATCTCGTAGCTCTGATCTGTGAGCTCTCCTTTAACGAAAAAACCTTCGTCGGGCGGCATATTCGAAACCTGAGTTAGAACAAGACTGGTTCCACCAAACATATATATGCCCAAAAGAGTTATCAGCAGTAGTAATCTCGCAAAGCTCACTGATCTTATATTGCTATTATTTAAGAAGGGGGAATAAGTCACAGGTAGGTAGTTTCAGAATATGTGTAAGAATTGTATCATACATATAGAAACATACTATAGAGGCTTATTGTTACAGCAATAGAGTATAGGAAGGATAATCAGAAAAAAAAGAGCTATAGATTTAACTTAGAATACTATTTACCCTTCAATAGCATTTCTTTTATTGATTCAATACTGGTTCTCTCATCTTCCTGATACATGTTGGAGAGTTTGGATTTGGAAGATTTCTTAGATTTATAATCTTCTTCTTCATCGTCCTCATCACGCCACAGGTCATTCCCAGCGCTTTCCATTTCCAGTGGTTCGTCATCTAGATCATCTTCATCATCAAAAGGATTCTGTGGTTTGAACCCGCTTTCTTTGTAGTAGCCGAGATCTGAGTCACTTATAGGGATACCCTTCACTATCATCTCTAGCTTTTCCTTGCCATAGATATCTATCAGTTTCTCATAAACTGTAGTACGGGTGAAAGGCTTAGAAATAAAGCCAGCTGTACCACCTTTAACTGCCTTGCCCAGGTTTTCTACATCGGATAACGCCGACACCATCACAACGGGTATATCTTTGGTTATGTGAACCGCTTTGAGAACCTGAAGGGCCAAGTGCCCTGACATCTCAGGCATTAGGATATCCAGAACAATAAGATCAGGCCTATGCTCAACGGCTTTAGCTATCACCTCGATACCATTGGATGCGAGAAAGACTTTTTTAAAGCCGTAACTCTGCAGGGTCTTCGATAAAACCCTTTGCATCCAGATATCATCATCTGCGATAACTACACTATATTCATATTTTGGCATTAATTTCCGTTTACTTGGCTAGGTTGATCTTTTGAGGTAATTACTTTATTCGGTTTTTGAAGTCTTGATATTTTTTTCTTTCGATATATCGGCTGAGAAAGGATTACTAGATAAAGCTGATTTGAAATCACCTATATCAGTACTGATAGCTTGCTTATTAATCTCGACTATTTTGTCATGGACCTCTTTTCTGTGAACCGCGATATCACGGGGGGCATTTATGCCAAGCCTTACTATGCCACGGTCGAAACTGAGTACAGTGATTTCAACCGAATTACCTACGGTAATCACTTCTCCTATCTTCCTTGATAAAACTAGCATAGCATCAGTATATTATTATAAATGCGAAAAGACAAATTTGAAGAAATACGATCAATTAAACAAGCCGTATAGAGGAAAAATCAATTATTATTTCCTTTAATGACAAAATCAGTACGATATTTGTCAGAAGGAAGGATAATCTGCTTGCCTGTTTGCGTGTTCGTATCAAAAATAATTGGAGCTTTCATATTAGCTGTCATACCTTTGATATTGGATAATGTAACAACTACGAAAGCAGCCATATCTTCGCCTTCTGCATGTTTTCCGGGTCTGTAATTAAGGTCTATCAGCCAAGGGCTTAGAAGAGGCAACCCTATATCAGGGCTATCAACTGAGATAAGCCATTTGAAGGGAACGGTGCTCTCGTCCGATACCAAGACAAACTGTTTGAGCTCTTCAAAGCCCAAAAGCCCATCGGCAAATGTGAAAAGGCTGTCTGGTTCTAATGTGAACTTACCGAAATGGAGGGATTGGATCTCCCTGCCTACAGCTGAAGGATTTGTCGTCATTATGATCTTCCTGATTGAAACTTCCTCATTATGCTCGCCGAACCTTACAATCCGGAGAGCTGACTATCTATATACGTAATACCATGCGGTATTGATATCTTAAAATGCCGATTTGTGAACGCCAGTCAGCTACCCGCAACAGCATTATATTTATTGTGCTATATTTTCGCTTATCGGAGTATTGCTATCCGGTTCTGCGATTGTTATTTCTACTCTTCTATTAGCCGATTTACCCTCGGGGGTTTCGTTACTTTCCAAAGGTCTTTGATCTGCATACGAAACAACTTTCGTGTTAACGGGGTTCACCCCTCTGGATATAAGATACCCGCAGACAGTGCTTGCCCTTGCGGAGGCAAGATGCCAGTTCGTAGGATATCTAGTCGTACTTATCGGATCAGAATCGGTATGGCCTGATATTTCTACAGGGTTTGCGATCTTCACAAGAACAGTTGAAAGGGTATCGAGCAAATTTTCGCTCTCCGATTCAACATCAGCCGAACCTTTTGAAAACAAAAACTTTTCATTCATACTCAGTACAAGGCCTTCCTCTGTCATTCTCAAGTCTAACCTATCATTATCAAAATACTCACTAAGAGTATTTCTCAAATTATCCTCTACCTCACCCAAAGTTTTTTCAGTAGGGGGCAAAAGCGGATCAATAAGAGAATTTCCTTTATTATCAAGCAGCCCTTCGCCTCCTTCATTGGGTACCGGCCCGTTAGGTTCGAAGACCTGATAAAAGGCTTCCTTATACTCACCGAATTTAGCTAAGTCCGTAACTGATGACGCATATAAAAGAACGAATAAACCGAATAGAAGTGTAAGCAAATCGGCATACGGCAGTAGATACCTATCTCTACCTGTTCCGCGGCCTGTTGATTTGTTGTTTCTCCTCATTCGGTACAATATTATTATCGGTCTAATACCGATCTATCTTTAGATAAATCGTCGTTATTTTTCAGATGGTTCAAAAATACAAAACCCCGATGACTATAGTCAGTCAACGGGGTTGGCATAGATCACTGAATAAGATTATCGACCGCCTTGTTCAGCAGAGATAGGAGTTTTAAGAAGTACCTGAACCGTTCTGTTATAGAACCTGCCCTCAGGTAATTCATTAGTGTATAGAGGGTCGTCCTCACCCACACCTTCTGTCGTAAGGTCAGCATATTTGCCGCTAGTCTTGAGTTTGATACCTGTAAATACGGTTTTCGCTCTATTTACAGAAAGTCTTTTATTGACTTCATACATACCTACTACATCAGTGTGGCCGATTACCTCTACGGTAGTGTTTGGTTTCACACGTTCGTAAACGTAATCCTTCATGATACGTTCGTTCAACGGCCCAGCGTCAAAAGAGTTGAACTTGAAGAGGATTAGAGAATAATTCTCGTATATCGTATCGGAACCTTTCGTTAGTAACTGTTCTTTTTGCGTTACTTGCTTCACCGGTATCATAACTGGATCGGAAATACACTCAGCACCGCCATTGGTTGTTACGATGAACTGTGCTTCGAACTGTTCTTCATTTTCGGGATATTCCCCGTTCTCGTTCATCCAGTTCCATCTTGATGACATGATATCGTTATCAGCGATATCTATCGTTCTCCACTGTTTGTCGCCTTTGGTGATTTCGATGCGGCGAGAAGCTACTAGAGCGTCTTCGATACCGTTATCGAGATTCCATGTCATAGTCTCTGGCTGAGGGAATGTACGTGGGTCGTTTTCAAATACCGGCTTCATTATTTCCCAGCTATCTGAATAAATTTCCACCCTCCTGTTTTCCTGAATACCAAGAGAGTCACGTGGATTAGACTTTGTTGCCGGGAAATTTCGAACTTCAGTTGTTATCCTGCTATCGTCAATACCCCAGATATCGTTCAGATACTGCTTGACGTTCAACATTCTTTTTTCTGAGAGTTCTTTATTTCCTTTCTCGATCTCAGTAACGTTATCGTTTGTACCTGTTATCGTGATTTTCGTGTCAGGGTGTTGGTTGAGTCTGAAACCCAGGATATTAAGTACGTGATAATATTTATCCATCGTACCACCTTTTACAGTAGTATCTGAGAAGTACTGCTTGTATTCATCATCGGCACTCTCAAACATTATATATCTGTTAGGTATCTCGGATTCCCCTTCTGGGAAGAATACATAAGTAAGCAAAGGATATAGGTTCCAAACTTGCTTTTCAAGCATGACAAGGCCGCGCCAGTCATTGAGTTCAGGCTGCTTCGCTTTTGTTTCCATTATATAATCAGCTTCATCGATACTTGGTGTAAGTACTGGTCTCTGACCCAGAGTAAGCTCTACAAAATACTCTTCGGCAGTTTGGCCCGCAGCATTCTGATCTTTAGTTTTCTCAGGCTTCATAACCCTTTGGATCAATTCTCTGGTTCCGTACTTTTCGTTTTCAGCAACTATCTTGTAGTCGATGAATTTTGTCTTTAAAGTAGGATCGCCATACTCGTCATTGGTTACTATAAACTCGAAATTCTGTTTGTCTTGCGTCAGCGTAAACGTTTTTTCATCATTGGTTATAGGATTGGTAACAGTAACTACAGACGGTATAAATTCGCCTGAGCACTCATCCTTGACAGACCCTGCAAGCTGTACAGCTTGGAAGTAAGAAGGAACAAATGCCATATAAACATCTAAACTACCTTGGTTGCCGTCTATATCCTCTCTTGTTGAAGAGAAATAGATTATATCACCTGATGCTGGTAGTGAGATGAACTGCTCGTTGAGTTCAGTGTTGATAGGCTCGCCCAGATTCTCAGGCGTAGACCAGTTACCAATACCGTCGTATCTGGTTATGAAGAAATCCTGCCCACCTACACGAGGCTCATGCCCGTCAGAAGAGAAGAAGAGTGTAGTGTTGTCAGCGGCTATGAAAGGAGATTCTTCAACATTCTCAGTATTGATCTTTTCTAGGTTCTTGGCTTTACCCCATTCTTCCAAATCCCAGTCATACTCACTGTACCATATATCAAAATTGTCTTTTACAAGCTCACCGTCTGAGTTTGGCCCCTCCCTTGTAGAAACAAAGTATAGAGTTGACCCATCAGCTGAGATAGATGGCTGCGCATCAAAACTATCCCCGTTGACATTAGGCCCGAGGTTGATAGGCTGTTGCCATACCGTACCCTCTATCTGGGTAGTGTATATATCACACGAGCCAAGGCCGTCCGCTCTGTTACAGGCTGTAAAATAGATAGTCTGCCTATCGGATGCGATAGTAGCCGCACCTTCATTAAACTCAGTATTTACTCCTTTCTCGCCATACCTATTTGAAGGGTCAAGGTTTTTTATTTCATAGAATGTAGTATCGTATCTGTCTTTTTTCCTTCCGTACCAGAAATCGTGGGTAAGCATACCCTCGTCGTCATTATAGATAGAACCTTCTCGGTTGGAGACATAGAAAAGTGTCTTGCCATCTGCTGATATAGTCGGGGCGTAATCAAGTTCGTCATGATTGATGGCCGGCCCGAGATTGATTATTCTTATATTTTGGCTTTCAAGGATATTATCATCGTCACCGTCCTGTGCAGTGGTAATAATGGTTGCGGCATAAAGTATTCCGCTGTTGAAATTTTCTTCGCATATAGACTGTGCCGTCATTCCGGCAGTAGCGTACAGCATAAAACAAAAAGCTGTAAAGAGTTTGATCATAATTGGATTGCTCCGTTATTTAGATAATTTTTTCTTAAAGTAAGATAGTGGTTCAGAAACTGTCCGTTGTGTTGCATATCATTGATAAGCCTACTGTTTAGAACGCAGCATTAATCAAAAAGTAACGCTGTCATTGATTATCGGCAACCTAAACAGATTAAAAACCGAACGATTGAAACTGAAAACTACCATTGACTACAATAGTGTATATGTGTAGTGTCAAGTATGTTACACATAAAAAAACAAGATACATAAATTTTTCAAAAATATTAGCTATACAGCGGTTTTTATGCTATCTAATTATTCAAATGAGCATAAAGTGTGGAATATTTGATTAAATCTTAGAGAGAATGACTTATCTGGCGAATATCTCACGATATATCATATACTCTATACCTGCTGTGAATCTCGGCCCGTAGATTACAAAATCGCTTCCATAGAAGTCATTTGTTGTAAAAGGCTGTCGCCATTCGGCACCTATATTGATATTCAGATTATACCTGAGCCAAAAATGGGTCTCCAAGCCAAGCACACCGAAAAGCTGCATAGATTCCGCACCATCTGGCACATCACCGCTATCGAGATTCTCGTTAGGCCTCAATTGATCTATTATGTAAAGCTCCCCACCGATGCTGTGCACGGTATTTATAACAGACTCTGTATGGGTAAGCCCTGGGGAGCCAAAAGCTGGCATAATTCCGGCTTTCAAGGAGAACATCTCAAACGGCCTGTATCGAACATAGGGCATAACTGTAAGGAGATTAAGATCCAGCTCCGCGGTTTGCTGGATTTCAAGAGGCAACCTGACTGAGCGAGTACCCTCCCCAGCGGTAAAGCTCCTGTTGGATATCTCTCTGTATTGCGAGGTAAAAGAATAACTATCATATCCCGCGGCAATACCTAGAGATAGTTCATCGAAAAAGTAATGCTCGAATTTAAGCGCTGCGTTAAAGCCTGTCCCCATCCCGTTATCAAAGAGACAAGACTCACACCGTACATTCATGTCCCCAGACTGGATATTGGGACCTAAACCTACGATCAGGCCTAAGTATCCTTTGTACCGGTCTCTTTCGGCTGGGGCAATAGGCGAGTCTTCAAGATCATTCTGAGAAAGAGCCGGGCTAACTGAAGCCATCATAAGTAAAATCAATATCCAGTCAGAAAAAGCCTTTGGTTGCGATTTCTGTATATTGTCAACTTTTTTATTAGGGATCAATGACAGCATATTGATGTTTTTGGTTGTTCAATCAGCTTACTTCACAGCGGATTTGATATTTTTGTTTTATGTAGTACCTTCCGTTCGAAAAAACTAAGTCTGCAAAGAGAAACTTAGAAATTTTACTTAACAGTAACGATCGGACATTATAATAACACATAAAGTATGTCAAACGATTCAAAATCGCAAAACTTTTCTGATAATAATGACACAGGGCTTGAAGAAATACGTGATAACGTACGTTTTCAGGCTGTAAAAATCCTCAACAGATATGAGCGTTCCTCCGCATATATCGACCGTTTGCTGGCTAATTCATTTTCCCAGTATAGTTTTTCCAAACCAGATAAATCACTGCTCACCGAAATAGTATATGGTACAGTAAGATGGAAGTCTAAACTTGACTGGATACTAACTGGCTTTTTCCACGGGGATTTCAATAAATGTATCAATCCCGTAAAAAACGCTATGAGAATCGGGCTATACCAGATTTTGTTTTTAGATAGAGTTCCTGACCATGCCGCGATAAACGAGTCAGTTGAGATCACAAAATGCCTTCAAAGCCAACGTACTGCAGGCCTGGTAAACGGCGTTCTCAGAAATATCGCTAGGAATATCGATAAAATAAGATACCCTAACCAAAGCCAAGATCTGAATTTCTATAAGTCGGTCATTAACTCATATCAGAAGTGGATGGTAGAGAACTGGGTAACCCAGTTCGGGGTCGATCAGGCGGATCAGGTAATGGAGGCTATGAATACCAAACCTGGGATAGCTATAAGGATAAACCGAACGATGATATCTAAGGCTGATGATATCGCCGAGCGCATGAAAAACCTTGGATACGAGCTGGAAGATATATCCGGGGTTGATGGGTGTTATTACCTCAAAAGCTCTGGGGAAGATATTTCTGGTAATGACTTTTTCCTAAAAGGTGAGATTACCGTTCAGGATCCTAGTTCGGCACTTGTAGTTACTCTTGCAAACCCGCAGAAAGGCTCTTATATAGCAGATTTTTGCGCTGCCCCCGGTGGAAAATCCGTTATGATGGGTGAGGTAATGGAAAACGATGGCAAGATCATAGCTTTTGACAAGTTCGAGCAGAAACTACCGCTCATTGAGGAGAACGCAAAGCGAATGGGTATCGATATTATCAAGACCATACAGGCTGACGCTACTACTCTGAATGTTAAGGGTGAACCAGATATTATATTATTGGACGTGCCTTGTAGCGGAACGGGAACGCTTCAGAAGCATCCCGAGATCAAATGGTCCCTTGAGAAAGACTCAATCATCAAACTGAACCGTACCCAGCGGAAAATATTAGATAACGCAGCCAGGAACTGCCCGGTGGGTGGAGTCATAATATATTCTACCTGCTCAATCGAAAGGGCGGAGAACAGGGATATGGTAGATAAGTTTTTAGAAGATAATGATGGATTTGAGTTAGTGCCGGCAGAGGAATTTGTAGATAAGCGGTTTACCAAAAAAGGCTACATGGAAATCTATCCTCACGTTCACGGGATTATGGGCGCCTTCGGGGCCAGGATAAAAAGAGTGAAATAAAGCGATACTGTCAATTAGTCCCAAAAAGATATATCGAATAAAGATATTTCATTTCTACAGATACAGATGCTTAAAATATTCCACTATATAACATATTGAGGTTCATTGCGTTCTGATTAACTTGCTATTATGAAGTTTGTGTTAAGGAAGAGTTCAGAATGACGACCATACCAATGATGGAGCAAAAAAAGGTAGATATATTCGATAGATGCTATGCTTACGACCGAGCAGATAAGGTAAAAGCACAGAACCTGTACCCATATTTCCATGCTATAGAGGAAAACGAAGGGCCGGAAGTGATGGTAGAAGGTACTAAGATGGTTATGGCCGGCTCCAATAACTATCTTGGGCTTACAGCCGACTCAAGGGTTAAGGATGCTGCTGCCGAGGCTTTGAAAAAATACGGTACTGGCTGTTCGGGTTCAAGATATCTTACCGGTACACTTGATCTTCATAACAGATTGGAAGAAGAATTAGCCGATTATCTTGGTTTCGAGTCGGTACTTCTGTTTTCGACAGGCTACCAGACGGCATTAGGGACCATATCGACTATGGTGCAGAAAGGTGATTATGTGATCTCTGACAAAGAGAACCATGCTTGCATAATAAGCGGCGCCATGATGGCTAAAGGGGCTTTTGCCGAATTTGCCAGATACAAGCATGACGATATGGAGTCACTCGAGAAAGTACTCCAAAAGATACCTGCCAGGGCTGGTAAACTTATAGTATCGGACGGTGTGTTCTCTGTTACCGGCAATATCATGAATCTTCCGAGGGTTGTAGAGCTCGCCGAGCAATACGGCGCTAGGGTACTTGTGGATGACGCACATTCATTTGGTGTTATAGGAAACGGTGGACGCGGCACACCTGACCATTTTGGCCTGACTGACAGAACAGACATGGTAATGGGTACTTTTTCCAAATCGCTTGCTTCTCTTGGCGGTTATGTTGCAGGCCCTGAAAGAGTGATAAACTATGTGAAACACCATTCCCCTGCTCTGATCTTTTCGGCCTCCCCTACTCCATCTTCTGTAGCAGCTACTCTCAAAGCTCTTGAGATAATAAGAGAGGAACCTTGGAGAGTACAAAAGCTTGCAGATAACGCCTCTTATATGAAGAAGGGTTTTAAAGAGCTTGGCTACCAGGTTATCCAGAATCAGACGGCGATAGTACCTGTGATGACAGGCGACGATGATAAAGCGTTTCTTATGTGGAGGAAGCTATTTGATAACGGGGTATTCGTAAACGCTTTTATACCGCCTGGGGTACCGCCTGGAATGTCCATGATGCGTACTTCTTATATGGCCACTCATGAAAAGAGACATCTAGATTATATATTAGACACTTTTGAGAAAGTCGGCAAGGAATTAGAACTGATCTGATTTTAGTAAATCTTTATCTTAAAAGAAAAGCTCTGTGATGATATTATCACAGAGCTTTTTTTGTAGAAAAACTACAGATTTGACTTACGTCACCAGATTATATCCTTGCGAAAGGAACGCCTAATTCTGTCTGGTAGGATATGTAAAGTCTTACGTGTTCGTCATTGCCATCTACATGAAGGAAGTCGCCGTCATTCATATCACGCTCGATAAATATTCTTGCATAGTTATATGAGCTTCCGTTCGGCACTCTAACTACGAATACAACACCCATTTTATCAGTATTTGCACCACTGAAATCGATTGAGTTCAACTCAACTGCATCAGTTATATAGTCATTGGTATCAAATGCGTTGTCAAATGTAGCATCAAGCTCATCAAGGCCGTCAACAAGCAATGTCGTAATATTATTCGATGAGTTTAGCCTGAACTCACCAGGGTTCATAGGAGCTGTTGGGAAAGTATATTCCAAGAAGTCAGCAGAACCAAAATAAAGCTTTCCATCAGTCTTAGTATCTATACCAAAGTTCCAGTCAGCACCTTCAGAAACAAGAAGAACCTTATGAACGCCTGTTTCAGGGTTGAATATATCTAGACCGCTACCTTCGGTAGAGTTATCGCTTTTGAATAGAAGCGCCGGCACTCCTGCTGGAGTAAGTCTGGCAGCTGGTGCCCACTCTTTCATCACAGTGTTAGTCATAGTTTCACCATCGGTGAACATACCTGTAACCATGAAAGTGTAAACCATACCTTCTGTAAGTTCATCTACTATCACTTGATTGCTTCCGCTTGGAATATCAACTGACATAGTATCAGAGCCAGCAGAGTAATATGATACCACATATTTATCAAAAGCATTCCACTCTTCTATACCGAGAGGCATAAAACCAACAAGTACGGCATCGGCTGCAGCAGATAAAGTTGTTAAGCTGGAGAGTTCCGGCTCGCCGTCATTAGCTACATATAGTTCGAAAACTTGATCATCATCGTTATCGTTTCTAGTGATAGTCAACTCGTATAGGCCGTCAACAAGATCTGTCGGAAGATCAAATTCCACTTGCACGTCCTGCCACTGAGTTACAGTAAGAGACTCACTAGTAGAGCCGTCTCTTGAAATTGTAACCGCACCTTCCTGCAAGCCGAAATAAGAACCATTAAGCCTTACTGAGCTTCCAGCTTCAGCGTAGATAGAAGAACCATCAGCAATAGTAATAGTCTCGATTTCGATTTCGTCTTCACCGATAAGCGGGTTGTCGTCGTCTTCATCACAAGATGTGATAAGTACAGAGGCGAAAATCGCCATCATCAATAGGTATGCATATTTTTTTAGCATATATGTTTATCCTCCTAGGATAGTTAATAATAATTTTTTTACTATCGTAATAGTACGTTCTAATATAATAAAGATTGCATCTATATGGATGCGGTTTTATTAGTTTAGAATGATCTTATCCAATAAGACCAAAGATACCTTCAAATAAGTATTAATATTTGAGTGAGAGGAGGAGTTCTTTGGAAAGCTGCTCTGTTAGCGATTTTCTTTCAAAATTGTTTCGGTACGATTCATCGATAGTAGGCAGTTTTCCGTTTTTCCATAAAACATAGAGTTGCAATATAGCATCTTTTATCTGTTCGATATCCTTGGGATCAGTTGTTACTGCCGCACCAGACTGTTCAGCGAGTTGTCTAATCGCCCCGTGAGCTGCCGAAACAAGTAACGGTTTACCAGAACCGATATACTCGTATAACCTACTAGGTGTGGCTATATTATTCGGTATCATCATCCAAAGAACATCTGATTCCATAATATTTCTGACCGCTTCGGAATGCGGAACATAACCTGTGGAAACAGTGATATCCTGCAATCCAAGCTTTTTGATCAGCTTTTGATCGCCACGCCTCAAAATTCCGATAAACCGAAGCCTTAGCTTAGAAGCTATTTCAGGGTTTTCATCCAACAGTTTCTTTACAGCTTTCAAAAAATACTTAGGAGTCAGGTCATCAGGGAATAAGCCAGAATGAGTTAGGGTAAAGAAATTTGTATCAATATTACCATATACGCCAGAAAAGTCTTCTGCGTCAAAACCGTGCGGAAGTATAGAGATATCCTCGTGTGTAACAACATCATACCTTCGCAGAATACTTTCTTTCATATCGCGGTTTATAACCGTAATTCTTTCAGCACGTGTCAGGGCGAGTTTTTCTAATTTCTGTGCATACTTCTTATGAAATGGAGTGGGATAATAATAATAGGCATTGCCGACCCATAGATCACGGTAATCCAAAACGTAAGGCACATTGAATTTGACCGACAGCTCTCTTGCCACCAAAAATGAAGTATATGGAGGCCCTGAAGCGAAAATACAATCTATCTTGTGTTCGGAGAATATCTTTTCCGCTGATGCGAGGGCTTTCTTCTTCCAGAACTTTTTACTGTCCGGCTGCAGAAAAGTCAGTGATATAATCCTCTTTAGCTTTTGTAACCAAGCTGAAGGGTATTTCTTGGGTATCTTGATCGGATTATCGTGCCCCTCATTACTATAATCGGCTTCCAGGTTACCCCCAGGCTTGGGATCCCCGGTTGTATATACTAATGCCTCGGTTGGTATGTCGCTATTTAGGGAGTAATCGTAAGCGTAGTGATTGGAGTCCGAAGTTGTAAGTACAATTGGCCGCCATCCGTTCTGGGGCAAATACTTAACGAACTTGAGCGTACGCTGAACACCACTAAGCCCCATGGGTGGGAAATAGTAAGCTATTACCAGTACGTTTCTTAATTCTTTTTCCTTGTTCAACCTTAAAGAATCCCCCAAAGATCGCTTGCTAAAGACAGCAATTCTGTTAAAAACCTATAGATGAACTTTTCAGCCCAAGCCATAACTAAAAGCACTTACGGCTTTCTGCTAACAGTATTGTCAATATCATGTACTGCTATGGCTTACCGAACCCATAACCACAACTACTATAGGAAGTTATTTTTGTATTCAATTTATAAGAAACGCAAAATAATTAAGGAATCCTATATTTGGTTTAAGTATCTCAAAAAATTCTTTATGATCAGACCAGGGAAGTATATTTAGTGATTATCATGGGGAGATGATATTAAGCGAAACACTGAATTCTTTGTTTCTTGCTATTGCCCTATAAATACCTGATGGCAAAGTCGGTATTGAAAAAGAGAACTTCCCTTTGCCGGTAAAATATTCTTTGGCTAAAGTATTAATCAGCCTGCCGGACATGTCGTATATATCTATATCTATATAGCCTGGGGATTGGCTTTCTATAATTAATCGGGAGTACTGTTCCAATGGGTTTGGATAGGCTTGAATAGATAACTTATTAGAGGATACTTTAGTTCCGTAAACCAGATCTTCATTTTCCGCTACAAATGTCTCTATAGTTTTATTTAGGGTTGAAATATCCTCACCAATAGCTGTAAGCCCCATCGCGTAGATCAATTGGATAGTATCTGAAGGCTCTAGATAGTGAGGTCCCGAAGAAAGAACGCCAGATACATCAGTCACAGAAGAACCAAGCCTTGATAGACCACCGGAAACAGTATTGAATTGTTCCTTGTCGGAAAATCCATCATATATACCTATACTTGTATTGCTGGTGCTGTTGTTGTCAATTACGTAGCACCCTACTTCTCCGCCGCCTATTAGTTTCAAGATTGCTTTATCTGATTTATCGGCTGAGTAGTTATCATTTTGGCTAAACTTATCTGTATCCAGAAAGACGATTCCTCTTTTATCAAAATCATAAAACGCAAGGTCTCTTCTGGCTTCGATATTTATATCCCAATCGCAGAAAAGCCCGAAATAAAGTGAGTCTATCAAACCGTTTTCCATTAAGTAACTATGGCCAGCCGGTAAAGCATCATTTATATTGATTATATCGTAGATATGTAAAACAAACTGTGAGTCATCTTTGGGAAGTATCGTTTTTTGGTTGATTCTTACACCCAACTGTTTTCCTTTCGCAAGAGAGTCGTAGGATAGTTCACTATTCCAATCAGTAAAAGTAGTATTAGCTATAACTGTTCCATCCGCTAATGTATCAACAGAGACGACATTCTCAATAATGAAATCAGAATTCTTGGTAACAGCTGGATCGGTCCGTAGATTACTGGAGAGCTTTCCATCGGGTGTGGCTACGATAATCCCGGATTCAAAAAGATGGTTAATCCCATCAATACTAAAGCCAAGCCCTTGTTTGTTCTTTGGGTAATCATTGTATCCGGTATTCCCTTGCGAATTGATACTGAGCGTAATTCTATCATTACCTATGTCATAAAAAGAAGGGTTTACGGTGACAACAACGGATTCATAATCCAAAAGCTCATTTTCAGAACTTGCAGTAACCAATATTTCCTTTGTCAGATCGAACTGGTTGCTTTCGATTTTTACCCATAGTTCATTAGCCGGGCTATCAAAGCCTTGTATAGTCTGACCTTTATATTCTGATCCGGAAACTCGAAAACCATTTACAGGAACAATATTATACTCAAGTGCTTCGATTCCGTTAGCAAGCGTTGAACCCGATACATTTAGCCTGACCGTATCACCATACCAATATTTCAATTCAGGATTTTTTAAACTGAGCTCATCAATTGTGAATAGTGATTTGTTTTGCATCTCTACAGCAGCTTTAGCGTCCAGCATTCCTTTTCCAAGCCGAAAATCATAGTCATAATCTGAAACCACAAAATCGGAATGAGGGATTATATTTGATTTGATCGCTGATGACAAAAGTCTGTTATCTGCATCTGGATTTATAGATTTTATAAGACCAGCAATAGCACTTACTATAGGTGCTGCCATCGAAGTACCTGAGATCCTTTCATACTCGTTGCCGGGTATTGTAGATATTACGCTCTGCCCTTGAGAGGATATATCAACCGTGTAGTGGTAATTTGAGAAAAAGGGCTTTCTACCCTTTGTATCTAAAGCGGTTACGGATATCACGTCTTTGAATGATGCCGGATAAAAAGGTTGGTTAGCTGAGTTATTGCCCGATGCCGCTATTATAAGTGAGCCAAGCGCACTTACCACTTCCACTATATCTTTTTCAGCTTCTGTAAAGTTGATCGCTCCCCAGGAACAGTTAATAATATCCGCACCGCTAAGGGCGGCATACAATAACGCATCATAAGAATTAGCGATGGATCGATCGGTTGGATCATCCGCACCGATTTTTACAGGAAGAATGTTGAAATTTCGGCCGACACCTGCTATACCTCTACCGTTATCTGGGGTAGCGGCTATAAGGCCAGCTACGTGAGTTCCGTGCTTATGCCCACCAGAAGGGTCTCGGTCGCCATCATCATCAATACTGGAATTAAAATCCCAACCTAAATAATCATCGATATATCCGTTCCCATCATCATCTCTGTCGTTTTTAGCTTTATCGAGCCCGTTTACATCGAGTCCGTTTTCTCCCGGGTTCAAAAACACGTTTTGCAAGTCTTCATGCTCAAGATCAAACCCTGTATCAATAACGGCGATCGTGACTTTTTGGGTGGTATCGATGCTGCCATCGAGAACTTTCTGATTGTATATCTCCCAAGCGAAAGGAATATTAAGAGCTTCAAGATAGGACTGCCTGATAAGTAGAGAATCGTTGGGGTGGTATCCATGCTCCTCAAACTTTTTATCAGGCACAACTGAACTATAAATAACCCAGGGCAGAGATTTCAACTTAGATGATATAAATTCAATAGGAATATTCGCATTGCTGTGTTTATATTCAATCACAAAAGTGTTCTCGATTCGCCTAAGTGCAGCAAGTGCGTTTTCGTTTTTTGAATTAAAATTGACCGATGCGTTAGATCTGTCTAGGTTCTTAGTCTTAAGATTCTGAGATTCAAGTTTGTCAATTGCGGCTTTCAATAGTTTATTATCCGCAGATTGTCTGATCTCGATGGATACACTATTTGAGTGCTGCCCCAAGATATCTTTAAGCTTTTCAGAGATTTCCTCGTAAGCCGCTGAATTGCCATATATATCGCTGAAAACTTTTCTATCGATCCTTATCTCAATTTGGCTTGAACTTATACTTTGATAAGTAGATCTGCTATCGGGAGTTTGGCTTACTATGCTTACTGGCAGGTAGATAAGTGAGCATAATGCCACAACTAAGAATACTACCGGGCGGGTGGCAAAAGAAAACACGGGGTCTTGATTTGAGATTAAACGCAATTTATTCTGTTGTTTGATACTTTCGTAGCTGGAGAGGAATAAACCTTAAGTACTCATCTTACGTAAAAGAGTATGTTCAGGCAAATATCGTCAATATCTTGCGGAACTTTCGTTTTTTCTTTTACGATATATTTTTATAATACTGATATTCGGTAACAATGTTTAGGTTCGGATCCCCAGACAATCTATATCTGCTCTTGCTTCTGCCTGCTTTGTTGTTGATAGTGATCATCGCAAGGCATAGATCGAAAAAGAGGCTTTATGCTATGGCCGAAAGCCATTTACTGCAATCAATCATCCCAGATTACTCTTCGATGAAGCAGTGGCTAGGCACTATATCCCTACTGTTAGGCCTCGGGTTTCTGATTATCGCCCTGGCCAGACCACAGTTCGGTACAAAGCTAGAGGAAGTAAAAGCCGTAGGCTCTGATATAATAGTAGCAGTGGATGTATCGAATTCCATGTTGGCGGAAGACTTACAGCCAAATAGGCTAATGAGAGCAAGAAACAGTATCGAAAAACTAATATCAGAGCTGAAAGGTGATAGATTAGGGTTAGTTGTTTTTGCAGGCAGATCATTTCTACAGCTACCCCTTACAACGGATTATTCCGCAGCCCGGCTGATGCTATCCAATCTTTCTACAGAACTAGTAAACACTCAGGGAACGGCTATTGGGGCAGCTATAGAAACCGCTATCGAAGCGTTTCCCGAAGAAAGCGAAGCCGGTAGAACACTGATCGTTATAACTGATGGTGAAAACCATGAGGATAATGCGATTAAAGCCGCTGAAAGCGCTATGGAAGCCGGAATCACCGTACATACTATTGGGATGGGGAAACCCGAAGGTGCGCCGATACCAATCCCAGGAAGGCAGAATACTTTCATAAAGGATGAGAGCGGAAATACTGTAATAACTAAATTAGATGAGAACGCCCTAAGGCAGATTGCTTCAGAGGGCGGTGGGTCGTTTGTAAGGGTAAGCGGGGGTACACCTGATCTCCAAGCCATAATCGAAGGGGTGGAATCAAAGGAAACAGAGGAGTTTGGTTCGAAAAAGTTTGCCGAATATGAAGATCAGTATCAGTACCCTTTGGTTATTGGGTTGATATTGCTACTTGTAGATCCAGTACTCACAAACAGAAAAGGGAAGATACACAAGGCTATAAAAGAGGTGACAAATTGAGATTTTCAGCGATAATTATTTTATTTCTATCTCTATCAATGGTAGGTTTTGCTCAAATTCTTGAGAGCAATTCGCCAGAACCGATAGTTCAGGAAGGGAATAAGTCCTATAAAAATGATGATTATACCCAAGCCGAAAGCTACTACCGCTCTGCCTTGGAAACAGCGGCCACGGGAGATAATGAAGTCTATCAAAAACTAGCACCTAAGGCTAGTTACAATCTGGGTAATGCATTGTATAGGCAGGGCAAATATGACGAAGCAGCTAGCACGTACTCCGGTATCCAAGAAGCTGATTTCGAGACTTATTATAATATTGGCAATTCCTTCTTGCAAACAAAAAAATACAGAGAGGCAGTAGAGGCTTTCAAGAACGCTTTAAAGAAAGATCCAACTGATCAGGATGCTAAGTACAATTTATCCTACGCATTGGAAATGCTGAAGAATAACAATAATCAGCAAAACGATCAGCAAGACAAGCAAGGTGATAACGGTGAGCAGAATAAGGATGGAGATAACAAAGACCAAAACAAAGACGGCGACAGCAAAGAAGAGAAACAAGATCAAGACCAAAGCGGAGATAAAAAAGGAGAGAACAAAGAGAAAGGTGATGGTGAGAAAAGTAAAGATCAAAAAGGGGATGGTGAGAAAGATCAGAACGGAGAAAAAGGCCAAGATCAAAACCAGAATCCTGAACAAAAAGATCAACAACAGGATCAGGATAAGCAGAGAGACGCTTCCGACAAACAACAAAACGGTGAGCAGCCAAAACCAAATCAAGAAAAAGCAAATCCTTTAGCGGACAAAGCAGAAAAGAACAATCTTTCTAAAGAAGAAGCTCTAAGAATTCTTCAAGCCTTGAAGAATGAAGAAAAAGATGTTCAAATGAAAGTAAGGAAATCAAAAGGTACACCATCCAAGGTGAAGAAAAATTGGTAAATTTGGGGCTAAAGAATTTAATATTCAGAATATGGATTACTCAATAAACACATCTTTATCCTACGAACGCATTAAAATATGGCTGATAAGTTTCATGATACTTATCGGTTCGGCTTCCCTATCTGCTCAGGCTAGGTTTACCACGCAGGTAAATCCTAATCCGGTTACGGAGGGGCAGAGGTTTCAGATAAGCTATACTCTGAACACCGAAGGCAGGAATTTTGTACCGCCATCCTTCGGTAATGATATACAGATACTATCTGGACCAAGCACATCTTCAAGTACTAGCATTGTTAACGGCCGCATGAGCAGGCAGGTATCTTACACTTACCTTGCGGTTGCCAATAAAACAGGCAGATTTACCATACCAGGGGCTAATATCTCAGTCGGATCGGAAAGAGTAAAAAGCGAGGATGTCGTAATACTTGTAATGGAGCCATCCGCAGCGGAGAAAAGAAGAAGAGATGAGGAAGAAAAACGCAAGGAACAGCTCGACAGCCGGGCCGAACAGATCATCAAAGACAATCTATATGTTACTGTCAACGTATCCAAAAGGAAAGTCTATAAAGGTGAACAGCTGGTAGCTACTTATAAACTGTTTATGAATGCGGACTTAAATGTTGTTTCATTAGAACCTACCACCAACCCCAATCTTACTGGCTTCTGGGCTCAGGATTTTGATCAGGATATGAAAAACTGGACTACCGAAAGGATTGACGGAGCGGTTTTCAAGACTTTAGTCATTAAAAAAGTTGTTCTTATCCCGACAAGAAGCGGAGAGCTGACAATTGATCCGATTGCCTATAATTCCACTGTTAGATTAAGGACAGGAAGAAGCAGATCCAGATTCGATGATTTCTTTGGTGGCGGATCATTTCAGGATTTTCAGCATACTATTGGCTCGCCAAGAGTCACCATTACTTCCTTGCCACTGCCCGATGGGGCGCCCGAATCCTTTGCTGGAGCAGTAGGCAATTTTGAGATGGAAGCTTTTTTCGATAAGACAGAACTTCCGGCCGATGAGTCTCTATCCCTTAAAATAAACATTACAGGTAACGGTAATTTAAAACTCATAGAAGCACCCGAAGTGGATTTTCCGCCAGACTTTGAAGTATTTGATCCTAAAACAGCGGATAATGTAAGGGTTACAACAACTGGAAGCAAAGGAAATCTCCAGTTTGAATATTTGGCAATACCGAGGAACGCTGGAACTTTTAATATGAAGCCGGTTGAGTTCAGTTATTTTGACCTATCCACGAAAGAATATAAAACTTTAACAAGCGAACCTTTCACACTTAATATAACCAAAGGTGAAGGCGGAGGTTCGCAGATTTTCTCATCGGGAAAGGAAAGTATAGAGATACTATCTTCTGATATCAACTACCTGAAAAGCGAACTGGGTCAAACAGGTAACAGAAATTCTTTCTTTGGCTCATTTCTCTTTATATTACTTTCGATATTGCCACTTGTGGGTATCATAGCATTTATAATTTTGGCCAGACGAAGAAAGGACAAAGACGATAGCTATATTGAATCCCGCAAAAGAACTGCCAGCAAAGTAGCAAGAAAAAGACTCCAGAAATCCCAATCCCTGATGAAGGCTGGGGATGAAGAAAACTTTTATATCGAGATTAACAGGGCTATGTGGGGCTATCTATCCGAAAAACTGGCTATCCCAGTATCTGACCTTACCTTTAGTATAGCGGCGATCAGGCTAAATGAAAAAGGGATAGAAGAAGGCCAAATAGCTAATGCTAAATCAGTAATAGACGAAAGTGAAATGGCAAGATATGCGCCTTCGGCGGTTTCGGGCAGCATGGATACTATTTACAGTAAAGCAAAAGATACGATTACCGCGTTAGAGGAGGGCTTGAAATGAGGAACTTCTTAAAAGCATTAATAGTATCAATTATGCTTCTTGTGGTGCTTCTATCGATCACTACTTTTGAAGCAAAATCGCAATCGGCAGATGAGATATTTATCGAGGCTAACAACGCTTATGATGACGGCCGCTACGGAGACGCAGTAATAGCTTACGAAAGCATTTTGGAGCAAGGCACCGCAACACCTGAGCTTTACTATAATCTGGGTAATGCATATTATAGGATGGACAATCTACCCTATGCTATCCTTAATTATGAGCGGGCAAATAAACTTTCCCCCGGTGATACCGACATTCAACACAATCTATCGCTGGCGAGCGCCAAAACAGTTGACCGTATAGAGCCTATACCGCAGTTCTTTGTTCTAGAACTATTTGATAACTGGATAGAAGACTTTGGCTCAGGGTTTTGGTCCGCGATTACAGTTCTCTCTTTATGGATTCTTGCTGTTATGGTATATCTGCTGATTCTCGGCAGATCAAAAAGGCTTAGAAAGGTAGGGCTATTTGGTAGCACGATTATGATACTTCTATTCTTCGTGTCATTTTCATTGGCTTGGCAGGCAGATACAGTTGAATCAACGCAGAACGATGCGATTATAATGGCGCCATCGGCTTATGTACGCTCGGAGCCCTCGGGTGATGCGACGGAACTCTTTATACTGCATGAAGGCACAAAAGCCGAGATACTGGATCTTAGAAGCGAGTATTTCTATATCAGGCTGGCCGACGGCAACAAAGGTTGGATTGAGCAATCGCTCGTTGAAAAGATCTAACTTTGTTAAGTGCTGTAATGCCAAAGTATTATACTGTAGAATTAGCAAATATCTTATCTAAATAATACTGGACATCAATTATTTATGCCTTGTTCAGCAGTATGCTATTGCTTCAGAAAAAAGCTTTTGCCTCACCATTGAATAAGTCTATTCTTACTCTTTATCCCCACCCAAAAAAATTCATAGGCTTATTTAGCACAATATATTGATCTGGCTCAATATAAGTTATCGAATAACCAAGATCGGTAAAGCGGTTTAGTTTATTTATAGTAGTCTATCATTCCGATTTGTAAGCACCAATTATACTTTTCAACTTTAGCTTGTGAGATTTGATAAAGCGTGGGTAAGTTGATAATAACCATAATATAGCATTTAAACCAACAAAAAAAGTACAAGATTAAAAATAGTTCCTTAAAACATGATCTTATCCAATGTCCTAATATTGATCACATCATATTCTAAAACTAGTTTTATATATCTACGATACTATTTGGTATATATAAGATAATATATTGGGTATTTGAAAGAATGCGAATTTATGTTAACTTGATGAAATATAAATTCATAAACATAAGATAGCAATCTATGAAAAAACTAGTATATTTATCCCTAGCTTCATTACTAGTAATATTCACCTACGGGTGTGATGACAACGATGATAATCCTACTGGTACTGGTGATAATGGTATAGGAAGTACAATAAGTGCTGAGGGCTTTAATTTTGATATTACTGCTTCTGGGCAAACAACCACTCATTCTAAGGATGAACTTTTTGATGAAAGCTTCGGTGGATCAAGAAATATAGCTGGCTTTTTCAAACTACTAAGATTTTATACTGATGATGGTACAATCTTCCTAAGAACTCATTTCGGTAAAGAATTTGATAATGATGAAGTTTGGCAGGAAGCTATATTAGGAGAAACTGGTTTGTATAATGCGCAGTACAGGCAAGAGTGGACTCCTGAACTCAAAGGTAAGGCAATGACACTAACATTTGTAGGTGGAAGTTTGGATGGGGAGTACTTTGCCGGTGATGTTACAATATATAGAGACTACCAAACTAATGCTGGCATATATAGCCTTTACGGTGAAATAGACGCTAGAGCTGATGGATTTAAAGAACTGGAAGGTACATTCTGGGCTAAAGAATTCGATTGGGAAGATTAATATAGATTTTGAAAGAACTGACTAATAAAAGCCTATCACCATGCGGGATAGGCTTTTTCTTTATCGCTATCAGTAATAGAGTTAGCTATCGTACTCGCCCTATACAAAAGCCTCAGCACCATTTACGTGGATGAGGTAAACATCCTGAAATGGTAGTTATTAGCGGTTTACTTATCTAATATTATTGAAAGCCCGAAACGTATGTTTTTGGTTTTTTTTGAACATTTTCTGTTTCAACCTTTATTTTGAAAAGTCTAAAGTCTATCTATTTCAGTTGCTAACCTTCCCACAACCATTTCCCAAGTAAACTTACTATTGGCACGCTCCATTGCTTTTTGTTCCATAGCAGTATGGTCATTGGCAATTAATCTCTCAATACATCTGGTGATATCATCAGTATCATTAGGGTTCACCAAATAGCCGGTAACTCCGTCCTCAATCGCATCCTCAGCACCAGAACCTCGACCCCCGATAGATAGTGTACCGCATGCAGCAGCTTCAAGATACGTGATACCGAAACCTTCGAAATCCCATCCGCCTACTGTACGGCTTGGCATAGAGTAAGCCAAAGCTGAGGAATATAGAATCCGAAGATCATCATCAGTTACTTTGCCAACAAAATTAACTCGCTCCGCACAACCGGTTGATATTGCGATCTCTTCTAACATACCTTGATACTCTCCTGTACCTGCGATTATCAAATCGATATTATCTACTTTTGATATTGCTTCGATTGTCTTGTCAAAACCCTTTCTTTCTACAAGTCTTCCGAAACAGAAGATATATCTCTCTGATTTCAACCCATACTTTGACTCTATCTCTTTTATATTAATATCAGGATAAAAAGCTTTGTCATCAAAACCATTGTTCATGACAAAGTGAACCGGTTGTTGTATGGATTCCTTATCTAATATTGACTTTGTGTAGCTGCTGGCGTAAGTGATTATTTTAGTACGTCGATAAGTCGATAGCTGTAGTATGCGGTTTATTTTTCTGCCTTCATGAACATCTAAACCGTGTATAGCGGTAACATAATTTATTTTTTGCACAAGTGATAAAAAGAACATCGGAACAGACATTTTCCAGTTTGTACCCAAAAACAAGGTATCTTTACTATCATACTTTTTGATAACGCCTTTTATTAAGTTGTATTTCTTTTGCTTCCAGCGCTGATCGTCCAATCGTATGATCCGGTAGCCTTCCTCTAGTTCAGGGTAAGGTTTGTAGTCCGTATACTCTTTTGTCACAACTACTACTTCTTTGCCCTTCGATACAAAATACTTTGCTATCTCTCTGGCATATGTATTTATCCCACCCATTGCTGGGTAAAAATCCTGTGACGTAATTATAAGTCTTCTGAATTGCATTATTCAATAAAGTAGTTCATATATTAAGTGAATATACGGTAATATAATGTAAAGTGAAGACATGAAAGATAAAAGTATTTTATAAGCAGTTGACACTTCGACAGACCAAGGGATTCATATATATGCAATAAGAAAACAAAAAAGGACTACCTATTTCCAGATCGTGCTTTTCAGAGAACCTACCTCGTTTTACTTTATTCCTCTAAGCATCGGAATGTAAAGCGGTCCCTCCGAAGGGACAATTCAAACGAAGGGATTAATACATATCCATGCTGCCGCCTGCTGCAGCTTCTTCTGGTTTGTCAACTATCGTTGCTTCAGTTGTCAGTAGAAGGCCTGATACAGGGTGATTAATAATTGGTATAGGTACTTTTTAATATTATAGATATAAGCATAATAATTTGAATAGCTATTTATTCGATTTTCTTTGATACTTGAGGATAGTAAATAGTATACTGGATGCATATAATAATGAATATACCATACCCCCTATTAATAGTACTATATAATATTCCTCAGATATAGGATAGTATTTGAAAAAGTATACTATGTATGATAAATAGCATAATGCTATTATAGTTAACAAACTATTTAGCGGTGTAAAGAGCTGTTTAAATGTTAATTGATTCATTTTGCAATCCTTATATTTATTATAAAACTATACAGTATCCCCTATCACAAGAGATACTGTATTTTACAACCCAATAAGCAGTTAAATTATCGTGTTATACGGCTGCCATTACGACTTTAGCCCACCATGGTAACTCAGCACCCGTTCTAATCTCAATAAGTTCTTCAAGTGTAAAAGCAGCACCCTTAAATGTTGCACCTACAATTGCACCAACAACTATCCCCCCTGGCCCACCTGGGGCTGCAGTTAAACCACCTCTTATAGCCCCTGCCGCAGCACCTATACCATCAGCTTCAATAAGTCTATCATTTCTTTCTTCTCTAGTCAGTGCAGCAGTTGGTGTTTGTACTCCATTATAATTTGTCGGATTAACTATTGTTGTGTATAAATCATTAGCAGTGTTTCCTCGCCATAGTTGTGCAGAATTCATTAATGTCGAAGCCGCGGCACCAACTACTACTTTTTCCATATCATCTGATAGAGAAACAGAATTAAGTAGTATCATATTACAACTAGATACGAATAAATTAATGTTATCATCAATATAGTATTGTTCTATAAGACTATCTAATTTTCTTAAGTAATATACGGCATTATTAGATAGACCATTAGTAATGCCTACATCTTCTAATGATTCATAATTATTGTATACTAATGTCGTATCCAAAAGTGAAGTATCCATCCATGTAGAATCAGATATATAATTATATGTATTATACGTATAATTAAACATTTCACCTGAATTAATGTAATCAGAAGAGTTATTATTACAAATATTTTCAGCTAAATAAGAGTATTCATTTAGGAGATATAAGGAAATCTTGTTATGATACATCCCTATATCCTTTATACTATCTAAAAGGGTTGTTGGCAAGCTAGTAGTTTTAGTAAGACTAGGAGTTAATAATGAATTATTCTCCTCATCGCATGATGACAAAAATAGTGCCATAACTAACAGAGAGAGAGAGAGAGAACTTTGATGTTTCTCATGATTATACCTATATGGTTAAAATTTATTATGATGCAACTTACATCACTTGTTTAGATAACTAAATGTAATATACACTACCAGATATTTCTTTCCAAAACTTTTTTTTAATTTTTATTTAAATGACAAAATACTTTCTATTGGTTCACATTCCTGTATAAATCTCAATGTCTTAATTGTATTGATAACTGTGCTAGTATCTAAAAACAACTTGTCCATTCCGTTCTTTTGCCACTGAAATGTTTGACCTATTTTACGTTACTAAAATAATACTAACTCTTATAAGCTCTGGATTCTTCGGTCGTTTCACTCCCTCTGAATGACGCGCTGCATGTCTATATTTCGACAGGCTCAGAGTTACATGAAAGAGGTACGACGGGGTAGTTTAATAAAGAAAGCACGCCTCTATAAAAGAGCCGTGCCTTGTGTAAACCTCCCTCGATTCGCTTTACATTTAATAAGAATTAAATGTGCTCATCGGTCCCTCCGAAGGGACAAATCCACCGAAGGGATTAATACATGTCCATGCCGCCGCCTGGCATACCACCTGGCATACCGTGGCCGCCGCCTTTTTCTTCTTCAGGTTTGTCAACTATCGTTGCTTCAGTTGTAAGTAGAAGGCCTGATACTGATGCCGCGTTTTCCAGTGCAACGCGTGATACTTTTGTTGGGTCGATAACGCCGGCCTCAAATAGATCCTCGAACTTATCTTCGCGAGCGTTATATCCGTAAGCGCCTTTGTTCGCTTTTACCTCGTTAGCTACAACTGAAGGCTCACCGCCACAGTTTTTCACTATCTGGCGAAGCGGCTCTTCCACAGAGCGGCGAATGATCTGGATACCTGTAGTCTGGTCGGTGTTGGCCCCTTCCAGTCCTTCAAGCCCTTGTAGAGCGCGAAGGTAAGCAACACCACCACCTGGTACGATACCTTCTTCCACTGCTGCGCGAGTTGCGTGTAGAGCGTCTTCTACGCGAGCTTTTTTCTCTTTCATCTCAACTTCAGTAGCTGCACCGATTTTGATAACGGCAACACCACCTGAAAGCTTAGCTAATCTTTCCTGTAGTTTCTCTTTGTCATAATCTGATGTTGATTTGTCCATCTGAGTTTTGATCTCGCTAACGCGCTGCTTGATATTATCAGATTCGCCAGCACCATCTACTACGGTAGTGTTATCTTTATCGATAACAACACGCTTAGCAGTACCTAAGTAGCTAAGAGTAGCTGACTCTAGTTTGTAACCTTTTTCTTCTGAAATAACTGTACCGCCAGTAAGAACTGCGATATCTTCAAGCATTGCTTTTCTTCTATCGCCAAAGCCAGGGGCTTTAACAGCGGCGATACGAAGAGTACCACGTAGTTTGTTTACCACAAGTGTTGCAAGCGCTTCGCCTTCGATATCTTCCGCGATAAGAAGAAGAGGACGGCCAGCCTGAGATACTTTTTCAAGGATAGGAAGAATATCTTTTATAGCTGAGATTTTCTTATCGTAGATAAGGATGTACGGATCTTCCAGAGAAGCTTCCATAGAATCGGTATCAGTTACGAAGTAAGGAGACAGGTAACCGCGATCGAACTGCATACCTTCAACTGTTTCGAGTGCAGTATCGGTACCTTTGTTTTCTTCTACAGTGATAACGCCGTCTTTACCGACTTTGTCCATAGCTTCAGCAATTAGATCGCCGATAGTGTTGTCATTATTGGCAGAGATAGAGCCAACTTGTGCAATCTCTTTGTGGCCTTCCACTTCGCGAGAAATAGATTTTAAGCCTTCAGTGATTTTGGTAACTGCCAAATCGATACCACGCTTAAGATCCATAGGATTAGCGCCTGCGGTAACGTTTTTTAGGCCTTCACGGTAGATTGCCTGTGCAAGTACAGTTGCTGTTGTAGTACCGTCGCCGGCAACATCTGACGTTTTTGATGATACTTCGCGTACCATGTTAGCGCCAAGGTTTTCGATTGGGTCTTCCAATTCGATTTCTTTGGCAACGGTTACACCGTCTTTAGTAACTGTTGGCGCACCGAATTTTTTATCGATGATAACGTTACGGCCTTTTGGGCCTAGAGTAACTTTTACTGCGTTGGCCAATTGGTCAACGCCTTTTTTTAGAGCCGCTCGGGCTTCGGTATCGAACGTGATGATTTTTGCCATCTCTATTCAATCTCCTGAATTTTAATTGATTTAAATTTCTGTGTTTTGTTCATATCTGTTCATATTTCTTCATATATATGCACGGATATTTTTGTTTTTGCAATTCTGAGTGATGCACTTAACATGGCATTTACTCTGAATGACAGTCTTCATGTCTTACCCTTCGACAAGCTTAGGGTGACATGAGGAACATTGTGCTCCTTTGAGGGAGCTGTTGAGTCTTCGAGACTGAGGGTGAAGCCCCACCCTAGCCCTCCCCCATAAGGGGAGGAAACTTGAAGGTTATGAGATTACCGCATAGATGTCTGATTCACGCATGATCAGCATGTCTTTGCCATCTACTGTTATCTCTGTGCCACCGTATTTTCCGTAAAGTACTTTGTCGCCTTCTTTTACTGAAAGCGGGATAGCTGTTCCGCTATCTGATACTTTACCTGGGCCTGCCGCTACAACTACGCCCTCTTGTGGCTTTTCTTTAGCTGTATCAGGAATAATAATGCCGCCCGCTGTTGTTTCTTCTGGTGTGGCTGGCTGAACCAGGATTCTGTCTTGTAATGGTTTTACTGCCATTTTTGTAAGACCTCCGATCTGATAAGATTTTGAATAATAAAAGTTAGTTTCCGAGTCTGTGTTAGCACTCTTAAGTGGTGAGTGCTAACACGCCGTATAAGACGTAATCGCAATTTCTTTGTTGCGGCCTGATAGTAGTTATATTGGAGCTACCTACCCGCCTTACACATGGAGGGTATTATGAAATAAAGTGCCAATTGAATTGGGAGTGACATTTTGGCAGTTAGAGGGAGGGGAGCGGGGGGTCGAAAGGTGATGTGCGTTGATTGACTTACACTTCGACAGGCTCAGTATGACACTCATGATATTGAGTAAGTTAACCGGTGTTGATGTTGGGCTGAACGCTTAATTGTTAGGTTCGGCGAGGTATGCTTCGGGCTAATGAATTCTAGTGGCCATGATGGTGGCAGTTGTTAGCTGCACCCCTATGGGGGTGCTGGGGGCTTTTTAGGGGGGATGCATAGAAATTAACGATAGGATTATATCGATACAATTTCATCTCTATTGGCGATAACTAACTTATGATTTTCGATAAGTTCTACAATAGTAGTCCAATTTGATTTCATATAGCTGTGGAAATCTTGATTTCTTATATTTCCCAGTTTTATATGTATAACTTTAGGTGGAGGTTCAGAATTCATTATTCTATCTACAAAATCAGAGTCTTTATTAACAATGGTCATTTGATTACTTTTTGCTAAAGACCAAACCTTTGTATCGGTCATAGATGGATCTAATTTAGAAACATAAGTATATTGTTCTCCTTTCCAAAAGGAAATCATGTGAGGAAGATTAGCATCAATAAGAAATCTCATTATGCTGTCTTCAATATTTGAATACTATTTGACGATAGTTTTGCGGCAAATTCTAAACACGCCTGAATATCTTCTCCTTCCAAGAACGGGAAGGCTTCAAGTAAATCTTCCTTGCTGTCCCCGGCAGCCAGTTGTTCTAATATCATCTGCACAGATATCCGCAAGCCCCTTACAACAGGCTTTCCTGATAGAATATCTGGGTCTGTAGTAATCCTTTCCGACAAATAGTTCATCGCTGTCTCCTTTTATAGTTTTATTACGGAATAACAGGAATGTTGTGATATTGAATAATAATCTAATAGCAATTGTTGTTTAAGTGTAGCTTAGAGGGAGGCCTCGACGTTGGCTTGGAGTTCGGGGAGGGGTGCCGAGCCGCTACGGTTAGGGGGGGTTGGAGGTCTAAGGGGCGGGGTGGTGAGTGTCTAACACTTCGACAGGCTCAGTATGACACTCCGGATAATAGGTAAGATGAAAGGGTTACAGTTGGGCTGAACGAGGTAGGGGGTTATGTATAACGCCGCTACGATTAGGGGGGGCTATGCAGGCACAAAGTGGGGGTTATGGGATTAACAATCATATTATACTACTAAAAACTATATTCTTGATATCAATCCAGTAAAATGTATCTAAACAACAAATGCTTTAGTATATTTGTTATTATTAAATTGTTTTACAAATAGTTATATCAAATGAAATATATAGACCCTTATGGAAACCAAATAAATAATATTCAAGAATGGGAAAGTGCTCTTTTCGGTTCTGGGAAAAAAGAAAGGCACTGGAAACCTGGTAGAAGTGCCCACTCATTAGCTTCTTATATATTCAATGATAATGGTGAACAAAAGATTGCTGATTTGCTGAGTAAATTATTCGGGAGCAAGGTTATCCTCGAGACTGGTTACCCAGAACAAGAAGTAAGATTTGATAAATACGGACATGGTAGGGAGCATGATTTAGGTCTGCATTGTCGATTAGTAGATGAAGATAAAACTATATATGTTGGTCTAGAAGCTAAAGTAGACGAAGAATTTAATATTAGCATTCTGCAGAATTATTTAAAAGCTAAATGTAAGGAACTATCAAATACGAAAACAAATGCTGGAAATAGAATCGAGAATCTTCTACAAAAGCATTTTAAGGAAGTTAAGCCATCTCATTTTGAACTTAAGTATCAGCTATTATATTCGACCGTAGGTACATTGGAAGCAAAAGATAAAGATGGCAAATATTTCGATGAATATGTTTTTCTAGTGATAGTGTTCAAAACTGACAAGTATGACGAAGTAAAAAGTATTAATAATTATAGAGATTACATCGAATTCGTTTCATGTTGTAAAAATATCAATAAGCATAATATTGGTGCTTCTGACGCACGAACAATTGAGGTTGATAATAAACCACTTCATACTGTTTATATGGATTTCATTATGGATAGTTAAAATATATAAATTCAATAATCTAAATCATTCATAATAATATTTTCGGCGAGGCATGCCTGGCCGCTACGGTTAGGGGGGGATGCAGGCACAAAGTGCGGGCGGTGAGTGTCTAACACTTCGACAGGCTCAGTGTGACACTCATGAAAATGAGTAAGTTTTTACCCGACCGGGTCGGTCGGGGCTACAAAATAAATTGATTTTTGCATAGAGGATTTTATTTAGGGCAGGGGGTATCAAACATGGTTTGCTATTAAAGCGTATAGGGGGATATACAACAGTTAATTAAGAAAGGTTTGATATGCGTAATAGAACAATAGTATTTATCTCGTTTTTTTTGGCATCTTTATTTACCTTGGTTGCAGCGGATAATACGCCGCCGAGGACTATCAGTGTTACAGGTTCGGCTGAGAAGACTTTTGATCCTGATAGATTATTCGTAACAATCGGATATGGAGAGTATTGGGAGGAGGAATTCGAAGAAGGTACTGAGTGGAAGGATTTTCGGACGAAAGTGCCGATAGGTAAAGTGGAGCCCAATATTATCGCTGCTCTTGATAAGCTTGGTTTTAAAGATGAGGATATTACAGTACAGTCCGCAGGCAATAATTACCGCCAGCAAGGGAAGGATTTTCTTATAAAGAAATCTCTAGAGCTTAAAATTGAGGAGTTCTCGAAGATGAACGAGATTCTGGCTATGATGGATATGCGAGGTATCGATATGGTAAATATCGGCCGCATGGAACTGGACAATCTTGAGGATGCAAGGCTTGAAGTGAAGCTCGAGGCTCTGGAAGCTGCAAAATATAAAGCGGATAAAATGGTTAAAGCGCTCGGCGGCGAGCTTGGCAAGGTAATGAGTATATCAGAATCTGGAAGTATGCCGAATAATCACCCATATATGGCCAATAGAATGATGGCGATGGAAATGAAGGATGAATCCAGTGAATATGTATCACCGCTGGATAATTATCGGAAAATGAAAATAAAGCAGAGTATGAGCGTTATTTTTCTTATCAAATAAGCTCAATGATTTATTATAAGGTATTTTGATGTATCTAATTTATTTAGATATTCTCTTGATAAATAAGATATAATACCAAACGTATGATTTTTCCTGAAAATTGAAAGTGGTATATATACATGTTTGAATTCCGGCAGAGTGTCGCAATACTTCATTACGCTTGATTCAAAGGTAGCCCATATCCTACTCCCTATAATGTTATCTGAAAAGGATAAGCTGGTTTGGGATGGCAATAGAATGTCAGGTTTAACCGATAGCAGTACATCTGGCGAGAAGGCAACATGGCCAAGCGGCGCATCAGTTCTAGGGTATGTGCTATGTGCCATGGATACGTGATTGAGCCCCACCAGATCAAGCACTGCACCTCCATACTGGTATCCAAATTCGCCTGCTGCGATTATACCTGCCGAGGGCTGATCGGGAAAAGTTAGCTCTACTTGCTTAGCATTGGATGATAGTTTTTCTACTATCATAAACTCATTACGATCTAATATTTTAACACGTATTAATGCTATGTAGTTTAGGGCAGGAAAAGCGAATATTATTATTACCAATACTGCCAGTTGTTTCTTAACACCTAAATCATATCTTTTATTATCAAAATATATTTTAGCATAAAAGATGATAAAAAGAGATAATAGGGGCGAAAGCGGTACATAGAACCTACCACCTATAAAATGATCAACACCTCCGAGAAATGGCATTAGCAAAAATGCCAGTATCAGAAAGATAGAAAAAAGGTATTCTTTTTTATTCAAGCCTATTATTTTTTTAGATAATAAAGCAAGGATAGGTGGTAGAATCAATATAGGGGTGTGGTATAGTGTACGAGCTATATAATAGATTCCTTCACCTATTTTCCGGATGGGATCGATCTGCTTTGCGTAGTAGGTATTCGGCAATATATATCCAAAAATCTCATAGCGGGCAGTGAGTAGCACAAGCAGTGAAGCAACAAACAGTATTATCAATCTGATCAGCATTTTTCGAGTTGTGGCTGTTTCAGTATAAAAATATGCGGATAAAAG
Source organism: uncultured Hyphomicrobiales bacterium (assembly GCA_964462685.1). GTDB lineage: Bacteria > Bacteroidota > Ignavibacteria > Kapaibacteriales > UBA2268 > CAYWYR01. The sequence goes on along the minus strand of CAYWYR010000005.1, from coordinate 41,051 downwards.
TAATACCGGCACAAAAAGATAGGCTTCAGGCCTGATATAGGGTGAAATCGCTACCAAAATCATCGGAACTAAACTACTTGTGCTTTTTCCTTTGGCTAAATCAAATAGCTTATAAAATATGATTGTAAAGGTAGCTGTCCATAAAGAAGTCTCAAGCAGGCTGAACATATTCCAATATATGGATGTATGGGCTATGAGGATTCCCGTAGCGGCAATCAGAGCCCAGAACCTATCCCAGCTCCATGATCTGAGCCAATGAAAGGAATATATTGACAGACCGATATGAATCGCAGTGTTGAAGAAGAGGAAGAAAGTTGAAGTCCCTTCTCCCAATAATTTATATACCGCCGCACCAATTAGAGTATATAGTGGAGAGGAATAGCCTTCCACATATTCCCCACCCTTATTATAGGCCGGCCCGAAACCTTCAGCTATATTTCTGAAATAGACTAGATATATTCTAAAATCATCTATGCCCGTAATCGGTGTTCCGAGTTTTAGCCAATGATAGAAAATCAAGCCGATTGATAGAATCGCTGCAATAACTGATAAAAGTTTAAAGCTATTTGGATTGTGGCTGGTCTCGTTTTTCCTCGACATTTATATTTACTCTGATTTGAGTTTTCAGTATAAGATAATATACTAACTTTGAGAAGTTGAAACGAATCAAATCATTATCATTTTCCTACATCAAATAAAGCAATGAAAAGAATAGCTGTATTTACCAGTGGTGGCGACGCGCCTGGCATGAACGCTCATATCAGGGCGGTAGTGAGAACGGCAATAGAACGCGGAATGGAATGTATCGGCATAGTTGGCGGTTATCAGGGTATGATTGAAGGAAATTTCATTAATATGACCCGCCGCGATACCGTGAATATCGTATCCCAAGGCGGTACAGTACTCAAGACATCCCGTTCGGAAGAATTCAGATCGGAAGAGGGCAGGGCTAAAGCCGCTAATAATCTTCGCGAAGCTGGTATAGACGGCGTAGTTGCCTGTGGCGGCGACGGTACTTTTTCAGGGGCACACTTACTGCATCTGGAGCAGAATATAAATATAGTGGGTACGCCTGGCACAATAGACAATGATCTTTACGGCACTTATTATACCATAGGCTTTGATACGGCTATTAATACCGCTACTGAGGCTATCGATAGGATACGTGATACAGCAGATTCTCACGGGCGGGTATTTATCATAGAAGTGATGGGCAGGCACGCTGGGCATATCGCCATGGATGTTGGGATATCAACGGGGGCGGAATACATAGCAGTACCAGAAAAGGACGCGCCCGTAGATGCTCTGTATAATAAGATACAGGAGATGGGTAAAAATACCCGGCAGATAGTCATTATCGGGGAAGGTGGAAGTTACGGTGGCGCCACTCATCTGGCTGAAATACTTAGATCGGATTACGGTATGGACTCCAAGGTTTCAGTTCTGGGGCATATACAGAGAGGCGGCAGCCCAACTGTCAAAGACCGCGTGCTTGCTTCCCACCTTGGGATGGCAGCGGTGGACGCGCTAATCATGGGAAAAAAGGATATAATGGTAGGCAGGATATACCATGAGATCACTTATACACCGCTCCCTGCAACATGGCAGAACAAAAAAGCCATTCAGCCATATCTGATGCAACTATCGGATCTTTTAGCTTAATTGAGAATCATACCTTATCTTGAAGAATGAAGACAATTGCGATATACGAGAACAGAGATAAACAGAACGCGGTAGAATATGCCAGATCAGCAGCGAAGATGCTAAACTCGATGGGAGCGAGGCTTATCGCTGATCCGGGATTCATATCACTTCTGAACGATACGGAACAAGGCTGGATAGAACCAGTTGAAGAAAAGGATTTCGGCAAGATTGCGGATGCCGTTGTCAGCTTTGGGGGTGATGGGACAATCCTTAGGTTATCTAAAAGGATGCTTTTTTCCGATGTACCCGTTATGGGTATAAACGTTGGCAGGCTGGGATTTTTAGCTGAATACAGGGCGCAGGAACTTGAAGAAGCCATGAATTGCCTTGTAAAAGGTAATTACAGAGTGGTGGACCGCAGTTTGCTTGTAGCGGTAGTGGAGGGCGAAAAGTATTACGCCCTAAACGATATTGTTATAGAGCGGAAGCTGACCTCCCGTATGATAACAATAGAGGCTTACGCCAATAACAGCCACATAGCGGATTACCGTGCTGACGGCCTTATAGTGACGACTCCTACCGGTTCTACGGCGTATTCCCTGAGTTGCGGTGGGCCGATACTGGCACCTAACTGCCAGGTATTCTGTATAACACCGATATCCCCGCACTCACTGAACCTGAGGCCGCTGGTTGTTTCGGATGACAATGAGCTTAACCTCGTACCCCACTCTCACGATCATTCCACCCACCTGGTACTGGACGGGCAGGAGCAACTCACAATAGCAAATGGTCAATCCATAGTAATCCGTAAATCAGAGGCGAATATAAAGCTTATCAAACCTCAGTCGGGGTCGTATTTTTCGTTGCTCAAAGAGAAATTGAACTGGGCTAGCTATCCGGTGCAGGGGTAGGTATATTATTTTACCCTCGCATACCTACTGCTTTGAATTATTTCGGCGAGAGGGAGTCAGCTTTTGGAGAGATGTTCTTGTTAATTGTAGATTCGAGGTATGCCTCGACGTTTGCTCCGAGTTCGGCGAGGCGTGCCTCGCCGCTACGGTTAGATTGGGAGTGTCTTACACTTCGACAGGCTCAGTGTGACACTCTGGACTACACGTATGATGGCGTTGTGTATAAAGACGTTATGATTAATTAAATGGCCGCAGATGATGATTTAATATGCGACCATTGTTCTAGGCACAGTCTATTCTGTTACAAAAACGGTTCTTCTCGACTCACTTACCATAACCACAAGTATATCTTTACCGGTTGAAGTTGTAAGGTAATGGTTTTCGAATCCAGTGATAATGATATCATAATATATGTCTTTTGTTAGGTTTGCTAGCATAAAATCAGGCCATATATTCGATGTGTTTTGGTACGGACCACCAATAATAAAACTATTTGTATTTTCATAAAGGGTAGGTGCAAAGCCTATAAAGCTGGAATCAGTTTCCTGATAATCGTTAGGATAATATGAAGCATCGAAATCAATCATAATCCTGTTAGACTGATTAATAGGATTGCCAGTCCATGTAATGCTCATACCATCAGAAATGTCTATAGTATCTGTCCCGTTAGACAAGCCGTTAATTACTATAGGTGACGAAAATTGTAAGGAGTCAATAAATTCGTTTATTACGTTTGAAGAGTCAATTTTAAATACATTATATCCGCTACCGAATTCAAAATCAAAATCTTCTTCACCATCGTATTGACCGATTTCATATTCATTTATCGGTCTCGCATTTATCATTATATTTGAACCTAATGACAAAGGATTCACTTGGCTATCCCAAAATGAACCATAAGCATAAGTATTTACAGCATTTATAGAACGTATTTCCTCAATCAAGTAAGTTGTCTGATCCCCATATACTTGGATGTAGTCATTATCAGTCCTAATCAATTCAATTATACCTATAAGATTCCCATTATCTAACTCATTGGCTAGATCACCATAGTCATAATGAGTTGGTACCGAACTCAGAATTGATTGATACTGTTCATTATCTTGAATATTATTTACCGTCGCTTCTTCTTCATTACAGGAAGATAGTAAAGCAATAGCCAGAACATAAGCTGCTATTTTCTTCATATTCACATTCCTTATTTAATATTATTTAGGCTTTTTTATCTCAGTCATCTTCACCGCAGGCAAAACAAGGTCTTTCAACGTACATTTTGATTTTACGAGGGTTTGTATTGAATGTTTGTGAAGCTGGGTAACTTTTTCTTTTAAGTTTACACCTCTCACCGTTTGGAAATTCTATCATACCTTTCAAAACCAATTCCCTACCATCATTATGATCAAAACAGTATATTCCAACTCTATTTTCATATACACTTACATCTCGTGTGGGACTATGGATATCATTAAAAAGATCTCGAGCTGTCAGCTCAGTCATCGATTCTACTTCCCCAGGATATGGCAATCTGTTATATCTTTTGAGAATTAGCTCGGCGTAGGTATATGTATGCTTAGAATCCCTTTTCCACCAAGGGTTTTTACGGTAGCCTGATATTACTTTAACTACTGGCTTTAAAGAGGTAGCAGAAGAAAATACAGTTCCCCTTTTTCTACGCCTTTTAGGAGAAAGTAGGGGTAAAAAAGCATTATCATGTATATTAGGAATTGTACTTCCTGGTAATGGTCTATTACCAAGTATATGGGTACTTACTATTGTATAATCCTCATGTTGGTAGTCACCAGCAGGGCAGACCCATATTTCTGGGCTATATTCTTCATGTTCTAATGATAATATTGATCCTAGTGCATTAGGACAATTGACATTGCTCATCTGTATACATAATCTTTGTGGTGGTGGACCGCTTTTACCGCCGCCCATTAAAAATATTGGGCATACAAGAATTATCATTATGATTTTAGACAATTGCATCCGATTCTTCCTTTTTCTGCATCTTTTTGTACAAGTAATATATATATATTACTTTAAAACCTAATTAAGGAAATCTTTTTTTACCCGCACACCCAGTACTTTGAATTATTTCGGCGAGAGGGAGTCAGCTTTTGGAGAGATGTTCTTGTTAATTGTAGCGGCGAGGTATGCCTCGACCTTTGCTCGGAGTTCGGCGAGGCGTGCCTCGCCGCTACGGTTAGGGGTTATTTTTCCCAGATGAGTTGGCCGACGTGCCAGGTTTGCCAAGTGTGGTTGATGCCGTGGTGGTAGATGAGTTCTTCGGGTGTGGTTATGTCCATTATTGCGAGATCAGCTGTTTTGCCGACTTCAATCGATCCTCTTTCTTCGCTTAGGCCGAGGGCGTATGCCGCGTTAATTGTTACCGCTGCTATGGCTTCGTTTACCGTCATACCTGCGTTGATACATGCGAGCTGCATGATGAGCTGAATGTTTTCTGTGTAGGATGAGCCAGGGTTGCAGTCTGTGGCGAGGGCGGTTATCACTCCGCTATCGAGTATTTTGCGAGCTGGGGCATAGGGTTTTCGGATGAAGTAAGAGGTGCCAGGGAGCAGGCAGGCTACTGTGCCGTTAGTTTTCAGCGCCTTTATACCTTCGTCGTTTATTCGGATAAGGTGATCTACTGATACGCCGCCAATATCAGCCACAGCTTTGGATGAGCCTGTATCAACTAGTTCATCGCAGTGGGCACGGGGTGCGAGCCCGTGATCTAATCCAGCCTGTAGCACTTCTATACCTTCATCTACTGTGTAATATCCGTTATCGATAAATACATCATTATACTTGGCGAGTTTGCGTTCGGCTACCTCGGGTATTATCTCGTTTTTTATTAAATCAATATATTTTCTTCGGCCATCGGGAGAACTCTTTAGCTCTTTCGGGAAATCATGAGCCGCTAGCAATGTGGGTACGGCTTTGAGTTTTATGGTATCGGCAGCTACTTTTATGGCTTCTAGCTGGCGTAGCTCTCCTTCTTTGGAGAGGCTATATCCTGATTTCATCTCGACGCAGGTAATACCGAAACTGTTGGCGATTTTGCTACGGGAGATGACGTTGCCTGTAAGTTCTTCCAGTGTTGCTTTAGCGGTTGCTTTTACGGTGTTCTGGATACCGCCACCGTTTGCTGCTATCTCTTCATAAGTGGCGCCGGCGAGCCGCATAGCAAATTCCCCAGCTCTGTTACCGGCAAAAGGGTAATGGGTGTGGGGGTCAATAAATGCAGGAAAAACAGTGCGCCCAGCACAGTCGATAGTCTTATCTATTAAATATTCTGTAGGGATTAAATCATCGCCACCTCCTATCCACTTTATTTTATCGGATATTACAAGTTTCGCGTTGTGAAGTATACTGAGATTATCTGTTTGGTCTGCATGTAAATACTTTGAGCCGTTATCGGTTATCCTTACAAGGCAGCCGATATTTGTAAGTAATGTCATTAATGGGGAGTATTATTTTAGTATTTCGATAGGAGACATTGGCAGATGAATATCGATTTGTTCATCATCTCCCAGATCCGAATATAATAATTTTCCATTATTGATATCTATTAAACTATCTCCCATGACATGCCATACAGATTTGTTGAGCCCTTTATCCTGCTGGATTAATTTAGACATATATTCTTCAGAAAAATCATCAACAGGTTCAGAATATGGAAAATCGCTTTTGCAGCATGTAAAGGAAATTATCTGATCAGAATTATCCTGTTTGGCTTTTATTTCTATATCTTTTTTGCTTGAATCATTGAGCTTGATATAAATAAGGTTTTCTATTAACGGGGTTATCGATTCTTTATCGAAGTAGGCGAAAGAATCGGTATCGATTCTTTTATTGATTTTGAGCCCGAGTTTGGTGGCAAAGGGCTCTAATTGCTCAACTATCTCATCTATTATGACCCTGATGCTGTAATATTGCTTATGTGAAGTGTGATCATCATTTGTGACTGAATTCAGGAGATTTATCTTTTTCAGTGTGATCTCCATAGATTTCAGATGATGCTTGAACGCTAAAAGAAGTTCATCAAGACTGTCATTTTCTATACCTGATTTCTTCAGATCAACAGAAAAATCCTCATCTACTTTTTTAATATGGTCATCACATAGCGAAAGCACTTTTCGGACATTATCAGGATTCAAAGAAACCTTATTATGCTTGCTTTTGATTTGCCTGGATCTAGGTGAGTTTATTTTTTGCAGGACAGGCACTTTATCGAATGTAAGTACCATGAAAGGATCTTTTTCGGATTCTATTTTATTGACTTTGACATCATATTCAACAGTCCCTGAATTGCCTTTGAGTTGATGGATATTCTTGTCGCTATGGATATTCACTCTTTCTTTGGCCAGTGAGTGAGCGAACTTACCTTTTTCGCCGTCGGGCAGAAAAGGCTGACTAAGAATACTCTGGCCTATGCTTTCATCGCTTATAGAGAGTTCGTGCTCTGCTGCCCTGTTGCTTGTAAGAATCGTGCCTTTATAATCTATTACCAGACCTGGACACTCTATATTATCAAAAATTCGTTTATAGAAATCCGAGCTTTTACCGTTTTCCATTTTATCGAAACCCTTTAATCCCACCATAGGAGATAGGGCGTTTCGAAAGGTAAATTATTATACAAAAACAGGGTTTTTATTAAAATTACACAGTATTCGTTCCATAAAATAATACTGTTGTATTAACACACCCTATTTTACCTATGATATAGATAATAGTACAGCCTGCGATATTTGATTTCATTGCTGGGGCCACTACCTATCTCAACTGTGATATCGCCTCGGTTGTTATACTTATAGATAATACTGTGGTAGTAAGATTTTTCGTCCATATTGAAAGAATAAATCTTCAGAAGTGAGTTTTGGGAATCCCTATATAGACTGTCTCGCCTGATAACCCGATTGTTCTGAACGAGCATTTTCTGTTCTATCTGGCCTTGTGGATTATATTCGTATGTAAAGTCTATTGACTGGACTTCATTGTTCTCAATAAGGGTAGTATTGGTAACATTACCTTTTTCATCGTAAACGAAATCCTCTGACCGTATTAGTTCCCCTGAAAGCTCAAAAGAACGAATAGATTCAACCTTGCCGTTCTCGTTATAGGAGTATTCGTTTTTGATTTCTTGGAGATTCCCCTCCGGTGACATTACTTTTTGTACTTCTATAAACTGTCCGTTATCGTATGTAAATAGAGCCTCTTTGTTTATGTCTCCTGAAACGTTATCATAAACAAGATTTTTCAGAATACGACCAGAGCGGTCATATAAAGTTTCTTCCAGCAAAACCGATCTTTTACCTGTGGTGATATCAGTATCCCATATCTCTACTTTCGCAACATTAGAGTTATTGTTGTTATCAGAATTGGATAATTCAGGATTTACAATATCTGCCTCCTGACATGCACCTATGGTGAATGCTATTAAGCCAAGTGTGATATAACGGAAAGTTTTCAAGAATACAAATTGAAGTGAAAGTTGTTTCGCAATTAGGTATTTACTATAATATATTAAAAAAAGTATGGTAAGCCAAATTATTGTATAAAAAAAGCCCTGTTCAATTAAAACAGAGCTTTTTGTAGAATGTTACGGGGGGCGATAAATATTTTTGTTATTCGATAGTTATCGACCTGAATGTAGAAGTGTTATCACCTGCCAGAACCAAGAAGTAATTACCTGTAGTCAGTGATCCTACCTCTAATTCTATAGCAGAGGTATTGATTTCCATCTGGATGACAGTTTTTCCGGTTCCGTCGATAACCGAAAGGGTATTGTAGGTATTTTTTTCCATTATGATGTTCAGAACATCGCTAGTCGGGTTTGGCCCGACTTTCAGAGTATTATCCTGAACAAAAACACTTCCATTGGGGATAACAGTAAACTTACTAACAGAGGAGAAGCCGGTTGATGAGGTTCTGTCCTCATTGTAGCCTCTTACCTGCCAGTAATAATCCTGATCTCTATCCAGGCCGAGAAGATCAAAATCATTCCCTTCGAATGCCACTCTCGAAATCAGTGTATCACTTAATTGCGCATCTGTGGAAACAAGGAGATCATATTGGGTAGCGCCCCTTGGTGATGACCATTCAAGCAGAGTTTTGGTATCGTCGAGCAATGCTTCGTCGGCAGGGCTCAGAAGCTCGAGAGCAAGCATTTTAGTACGGAAAGAATATGTCTGCGACCAAGTACCTTCTTCATCTACGGTATTGCCGCGAACCCTCCAGTAATATTCGGTATAGTCCTGTAAACCAGTAAACATGTATGTCAGATCGGTTGTGCCCATTTCAGTCGCGACAGGATCGGACATATCAGGATTTAGAGAAAGCTCAAAATCATAATTATCTGCCAGGTCGAGAGACTGCCATACGAACTCGAGATCGAATTCGGTATTCAGCAAATCATCAGCCGGTGATACAAGCTGTACCGCGGGTAAACCTGTGGTAAAGCTCCAAGCAGCCGAAAAATCTGATTGGTTGTCGTTTGAATCAACTGAAGCGACACGCCAATAGTAAGTTGTCTGATATTCCAGAGGGTCTATCTGAGCGAAAGTCGTGTCTATATCTCTTACTTCCTCAGTATCAGGCACGGCGAATATATCGGAAGTCGATATCTGCATAACGTAACTGTCAGCATTTATAGCATCGGCCCAAATGAAACGTGGTATGATCGATACTTTAGCAGCTTCATCTGCGGGTGATACTAGTGCCGGAGGGCCAAGAATCGAATTGAAAGTGAATACCTCGGACCAGTCAGAGAAGTTGCCCAGATTATTTTCAGCTTTCACTCTCCAATAGTAAGTTGTGTTGATGTCGAGCAAGCTGACTGCTTCTGTAAGCGATTCGATACTGTCCTGAGTGAATATGATATTGGTGAAGTCCATATCGTCGGACACTTCAATGGTGTACATATCAGCACCATCTACTTCACTCCAAAGAGCGAAATCACCGTTTTTTATACCAGTTGCGGAATCGGCAGGGGCTTCCAGTTCTGGCACCGCCAATTTAGTAGTAAAAGTGTAAGTATTGCTGAAAGAATAAGTACCGAAGAACTTTGACCTTACTTTCCAATAATAAGTCGCATTATGTTCGGGAACAAATAGATCGACATCTATGGTTGTGGGTGCAAGAACATATCTATCTACAAATCCTGTAAAAGCCTCATCTCGCGATATTTCAAGCTCATAGAGGGGAGAACTCGTATTCGACCATTCAAGTGAGATAGAATCCAATGAAACACCATACAGCTGGTCGGCCGGAGAAATGGCGGCCGGCGTAGTTAGGCTTGTAGGGGCGGGCCTGATGTAAAGGAAATTATTAAAATAATAGATATCATTATCATCAGATGATTTCAGTTGTTTGGTATCACCGAGCACTATTGACTCATTTCGTGGATCCCATCTGTTACCTTGATCGGCAGTATAGAACAGACCATACTGGCTATTCATCCCTGCTATCCATGTGTTTGCCGATAGAGCTGTAAACTGAAGCACGTTAGGCAGAACCTCATTTACATTGCGTACATAAGGAGGGAAATCGAAGTCGTCCCGAGCCCATGTTACCCCCCTATCTGAGCTATAGAAAAGGCCATGTGTTGTAGAAAGGAAAAATCTGCCGAAAGCAAAATCACCGTCATTTACCTGGAACCCAATTTCTCTAACCGCATCGAATTCGGTATTGGTATTCTGAGTCCATGTATCGGTTCCGTTCACCCGGTAAAGGTTGCCGACTGGGAGTATCGCCAGCATCACGTCGGAGGCGTTATTGGCGACGAATCTATAGCCTTCTATAGATTGGATAAGTGCTGTATCAAATAGATACTGGTCATTGTCCATCTGGTCGGTAATCAGATTATAATCCAAGATATACTGTCTGGAGTCAACAGGATCGGCTGCAGGGTCTCCGAAAATAGTGTTATACATTGCGACGATTCTGTCATTTGGAGTGATCACAAAGTCGGTCATAGTTTTTACACTGTCGCCATCGCCCAGTAATTGAGTATGATCAAATACCGTTTCCCAAGTGTTGTTCTCGTATACGAAAATCGTATCTGTGGCAAAACCGTATATTTTGTTTTTGTGGAGTTTTATATCTATTAGTCTTGTTGTCGGGCTGGTAAGTTCGGTAGTGGACTGTCCAAAATCCGAGAACAAGAAAAGCCTGTCTTCATCTCTGTCGAAGAAGTAGAACTCACCGTCGTCCATAGGAAGTATTTTGGCGTTCTTGCGGAATGCCTGCCTGTTTCTCGGGAACCAGAATTCAGCGTTGTCATCTGAGTAAAAGATACCGCTTTTAGCACCAATCGCGAAAACGCCTCCGTTTTCATCAACTGTGATATCGAATATTCCTTCACCGAGATCAGTTACCTGTAGCCAGCGGTTAACAAGAGGATCGTAATATTTTACGCTTTCATCCCTAAAAGCAGCCAAAGGCAGTGGAAGCCCGTTAACTTCCATCACAGCCATACCTGTTGAATTTATCTTTTCCATATTGATACCAGTTGTATCAAGCTGGTTCCAAACCAAACCGTTATCAGAGGAGCGGTAGAACCCATTTTCGTTGACAGCGGCATAAATATCTACAGTGCTACCGTTTTGGTAGCGATATAGATCACTGACATAATCGCTTGGGGGAGCGTTTGTTATGTTGTTAGCCCTTACCCAGCTGATACCGTTATCGTCGGAGCGGTACAGGCCACCGCCGTAAGTGCCTGCCACGAGCGTATCTCCAGAAGTTCTCTCGATGTCTGAGATATCCCAATAGTTTATCCCGCTGGTTGAGGCAGTCCATGTAGTTCCGTCGTCATCAGAATAGAAAAAGCCATAACCTTTGGTCCCGATGATAATGCGTGTATCATTGCGCACGGCACAGCTGGGGATAATGGAATCGGCCAGATCGCCTTTAATACTCGTGAAGGTATCGCCGTTGTTTTCTGATCTGGAAATCCACTCGTCAGTAGAGGTTACCAGTATCTCAGTTCCATCAACTGAGATATCATTTATGAAAAGGCCTGCAGTGCCCGTGGTTGGCTCGGAAAAATTCTGGCCGTTATCTGTGGAATAAGCAAAGCCAGTGCCCCAGCCGCCTATAAAGACCCTGCCGTTAGTACCAGCTTCGATAATATAAGAGTCAGCAGTTACGTTCGCCAGCCCGAAGTATTCGTCGTTTGCGTTTGATGTGGTGCTTAAAATGGCCAACAAAAGACCAAGTAGTAGATATTTCAACTTCATAGGAAACCGATTTTTTGAAAATATGTATTCTAACCTAACAAGATACACAAACTATTGTAACAGCAAAATATTATATTTTTCTATATCTTAGGCTAAGACTGCTGCTGACCACCGATACTGAACTAAGCGCCATAGCCAGCCCGGCCAGCATAGGATCCAGCAGATAGCCGTTGATGGGATAGAGGATACCGGCCGCTATAGGTATGCCGATGATATTATATATGAATGCCCAGAAAAGGTTTTGCCTTGTACCACGCATAGTTAGTTTGGCTATAGCAAAGGCTTTTGCTATTGATTTCGGGTTATCGTTCATCAGTACGATATGTGCGGAGTCCATAGCTATAGCAGCCCCCTTGCCCATAGCGATACCCAGATCGGCAGTTGCTAAAGCTGCGGAATCGTTGATGCCGTCGCCAACCATAGCTACTTTTTGATTAGCTTTTTTCAGCTTACCGATATATTCTGATTTATCGGAAGGTAATGCGTCCGCTTTATACTCTGTAATGCCTAGTTTTTCTGCTGTTTCCTTTACGGCTCCAACCCTATCACCTGATAGCAAAGAAACCCCGATACCTGATTTTTGCAGTTCTCGAACAGCTTTTGTAGATTCGGATTTGATCTTATCTGAGAAAATGATGAATCCTAATGCTTTATCACCTTCACCGAAGTGAATTTCCGATCCAGCAGTATTATCATGATCTGATTCTGATTTATCAAAAGATTCTATCTCGAATTTTTTAAGAAATGCTTTATTAGAAGCGAATACTGACATTCCTGCGACTTGGCCAGTTAACCCCATACCGGGAAAGGTTTTGAGATTTTCAACTTTATAGGGTTTATCAGTGATCTCAGGATATTCTTTTTGGATATACTGTATGACAGATGAGGCTAACGGATGAGATGAGGTAAGCTCTAAAGAGTATAGCGATTTCAGGATTTGTTGCTTTTTTTGCTCTGATAGATTTGGAGAGAAATAAATTTTTGATACAGATGGTTTGCCTTCTGTGAGAGTGCCTGTTTTGTCAAAAACGACGGTATCTATCGAGGCGGCCATTTCAAGTGCATTGGCATCTTTTATAAGGATGCCGTTTTCAGAACCACGCCCAACGCCCACCATTATAGCAGTTGGTACCGCCAAACCCAAAGCACATGGGCAGGCGATAACAAGAACCGATACAGCTGCGGTTATGGCCTTTGGTAATGCCTGTTCGGCCCCAGAAAATATCCATACAGTAAAAGTGATCAAAGCTAATACAAGAACAATCGGTACGAATACCGCTGCTATTTTGTCGGCGATCCGCTGAATAGGGGCCTTGCTGCCTTGTGCGGCTTCAACCAGTTTTATTACTTGGGCTATAGTGGTATCGCTACCTACTTTTTCAGCAGTATAGACAACCGAACCCTCTGTTATAATTGTACCTGAGACAACTTTATCACCTTCTATTTTCTGCGCGGGCAGGGGCTCACCGGTAACCGATGATTCATCGAAAAGCCCCTGCCCTGATATGACTGTACCATCAACTGCTACGCTGTCTCCGGTACGCAAAAGCAAACTGTCGTTTATTTCAATATCGGACACGCTTACTTCTATATGATCTCCGTCCTGGATTTTTACGGCGGTATCCGGAGTGAGCTTTTTTAGTTTCTCAATAGCTGATGAAGCTCTGGCTTTGGTTTTCTCCTCCAGGAGTTTGCCCAGTGAAATGACTGTTATTATTACTGTTGCAGCCTCATAATATACATGTGGCAATAAACCGTTATCAAGCCACCATGAAGGGAAAAGGGTTGCCAGAACGCTATAAAAATAAGCAACAGAAGTACTTATGGCTACAAGCAGATCCATACCAGCCCTTAATCGCAACAGCTGTTTTGTTGCTTTTACAAAATATCTCCTGCCAAACCAGAAAAGGACGATAGCAGAGAGTATCATGGAAATCCATCTACCATCGTGCCAGTCCATATAGAACATTCCTATAATGAATACAGGTATCGTAAATATAGCGGAGAAGATGGTTTCTCGCTTTATGCTATTGTAGTATTGATCTTTAGATACTGAACTCTTATTTTCAGCATCACCACCATCAGCATTACCATTTTCGATGATCAACCCGAAACCGGCATTCTTGACTGCGTCCTGAATCTGTTCTGGGGTGGTTCCGCTTGTCCTACCGAGAAGTATAGAGGAGGTCGCAAGATTTACATCGGCTTTAGCCACCCCGGGCAGCTCCCTTACGGCGGACTCCACGGCTGATACACATGATGCACAAGTCATCCCCGTAACGGTATATTTTTCTTCTACCGTATCACCGAGGTTTTTGCTTAAACCTATCTCAAGTGGTATATATTGTTTCTGGTCCATGTTGTTTAGCCGGAGGGAAATAAAGGCAAGTTATTCGACGATCAGTTTTAGTGTACTGTCTTTTGTACGGACGCGAAGCCATTCTTCGAGTTTCTGTCTTTCTCGTTTTCGTGGTGGGCGGCCATCGAATCTAGCGTAGGCAATGAGTATAGTATCCATCAATTTGAAGGTGGAGTCACTTGCCTGATCGCCTTCCGGGGAGTTGTATATGGTAGCTTTGCTTACACTGAAGCGTTCGAGATTTGTGTAATTTACGTTAATCTCCTCTAGCAGATCTTCTGATAGGAGCATCGGCTGCCGCAGCTGGAGTAGCTCATCCTGCAGTTTGGATATGGTGGCTTCCCTATCGGCTAACTGCTCTTCGTTGTTTCGGAAAAGATCACGCATCAAATCCTCCCTAATCTGGGAATTGATTCTGTTTACGTCATCGGCCGTCAAGCCGTTGTCGTTTACGCTCTGCCTGATGAAAAGCTCGCAGTTTTCCGGCAGGTCATAAGCTGGCATTTTTTTCTTTACCGATCTGATTTCCTTTTCCGTTATCGGTTCTCCATATAGAGTAACCTGAATAGCGGTTGAATCTGTTTCCGCAAAATATTCTGTATCGATTATATATGTGTTTTCGAAATTCATTTCGTTTCTGACAAATTCGCTTGCGTTACGGACGAAGAAAGATTTCATAACTACATTATAAGCGAAGTAGATACTGGGTACAAGAGTAGCCAATGCAATGATAACCACGTACATCTTCACTTTTTTCTCTATCGCGTCATCGGCGAATTTCTTTCGTGGATAACGAAGATAGCGTACTATCACGAAAGTAGAGATAGCAATAAAGACACTATTTATGAAGAAAAGGTAGAGCGCACCCGAAAAATATTCCCAGTTTCCGTTGGCTATACCGTAGCCAGCGGTACATAGTGGGGGCATTAGGGCCGTAGCTATTGCTACACCGGGTATAGCATTGCTTTTTTCTGATCTGGAGCCTGCAACAATACCTGCCATACCACCGAAAAAGGCGATAAGAACATCGAAGATAGTAGGTGTGGTACGTGCGAGCAACTCGCTATGGGCGTCGCTTATAGGTGTTATGAGGAAATATGCAGCCGAGGCGAGAATCGAGATAAAAGCCATGACCAAAAGGTTCTTGGCTGATTTTTTTATAAGCTCTAGATCATTGATACCAACCCCAAGTCCTAGACCCATTATCGGGCCCATAAGGGGAGATATAAGCATGGCACCGATGACTACGGCAGCGGAGTTCATATTAAGGCCAACAGAGGCTACGAGGATTGCGAATATCAGAATCCAGATATTCGTACCGCGGAACACCACGTTCCTTTTTATCTGGTCAATAGTCTGCTGCTCATTGGCTTTGTCATCATCTAAGCTTATCAACTTTCTGGCATATACGCCCAAAAATCGTAAAATAGCGGTAAACGATGCTTTCGTCTTGGTGGCGTCATCTAAGTCTTTAGTGTCTATGAATGCCCTACCGGAGTCACCTACATAGTATTCCTGAAAATCTTCTTCAAACTCATTCGGAGTCTTATAAGATTTGTCTTCTATCTTATCAGTTTGCCCGTTGGACTTATCGGCATCGCTTTTCTTTCTGTGTTCACCGAAATCCTTACTTGGTTTTGAAGCCACGGTATTTTTCAGGAGTTCTTTTTTGCGCTTGGCTTCATCGTCGCTACTTTTATTAATGTCTGTAGGGACTATACCCGACACGAGAGGCTCCTGCTCGTGGCTTACGGGCTTATTTTCAGAGTCTTCGGGTGATTTGTTTTCTTTATCCATTCAGATAATATATCTTGATACAGGAATATATTTTCGGTAAATATAATAAGGCTATGATTAATACACTTGATTTATATCTAGCAGGAGCTGGATGTAATGAAGATAACACCAAGATTAATAATGACTATATAAGTCCGAAAACTTATTAAAAGTCTATATCTGTATTTTCAGTTTACGGATATTATCTGTTTGATTGGCATCAGCACAAAGCTCAACTTTAAGTTCGCATCTTGTCTCGGTGAGTGGGAGCTGAAGTATGCGGGTACTGGATTCCAAAAGGAACTCATCAACTGCGGCATTTGGCTCTTCGGCTATAACAGTCTTTGGGTCCTCATTGTTGCTGAAGCTTTCCAGATCAACGAGAACGGGCTTCTGCATGTAGTAGCTAAGCCTACTGAAATCTGTATTGGTAGAAGCAGTCATGTGGAGTGCTATCCAACCGTTAACAAGCGGCTTGGGGTCGTTTTTGAGAGTATGGAACCTCTCAAACCTTCGGGAAAATGTTTTATGCAGATCTTCAATCCTGAAGTTCGACTTATCACGGCATTTTTTATGTACTGCGGTAACAAAGGCATTATGGTGAGAAGAAAGAAATCCGCGAAGAGTAGTGTTGGAATATTCTTTAATGTAGTCTTTAAGTGTGCGGTTTCTGAAATTTTGGTATAGGTTATCCGCATCGTTGATAAACTTGTACTTGATAGGAACATTCTTCAGGCAACAAGAAAGCTCTTCGTGCCTTAGTGTTCTTAGTATGTTGGATAGTATTTTGGCTTTCGGATAATGTTTATTTACCACATCGGTGATGACGTGCGGCTGACTAGTCATAAAGTTATCTGCTTCGATGCCGCGCTCGCTCATTCTCGTGATAAGTTTATCCCATACGTCATCGCAACCGCAATTGCATATCTCGTATCCAAGCACCATTGATGAATATGCATCATAGGCCATTGCTACGTACATGGTGCTACAGGACGTTTCTTTATTATAGCAATTGAATCTTTTTCCGATAAGGTAAACTATGCGGGAATGCCTTACTTCTACTTTCTCATCGACGTAGTCTTCCCAGTCTGGGCAGTTATCAAGAAATCCCCTGATCTTTTGGTTGATACGTAACGGTGATGATTTGTAAACCGGAACGAGGTCACGGGTAGAGGCCCCGTTCAGATACAGCGATGAAAGTTCCGCGAGTGATGGTTTTGGTGATGTGTCAGTGTTTTCCGACCAAGATTTAGCACAGTCCTTGCATTTATATCGAGGACTGCCAGCGGATGTCTTTCCGTTCTTTATAGTATTATTACTATCGCAGTACGGACACATGAGCTTTTCGCTCTTTGGCATAAATCACACATAACCTTTCAGGCCTAAGCCAGTTTGAACAGCGAGATAGCACTTTGCTTTTATCACTTTTCAAATATACGAATAAAATACGACTAAGTTAGTCGGATATGGGTTAAAAACACCCTTTTTTCATTTTTTAAGAGATTTAAACTACCAAGTGAACGCATTTTTCAGATATTCTTAAGAACATCTTTAATCTTTGAGAACACGTCATTCATTGAGCCAGTACCGTCGATCTTATGGCTTTTGCCGCCCTTCTCATAATATTCGATCAAAGGAGAGGTCTGTTTTTGATATACTACGAGCCTGTTGCGTACTGAATCCTCGGAGTCATCTTTTCTCTGTATTATCTCATGTTCCCCGCCTTCAGGGCAGTCAGGATTTTTATCAGCCGGATTGTATTCCACATGGAAAGGGCGGCCGCATTTTAGACATACTCTTCTGCCAGAAAGCCTCTGGATAAGATCTTCATTAGGTACTTCAAGTACAAGAACCGCGTCAATCTTTTCGTTTCTCTCCAAGAGCATATTATCAAAAGCCTCGGCCTGGGGAACTGTTCTGGGAAAACCATCGAGAAGGTATCCGCCTGACAAATCATTTACATCCATTTCATTGGCAAGCATATCTATAATAAGATCATCTGGAACAAGATCACCCCTGTCAATATATTCTTTAGCCTTTAAGCCCAGCTCGGTGCCTTCCTTTTTGTGCTGCCTGAGAATGTCCCCGGTTGATATCTGCACTACCCCGTATTCACGGGTAAGTCTTTGCGCTTGAGTGCCTTTACCTGCTCCCGGAGGGCCTAAGAATATTAGATTCATTTGGTTTTCATCGTTTGTATCATATAATCAATCACAAATTTAAGAAATCATATTGAGAGTAACTTTCGATAAATATTAACGTGTATTCATTTTCTTGAACCACGATAACTTAATTACTGGTTCGGGTTAGTAAAGATCTAATCCGGTTTACTTGGTTGCAAACATTACTTAATTGCTAAAATACTCGATTTTTCTCACATATAGATAAAATATATATCGCGATAGATAGTCCTGACGGTGTATACAATAAAGGATGAATACAAATGACTTTAACACAGCTAAAGTATATCACTGCGGTTGCTGACTCTAAGACATTCGCTTCGGCCGCGCAGCAATGCAACGTTACCCAGCCGACTATGAGTATGCAGATTCAGAAATTAGAAGATACTCTCGGAGTTATGATTTTCGACCGTTCCCGCTCACCTGTAAGGGTGACTGAAATAGGCGAGAGAATTATACAGCAAGCTAGGAATATACTCCGTGAATCAACTAAAGTTACTGAGATGATCAGTGATGAAGCCAATAATATCACCGGCCAATTCAAATTAGGTATTATACCGACTGTTGCTCCGCTACTTCTTCCTAAGTTTTTAAATTCTTTTTTGAGCGGTTATCCCGATCTTAAGATTACTATTGACGAGCTGCATACCAATACTATAATCGATTATCTGAACAGGGATATAATAGACGCGGGTATTCTCGCATTGCCACTTGATGAAGAAAACCTGAAAGAGATACCGCTATACGAAGAGGATTTTGTTGGGCTTGTATCCAGTGAGCATAGATTGTATGAAAGAGAAACGATTACACCAGAAGATTTATCTGCCAAAGACTTACTGCTGCTCAAAGAAGGGCACTGTTTCCGCGACCAGGTATTACAGGTATGCAAAGCAGTTGATGAGATTGAGCAAAAGAACCATAACATAGTATTCGAAGCGGGCTCACTTGAAACGCTTACCAATCTTGTTGAGAGTGGCTACGGTATGACCCTTATCCCTAATATGGCGGCTAAGCAGTTCCAGAACGGGCGCTCTAATAATATCAAGCCGTTTGAAGGTGACAAGCCTAAGCGGGTTATCGGAATCGTGCACCAGAGAAGCTATCTGAAACGAAGTATAATCGACGCCCTTCAAAATACCGTCATCAAATCGCTTGAAAGGGACAAAGAAGACGTTGAGGTAATTGTCTAAGATATTTAAGAGATTATCATATTATTATCATGCGATGATTGATGCGATCATTAATTCGATGTAAAGCCAGAGTTTAGTTACTCTGGCTTTTTTTGTAAAATCTGCTATTTATTTTAGTTTTTCGACTATGATCCCGTCTTCGGCATATATTATCAGGTAGTTGTTGTCATCTGATGCGAGATATTGGGAATCGCTATCAACTTCGGTGCTGAAAAGAGTTTTGCCTGATTCGAGGTCCAAAGCTTTGGCCTGGCCGTCCAGCTCATAGAATACGGCACCGCTTAAAAAGGCTGGGGCATAACCGAAATCGTCTTCATCGAAATCCCACTGGTTTTTCCATTTCACCGATTTAGAGGTTTCGTCGATCATTGCGCGGCCTGCGGTGCCGCTTACCAACAAACCGAAAGGGGTTTTCTCTATACCTAGTACTTTTGTAGCCGTACCGCCCCAAACGTTTCCGAACTGCTCGTAAATAAGAGTTGCATCTGCTCTGGCGAGTGCGCGCTCCATAAGCGATATATCATCATCGAAAAAATAGGTGTATTCTCTGGTAACGATTAGATCATAATCATAGCCGTAATACCTTGTGCTTTCTTTGCGTTCTTTTGATATGGCGAAAGTCTGAACCGCATAAGAGTCCTCAGTGTCTTCAATTTCGAGGGAACTTATATCTATGGCGGAGACTTCTTTTCCGGTAGCCAGATTCAGATAGGAGATATTCTCCTTATCAGGGACCATGATACTTTCACCGTCTGGGGTGATCCAATTGTAAATCTTATAATCGTCGGCCAGGCTTTCAGGGTATTCCTCTAATTCTCTGATCCATTTTCTTTTACCATCTGTAAGGGAGATACCGATCAATGCGTTTGGCTCTGATGACCATATTCTGCTTGAATTAGCTGAAGGGCTTGTGAACCACGAAGCTACAACCGGCTCGTTCAGATACGTATAGTATTGGGCACCACCTGACCTGATCAGCATATTCTCCCCCGAAATGTAGAATTCGTAAGGTACGAACTCATCGTTATCGCTGTCGGCGTATTTTTCTAGGAAAAGTCTTTTACCCGTTTCTGAATCATACCCTGCAAAATGGGATGTACCTGCCATATATACATTCTTGCCAGATTTGAGGGGTAGATGCATATATGGCGCGTCGGTAAAATTTTCTTCCTCGTTCATTACAGCAAAATCAGATGTAAGAACGCTACCGTCAATCGATGATACAGTTACAAAGCCGTTCCCACCTGTACCTTTCATACCATCTGCCATTTTCGGTTGGGCAGCCCAGCTACTGGCCAGCCATATATCCCCTTTGCTGTTAATACCGGATGAGTATTTAAAGCCGGGATTGTACCAAGAGTTGGGGCTATAAGGGTTATACGCGTCGCCTAGCCAGCGGTTTATGATATTGATATTTGAGCGTGCGGCCAGCAGTTCCGGGGATCGCCATGCGAGGTTACCGGATTTCATATCGTAGGCGAAAAGCCTTACCCAAGTACCCGACCAAAGACTGTTATCACTGTGTGCGGTAATCATATTATCGCCTGATATACCTATGAAGTCATGGATATAACCGTCTTCCAGCTCTTCGCCTTTTGATTGCCACTTTCTTTTTCCTGTTTTGGTATCTACCAGCATGATACCGCCACTAAAAGATACAGCGAGAAACTCTTCTTCGTCGGTGATAATTCTTTTTACTATTCTGAAATCTTCGTATCCCATGTCAATATCTGTCATCTGGCCGTCTTTATCGAACCAAACTACTTTCTCATCGGTTACGAGCAGTGCCGTGCTGTCTGCTTGTACGGTCAATGGGCTAAATGATTCTGGCGGGCTCCCCTTTAGGTAGTTCACGATTATGCCTGACTTATCATCAACGATAATCGTCTTATCTTCTCCAAAATAAGCTGTGAGGCCTGTAAATGCAATTGGCGAAAAATATGTACCGAACCTGTTTATCGCTTCCTGCTGGGGGATCATATCGGCGTGAGAAGCCTTTATGCTACCGGATTCTATATCTATGGTATTGATGCCGTCACCTCGATTCACTAGGATAGTATAGTGTGATTGGTTTGGGTAAGTGATGGTTTTATATACTCTTTCTCCCTCCATAAAATCGCGCAGTTCGTAATTCTTGCTCCAGAGAACGTTTCCGGAGTATGTATCCACGGCGAAGTGGGTGCCGTCGAATATTATTATATATCTATCTGGGGCAGCAAAAAAGCCCACCTCAAAATCGTCAGCATCTATATTCTGTAGCTCTACTGACCACCTCATTTTTCCATCCGCCATATCATAGCCTTTCAGGTAGTCATCATCGATGAATATGTATGTATCACCTGAGTATGAGTTAGGGCCGCTGAACTCATAATCATCTATTTCAGCGGTCCATAGATCTTTGCCGGTGGAGATCGATTTACCGCCGATCTGATCGCCTGTTGACCAGAAAAGTATATCAACTTCGTTATCCACGGTGGTAACAGCCAGCAGATCGTCATCGAGTTCAGCCTGCCATGTGCTGGCAAGCAAGGAAGCCGAAGTCAGTAGCATGATTAATGCGAGTCTAAAAGAGTTGTTCATTATAGCTTGTTTAAGTTAGCCAGTTAAGTAATAGCCTAATTCATAATATAAAAACGATAGGGGTTTTTAACAATAAGTGTTAAAATGAAAATATATAATACACGGTAAGGCAAAAAGCTAATATCCACTTTAAGTTATCATAAATATCGATTTATCCGTATAGGATTAAAATGATTATCTTGCAAGCGACAATATTGGCAAAACCTTGCTTAGACTAGCCTAGAATAGATGTAGAAAAAATAGTATTAAATTATGATTACGATATCAAGTATAAAATTATGGATCGCTGCGGCCATAACCTTTACAGCCTTTACTCCGCAACTGGCTTTATCGGATGCCGACCAGATACGTGTGGATGTAGAGATACTGGCTTCTGACGAATATGACGGCCGCCGCCCTGGCACAGAGGGTATAGAAAAAGCCGCTACCTATATCGAAGAGCGGTTTATGGATCTGGGGCTGACTGAAACAGAGAACGGCCACCGCCAGACTTTTAATGTGGTAGAGAATCTTGAATTAGGTGAGAACAATATGCTTGCCCTATCGATGATAGTGCCGAGACGCGGCATACCTAAGGAGAGGTTAAAACCTGTAACAAGGAAGCTTGAAGTAGGAAGCGATTATACGCCCTTTTATTATAGCGGCGACGGGGACGCGCAAGGTCAGCTTGTATTCGCAGGTTTTGGTATCAGTAACCCAGCTGCCGGATATGATGATTATCAAGAAATAGACATAAAAGATAAAATAGCAATAATCTTGTCTGGTACACCTGAAGGTGAGGTCTCCACTCAGAACTATCAGGGAATGTCAGATCCATTTTATAAAATCGAAAACGCACAGAACCAAGGTGCCGCGGGTGTCATTCTTATCGGTATGAACGGGGATTCGGCCAATGTACTACCGAAGATGGGGTATATGGACGTAATCGGGAGGCCTGATATCCCAGTTGTTTTTGCTCAGCGGAAAAAAATAGAGAAGTTTTTCCCGAACTCACATTCCCTTATCACACTTGAAAACCAGATACTTGAAACAAAGAACCCAGCATCTATGGCACTGGAAGACAGATCGGCAAAATTAGCCGTAGAGCTTAAACCGAAGATTGTTGAGACTGCTAATATCGTTGGAATAGTTGAAGGGATAGAGGATCCTGACAGGTTTATAGTTATCGGTGCGCATTATGACCATCTCGGCAGATATGCTTTGAATACAACGAGCAAAAACTCATACGGTCATATACATAACGGTGCTGACGACAACGCTTCAGGCACGGCCTTACTGCTTGATCTGGCAAGTAAGATAAGTAAGAGCCCACTTCAGAAAAGTGTTCTTTTCATAGCGTTTTCATCAGAGGAGATGGGTCTTTTGGGTTCTCACTATTTTACGGAAAACCCGACCGTGAAACTGGAAAGCGTAGTTGCTATGATCAATCTGGATATGGTAGGGATGCTTAAGGATGAGCTTACAGTATTCGGTACGGGATCTGCAAGAGGGCTTGATGTTCTTGTAAACCAAGCAGCGGCACAGGCTAATATCGAAACGAAGAATGTAAACCTTCCGCACGGACCTAGCGACCACATGCATTTTTATAGAAACGATATCCCCGCAATGCATATTTTTACAGGACTGCATCCGCACTTTCATTCACCTGCAGATGATGTTGAGAATCTGAATTTTGAGGGTATAGATAAGATCGGCGACTTTGTATATGCACTTTCATCAGGTCTGGCACTTGCAGAAATCGACTTTATGCATGCCGAAGCAGCATCTCAGGATGATTACGTGTTCGGAGAGACAACACTTCACAACAGGCCGACTGGCATTTACACATCGTTTAAAGTAAGGGAAGAGGGCGTAGAGCTACTTGATATTGTAAGGCAGAGCAGGGCATGGCAGGCAGGGCTAAGGCCGGGCGATGTCATCACAAAGGTAAACGGCAAGAACGTTAATTCGACAACCGCACTGAGATATAATATAAGGGATATCGTAAGCAGGCTAACGGCCGAAAACCTGAGAGCTGGCGTACCGATTGATATGACGATAGAAAGGAACGGAGAAGAGATGTCAGTTCAGGTAGAATTATAATAATGACTACAACCAAGACAAGACACAGTATCCCTTCCCCATCTGCTAACAGCGACAGAGAACTCAAGTATCAGCTATATATGCCAAGCGCCCCTAAAAGGCTCGGAAAGTCAGGAAAAAAGCAGATAATGATATATTCCCATGGATTCAAGGGGTTTTCCGACTGGGGTTTTATACCATACGTTTGCCAGGAGCATGCTGCCAGAGGAATCATATCTGTAGCAATAGACTTCTCTATGAACGGTATAATCGATAGAAAAGAGATGCTATACGATGCTGAGGTTTTCGCAGCCAATACAGTATCGATAATGCTGGATGAGCTTCACGGGCTAGTGGAACATATAAAAACCACAGACTGGTATGAAAAGATTGCAGGAGAGGTGGAATTTTGTCTCTCAGGCCATTCCCTTGGGGCTGCGATATCACTTGTGACGGCGGCTGAAAGAAAAGATATAAAGAATCTGGTGCTTTGGGGCTCGGTTGGTACGCTGAACAGAAACACGGCTAGACAGAAAGAGCTATGGAAGGAAAAGGGTAGGATCGAGTTCCAGGTAAGGCCGGGCGGTCAGAGAATTTATCAGAATTATTCTTATTTAGAAGACAAAGAACGTAACGCCGATAGGATCGACCTAAAAAAGAGAGCTGGTGAATACGATGGGAATCTGCTTATAATCCACGGAGAGGCGGATGTAACGACACGCCTTGAAGAGGGGCAGTGGCTTTATGATGCCGCCGCGGAAAGCGGGAACCCGGCTTTACTATCTATCCCCAAAGCAGGCCATACTTTCAACTCGCTACACCCTATGCAGATGCCAGCACCTAAGCCAGTGGAAACAGCCACTAAGGCAATGGCGAGCCTGATAGCTGATCTGCCTGATGATCTTTTGACTTAAAACTATTATCCGCTAAATACACCAGTATAAAAGCTTAAAGTAATAACACCGAAAATCTGACAATGCAAGAAACCTCATTTTTCGTCTGGGATGTATCCCCCATAATAGCCGACTTCGGTTTTTTCCAATTGCGGTGGTACAGTCTGCTGTTCGCCTTATCATTTGTTGCGGCCTATTATATAATGCAGTGGTTTTTCAAAAGGGAGGATAAGCCGCTTGAGCACATGGACTCTCTTGCTATCTTTATGATGCTTGGTACGATAATCGGCGCAAGGCTCGGCCATGTTATTTTCTATAGCTGGGTGAATGGCGAACCGATGTCGCTTCTGGGTATCTTTGAGGTATGGAAAGGGGGGCTGGCCAGCCACGGAGGCGCAATCGGGCTACTGATAGCGATGTATTTATTCGTTCGGAAATATAAATACAGATATCTCTGGCTGGCCGACAGGATCGCTGTTGTCGCCGCGCTATCCAGTATGTTCATCAGGATAGGCAACTTCTTCAACAGTGAGATTATCGGGAAGACGACCGACGTTTCCTGGGCTATAATATTCCCGTTAGCCGGTGATCTGCTCCCGAGACATCCATCACAGCTTTATGAGGCAATTTTTTATCTGTTATTCTTTATCGTGATGTTCACGCTTGTCAGGAAAAATATAGAGGTGAAAAAACATGCTAACGGCTTTTTCTTAGGTCTGTTCATGGTAGTGGTCTTTATTTTCAGATTCTTTATCGAGTACACAAAAGAGATACAGGTATCTGCTGAATCCGGGTTTGATCTGCATATTGGGCAGTGGCTGAGTATCCCTTTCATCATTATCGGGGCGGTATTAATGGGTAAAACTTATAATAAGGCAAACGCCGAAGGCGATGAACATGAAAACAGGAAAAGCAAATCAATCAAGAAAACAGCAAGGTAACAGTAACCAATTCGCTATCGCAGTCGTAAATTCATACTTGTATACGGCTTGGTTATCGATAGTTTGATTCTCATAGCTTATTTTTCAAGTATCATCTTGATTATTATCGTATTGACTGTATGCAAAAAAGAGTTTATTCGTCCGGATTGTAGCAGCCGGACAAAAAGTAAATCAGTGGCGGGGCCAAACCTGCCAACCCAGGAGAAAAGAATGGAAATGATATTCGGAAAAGAGCAAGCTGAGGAATTAAGCGATAAATTAGGATCCCAGCCGAGTGAATTTGAGGGCGGATATGAATGGAACATAAAGAACGAGAAAACGAACCAGAAGGTTGTTCTCTCTATCTATACATCGGCAGAGGTAGGCGACGGCACCAAGGCTCCCCTTATCTCTGTACAGACCACTCACGGTTATTTTGAGCTACATTCTCCAGACACATATATGACTATAGAACCGGATGAGGTAATTTTTCTTAAAACTCAGGATGACAAGCTAACTTCCATGACTGTTGGCGGCTCAGCTACTTGTTCGATGTTCACCAATATCAACCGCAGTATCATCGATACAGAGTTCAGCGAGCTTGATCCGGCGGTACTACTGGCTGCGATGCAGTTATCACTAACCGATAGTGTAGTTGCTGAATAATTCATTTTTACTAATCGGGCTCTCGATCAATCAGAGCTTAACCCACCCCACACCCCCTAAGGACCAATGATAAAAGACCTTGATATAATTGTTGAGGTTTTTAATTCAAGTCCTATCGGCACACTGCCGATAACGGGTATTGAAGAGTTAGCTATTCTTGTTTTATCTGATATGCTGAACGATAGAGATGAAAGACCTGATGTGGTACATCTCAATATCGTATTTTTATCAGATAAGGATATCCATGAAATGAATATGGAATATCTGGGGCATGATTACCCTACAGACGCTATTACTTTTACATTGGAGAATACTGGCACAGAGCTTGAAGGCGAAGTGTATGTAGGTGCGGAAACCGCGGCGGTACAAGCCACAGAATTCAATGTCAGTTTCGAGAATGAGATAATGAGGCTTGTAGTGCACGGATGCCTGCATTTGTTGGGCATGGATGATAAAACATCAGCCGAAAAGGAACTAATGACTCAGGAAGAGGACAGATACTTAACTTTATTCAATCGCCGAAAGGCGTAACTGTCTTCCAAACATGTTTGAAAGAATACTTGAAATACTCTCGCGAATGATATCACAGATGGACAGAAACGATTCATCCGTGAATATCGATGTGGAAGAGCTGAAAGAACTGGGTTATACGCAAAGCGAAATATCCACGGCTTTTTCGTGGCTTGCCGACCGGGTTGACATATCTACTGAAAAAGAATATATTGATAATTCTCTTGGCGGGAGTAACTCTTTTCGCATACTTCATGAAGGCGAACTCGGCTTGTTTTCACCTGATGCCTGGGGTAAGCTGATAAATCTCAATGCCATAGGCCTTCTTACAAATAAAGATATAGAAAAGATTATCGAGCGTGTAATAATGGCTGGCAAGTTCAGCATAAGCGAAGCGCATGTGGCCAGCATGGTTTCCGAAATACTTATGCAGAGCCCTGAACCTTATGATAAAAATATCAGAACTTCACTTAGCGGCGATGATACGATTCATTGACGAGCGAGTTTTTTGCATAAACTAAAGTAATTAATCTCAAATCTTAATATTTGGCTTGTTATCTGGGTCCTTTAGGAACTTTGGGCAAGCTTCCTGCATATTTCCGTGTTTATATTTTTATAATTCAAGATTATAAGTAGTCTCACTCAATACAAGTCAATGCTAAGTAGTCGGGATTATTAATTAAGCCAAGGCTCGGTTTCGGAATTAGGATATCAGGCGGGAAAAACCAACAAGGGGTTTCTACCCCTTGTTATTCGATTCTACATTTCATCTACATAAGAGATTCAGCTTATACTTATTTCTCTGTATTTGGCTTTAAGCAGCATATATATACCATAAGCTACTAAACCCGCAGCTATAATTCCGAAACCAATACTCCCAAGTGAGGAGTGAAGGAACTGGAATGCTTCCTTTGTACCGCCTGCTTGTTGTGCGCTACTGAAAAACGCAGCTTTGAAAAAGAAATAGGCTACTACGCCAATTACGATACCACGAGCAAGAAATCCTATTTTACCAGCTGTAACAAGTGCGTTTCTTTCTTTGTTGCTTAGTTTAGTCTCATCAAGTTCTTTTTTGTATTTACCTGAGTAGGACTTATAAATCTGATATCCAGCTTTGAAAAGTATTATTCCCGCTACAAGAACAAGTAATACTTGTCCCCAGGGCTGAGTAAGTACTAATTGAGCTGCCTGCTCTTGGGAGTTGCCGCTGGTAGCCTGCTCATTTTGAAATATTACAGTCATCGCTTGGTATGCCACGTATCCATAGAATATGCCGCTGAGGAAAAAAGCGAACCGCCATACAAGTCCTGTTTTGTCTTTGCCTTTGTTTTTTTCATCGGCGAAAGTCTGGTATAGGCGCCATGCCGAATAAGCGAAAAGCCCTACCGCTACTATAAACAGAAGTACATTACCGAAGCTCATGCTGGCGATATAGTCAATCACACCTGTTGACCCCGTTTTTTTACCACCATATCCGAAGGCTGTCATTAAGGCGAGTATGCCTACTATACAATATACTACCCCTTTCATGCCTATGCCGAATCTTGCTATTTTATCTCTTTTACTATCTGATGTTCCAGCCATTGTAAATTCCCTTTATATAATTACTTATTGATAAAGGGGTAAACGTAACTATATTTTAATATATTGTATTTTAATTATTACTGCTGTATTTGATCTTACCCTTTTGAGTATATTTACCATAGTCATTGACTTTTAAGAACTGCACTCAATAAAACAAAGCAAGCTGTTTACTCGGCCGACCAGTCACCGTAAGGGCAGTATCTGCATCTGCTGCCACAGCAACTGCCCCTTAGGATATGATATTCAGTTGTGAAGACATAAAGTCCGCTTTCTATATAAAAGTGCAGGTCTTCTGAAAGGTCTGTTGGTTTTATTGGTGTTTCAAGATTGTTATCAGTGATATTTTGTGCAGACCTATCGATTTGGGAAAGACAATCATGGCAGAGCCTATGGTATCTGATCATAGGCCAATGGAATGCCGAGCTTAGGGAATATTCGTAATCTTTCGGATCAGAAAGATTGGCAGCTGATTTACATCTCGGGCATGTAGCGGAAGTATTAGTTTCGTTCATTTCTAATATTATATTTTCCCTTCCGTCTATATCCATGTAACTAATTTTACACTAACGAAAAAAGGAAATAAAATGGACAAGATGAAAGATCTGGAAGATTTACTAAAACACGAACTTAAAGATATTTACAGTGCGGAATCACAACTTTGTGACGCTCTACCGAAAATGAAGAGCGAAGCTTCGGATTCCAAACTACAAACCCTTTTCAAAGATCACTTAGAGGAAACGAAAGAACAGAAAGAAAGATTATCAAAATTTATGGACGAGTTCGGTATCGCTAAGGATGAGAAATGCCTGGCTATGGAAGGGCTTATCAATGAGGGCGAACACCGGATGAGAGAACGGGCGTCATCGGATGTAAAAGATGCGGCACTTATCGGTGCGGCACAGCGAATAGAACATTATGAGATAGCGGCTTATGGTACCGCGGTATCTTATGCACGCCGACTTAACCTGCACGAGCTGGCCGATGCACTAGAAAAAACACTAAACGAAGAAAAAGCAGCAGACTTTAAACTGAACGAGCTCGCCATACATGACGTAAATGAAGAGATTGCATAATAGCATATTTCAGTTAATACTAAAGCCCACATCCAATAGAAATGGTGTGGGCTTTTTTTTGTTTTTATATAAAATAAAAATGGAAGCCAATCAAAAGAGGGGAGATATTCTCTGCTGCATTTCTGCACTTTTATAGTCGGGAGTTTTGCCGCTACTATTAAATTTATCCTGCCCAAAATAGACAGCCGATAGTGATGAGATACTAACAATAGAGAAAAGTATATAAATAAGTTTTGACTTTCGAGACAGGATATTATCTGAGCTGAAAGTATCGATCATTGGTAGGGAGGATGCAATCATCACTATCACTACCATCCATTCCTGAAGGGTGATAGGCGATAATGCCCCAGAGATAATAAGCCCTAGAAAAACGGCTTTCCAATAACTAAAGAGTAAAGTTTTAGGAGCTGACACAGACTCGATTGAACTTTTTCGATACTTTTTGAAGTATAACCAATTAGCTACGATAGCGATAACAACCGTAATAACAGATAAAAGCTGGAGTGGCACCCGAAGCAGAACCGAATCAATATTAGATTCTTTGATAGCCCTTACTGTATCGAATCCCGATAGCTTAATCATGTAGAATATACTTTTTAAGAAAGGTGCTACTGTGATAAGGCTTTTGCCTATATATCCGGTTGATTCATCAACCTCGGCGGTTTGGATTGAACTTAAATCAAATAATAAAGGCAGAAAGAACAATCCGCCGACAAGAAAAGCAGCCAAGCTACCCTTTACGTCATATTTGATCTGCTTTCTCAACAATAGCCAAAGGGATGCTATTATCATTATCAATGCGGAATTATGAATCTGCAGCATACATATAAGCGACAAGATAACTATGAAGGAGTGCTTAAAGCTGCTGCCGTTTTTCATCAATTGATAGGAAGAATAGAAATGTAGCGCCATAAACAAGAAAAGATATGCTGGCTCCCACAGAAAGGCGCTATTATATATTCTAGTGGGTGATAAAAAAAAGAAAAGAGCAAATAGAAACACGCCTTTACTCCCGTAGGCATCTTGAATCACAGGCCTGGCAACAAAAAAAGAGATGACTGAGAAAACCAAAGGCACTATCATTGGTGAGAGATAGGATTCCCAAAGGAATAAAGGCCCGGCAACCAGTAGCTGCATAAGTGAACCGAGGTTCATGCCGCCACCTGTTTTCAGTTTGGAATAGCCCAGCAGCTCTCCCTCCCCTACCAGTTTTGTTCCGAGATCAAGTAGGTGCAACTGATCGCCGCCCACCCAATAGCCAAATGAGAGGACTGCTTGTATTGTAATGGCGAGAGACATTATCGCTATAATAATCTTATTGTTATTGGTATCTAAAGGCATATAAGGTTATTAATTAAAGTAAAACAGCTGAAAGAAATCTCATTTCTGAAATTTGTAGCTAAATAATATACTATCGGCGGTTAGAATTTTGAGTATGCAGTTATTTTCACATTATTCGTTTGGTTTGTTGTGATTTTAGTCTCCGTTGGGGTTTTCCATATCCATATTTATAACCTTAAACTTCATTTCATAATTTTTATGAGTGATTGTGATAGTATCTGTATTTCTTTCTTTCTGTATATAAAAAGGGAGAGGTATACAAACCACAGGCACGTAACCACCTATCTCAACGGGTCCACCTCCTAGGCCTTTCCAACCCTGAAAGTTCTGTTTGTTTTCTGTAAGTTTAAAGTCGGCATATATCTTTTTGTCTTCGCCTATCTCTATAAAGCCAAGTTGGTTTTTAATTATCCCAACACGTGTTTTTTCAAGATAGTCCTGTTCTTTTATTAAACTACCTACCACATAGTCACTCTGATCGTAGACCGTATAATCGTAACCTGTCATTATAAAAATAATTGGCGAAGTAAGTGCTAATATGACTCCTACTATTATTCCCTTTCTAGAATTCATTGTGTTATCTCTTTGCTGGTGTAAACTTCCAATCTGGATCAAAGAATGACGCCTCGCTAAAAGGAGTCCTAATCGGATCTTGATTATGCGTTTTGGAGTTGGATAATAAAAAATTATTATCATTTATCTTGTCTATAGGCATTTCTATATAGGGCTATGCAAATATAGGAGATTTATATCGATTCATTTATTGATTATAATAAAAGATGTAGTTCCGAGCCACTGGCTCGGCTTTTTATAGATGTACTAATGGTTATCGATATAATATTTATCCAAATGCCATTTCATTGGATTGTCGATGATGTATTTCCTTATATTTTCAATAGAACTATGATTCCGTATTATGTGATCGTAAAAGCCTCTTTGCCATGAAAAAGCTGTATCTATATTGCTTTCTTTGATTTTACGTGATACTAAAGCCTTATAGGATGTAATTATTTTTATAACTGAGTCTTTATTAGCTCTGTTATTGATTGTGAGTATACCATGTAAATGGTTTGGCATGATTACGAATTCATCCAGTCCTATATGTTCGTAATGGCTGTCTATCGAAATCCAAAGTTCACGAGCAATTATGCCAATCTCTGACAGGGTGATTTCTGCATTGATACATTTACCGAACTGTGGCAATCTGTTGTGTGTGCATAAAGTAATAAATTATATCCTGGCTTAGAGTAATCGTATCCTTCTAATCGTATAGTTTTATTTTGTTTGTAGTGCATTTTACAGTAGAAATATAATACTATAATATTATCTTTATTTACAAATATAGAAATCACGCACCGATAATTTATTATTCTGTAGTCCCGAGCCACTGGCTCGGTTTTTATCGGTATGTCATTGGGTATGATCGGCCCGGTGGTCCGATTCTACGATGATTGGTCGGCCCAGTGGTCCGACGCTACAATGATAATTATTGTCATTACTAAAAAAGGCCAGGATTTCTCCCGGCCTTCGTATCTGTATATATTATATTGCCGGTTACTTAAAGAATTCGTCCACTGGGACTATCTCTACGTTTTCGGGTTTGATATCCAGCTCAAATGAGCTTATCTCAACATCTTCGTCCATCACTCGCTGTTCTTTTTCAGAGTCATAAGTAATTGGGCTTGCAGTATTGTTTACCAGCATATCCTTATATTCTTCTGCATCTTTTGTTACGGCGATTATTTTCATATTACCATAGTTTAGATGTTTTTTAATAGCGTTATTAACGTCTTCTAGCGATAACTCTGATAGTTTATTTCTGTAATAAGTAATATAATCGCCATCATCATCAACCCCGTAGAATTTGCTGTCAATCTGGTAGCCAAGGCGTGTGCTTGCATCTGGTGCGTAGTTTAAGGCATATTTATTCAGGAACTGTTTTGTTTTTTCGAAATCTTCCTGAGTCATGCCGTTGTCGATTACTTTCTTCAGCTCACGCAGTGCGGCGCGAAGCGCGAAATGCCTGTGCTCTGGCTGAACAGGACGTATCCATATCTCGAATATCTGGTTGCTACGGGCATTGTTGGGATTCGGCATAGATAGGCGGCCACCGTTCAGGAAAGCGTCGATATATGCATAGTTACCATAATTTATACCGCGCTCTTCACGTATCACACCATACAGGTGGCTTGACTGGTTACGGTGCTCACCGAACCATGAGCGGAAAAGATCGAGAGCTACGAAGTCATCGCTAGCGCGCGAGATATCGATCGGGAAACCCATACTTATAGCCGTTGCGCCCGCGTCTTTATCGACGATCGTTACTTCCATACCCTCTGGCATTTTTGGGGTAAAGTCGGTAGCCATGTTTTCTACGCCCTGCGGCAGTTTTTCATCTAGCTTTGCGGCAAAAGTCTCGTTTCTGCCAGCAATATTACCAGCCATACCTACTACGTAGTTATTGGCGTTGTAGTACTTGCTGTAGAAATCCTTTACATCCTGAATAGTAATTGATTTAAGGCCAGATACAGTACCCATAGTTAAGTGGGCATAGGGTGTATCTTCGAATATCTCTCCATAAAGTACGGCTTTGCCGAGCTCTTCATCACTTGAGTAGCGAAGGTCTTTTTCTATCGCCGAAACCGTGTTGTTTACGATCCTTTCAAGATCGGCCTCATCGAAATTAGGGCTTGTTATCGCATCGAGTAGTACTCTCTCGTAAAGGTCGGTATTATCGGTATGTGTACGCCCGCGTATAACCGTCATTTCCTTATCCACTTTTGCACCATAGCCGGCGGCAATCGGGTAAAGCTCCTCGGTTATCTCGGCCAGGCTTTTTCCTGCTGCGCCAGCGTCTGTTATCATCTGGGCTGTAACGTAAGCAAGCCCTTCTTTGCCTGCCGGGTCATCCTGCGAACCTACTTTGAACCAGATATTATAGGCGAGAGTGGGATCATTGGCGTTATCCAGAAGTACGAAGCGGTCTTGCATATCGCTTCCGGTTTTTTCTTCAGTATCGCAACCAGTTACGGCGAATATCGCGGCAGCTACGACAAAATAAATAGCGAAGTATATCCAATTCATTTTTTTAGTTGTTCTCATATTATTTTGCCCCCTTTAGAGTGACAGTTGTTCTTATGTCTTCCGTCATGGATTTTGCGGCGTTCATTATATCTTCCGGGGTAACTTTTTCCATTGTCTCGAATTCCATATCCACGTCTTCGATACCGCCAGTGATGGCTACCTTGCGGGCAAGCCCACCAGCTACAGCCGATGGTGTATCCAATCCCATGAGGAAACCGTATTTCATGCGGCTTTTTAAAGCGTCAAGTTTATTCTGGTCAACCATTTCTGTCTGGTATTTCTCAATGGTAGAATATATTTCATCTCTAACATAATCCAGATCGCTTTCATCATTTACGATAGCGTAAACTATATTCAGGAAGGGGTCGCGGTTATCGGAGAATGACGGGCCGAGATACTGCACTTTCTGCTCTTCGAGATATAGCTTCTTGTACAGATCAGAGTTTGATCCGAAGGCAAGCTCCCCTAGTAGTTGTGCCGCTATGTAATCCACATCTTGAGCGTCATACGCTTTGTTCTTGTATGCCACCGCTAGATACGGGTTCGTTTTGCCGGGATATGTTACCGTAGCTGTTCTAGGTTCGGTCTGTGGCGGTTCAGGTTTGATCTCAGGTTCGGTATAGCCTTGTTCCCATTGGCCGTAGTATTCGCTTAGGAGTGATTTAACATTGGCCGGCTTGACATCGCCCGCAACAACTATCACTACGTTTTCTGGGCGGTAATATCTATCATAGAATGATAGTGAGTAATCGTACATATTCGGCATGTTCGCGATATCTTCTTCGTAGCCGATAGTTGTGTGGCTGTATGTGTGCTCAGTGAAAGCTGTTTCTTTTAGCTTTTCCCAAAGCACGAAGAAAGGATTAGTCATATTCTTACGGTACTCACCGTAAACGGCGCCGGATTCTGTTTTGAAAGCGTTCTCTTTGTAGGATAGGTTTTGAAAGCGGTCGCTTTCCAGGTCAATAACCGTCTCAAGATCCTCTGCGGCGAAGTTAAGGTGGTAAGCAGTGATATCATCGGACGTGTATGCGTTGGCATCGGCCCCGAGTGATATCACTGTGGAATCGTAGACTGCCTGAGGGCGTTTTTTTGTGCCGCGGAACATCATGTGTTCGAAGAAATGGGCAAAACCAGATCGGCCCGGCTCCCACTCATCTCTAGAACCTGTGCGGACAACGGAATAGTAGGTAACCAGCCCGCCTGACTCCATAGGAATGATATAGTATTTAAGCCCGTTATCCAGGCTGCCCGTCTGGTAATCGTACGGGAAGGTTTTTTTAGTGGCCTGAGCCGATAGGGCTACCGCCGCTAAGGCAATAATGGCCAGTGCAATATACTTCAGCATGCACTCCCTCAAAAGTTTGTGATTGACTCGTTTTGTGTAGTATATAATCCGTTAAATTACGGAAAAGGGAGTGTGGTAGCAAACGGAAGTGCTTCTGGTTTTTATTTGCGTAATTTTTTCATATTATTTCATATATGGAGGGGTGGATGTTCTTTTACATTGGTAATCTGTTCATATCTGTTCATATCTGTTCATATATTTAGTGGAAAATGGAAGAACGGCTATAAAAGTAAAAAATCCCAGCCTTTATGGGACTGGGACAAAGAATTAACTGCGGATTTACCCTGATGGGATCACCTTATTGCAAATGTGAGGACTCATACTATAGTGTAATTCATATCTGCTGATTGCAATATACACAAATCATCCGTATAAGCAAAATTATTTTCAAAATATTTACAATAGATAGATTTTCTCATTGAAAACTATCAAACATACACAACGATATTACACAAAGTTTGTTTTGAAATGATAAGTTTAGTAGTTTCAGATTTCAAGAATGAGATAAATCTATCTACATTTTTCTAACACGATGTTTTCCGAGGAGCTTTTATGTATAATAAATCTATTGAACAGTTTAAAAAAGATTTAGACGGGAAGTATATTCTGTCATTCGATATCGGGGCAAACAGTCTTGGCTGGGCCGTGGTACTCTGTGAAGATGATACTAAGAACCCTAAAGAACCTATAGCGAAAGAAATAATCCGAGCAGGTGTAAATATTTTCCCGGCAGGGGTTGATAAGCTGGGCTTGGGTGACAAGGAGGCATCGCGTGCTGTAAACAGAAGGGAAAAACGCCAGATCAGACGACAGCTGATGAGGAAATCAGCAAGACGCGAAAGACTGTTCAAAGATTTTATCGAAATCGGATTTTTGCCAAAAGATATAAATCGCAATATCTTCGCATCCCCAGACTGCCCTTATGAAATAAGGAAAAAGGCGCTTGACGAAAAAGTAGAATTAGAAGAACTGGCCAGAGCACTTTACCATATTAATAACAGACGTGGCTTTAAAAGTTCTGCTAAGGACCGAGGTGCAAAAGATACCAATACTATCCATACAGGAGCAGAAGAAAATATAAATGGTGAGAAAATAATAACCAAGCCTGGTATAAATGATATTACAAATGCTTTAAGTTCAGGTAAATACAGAACAATCGGTGAGTATTTAGCTAGTAAAGATGGCCAAGATGGATTTTCGGAGAAAAGAAGATCAAGATACACGCTAAGGAAGCATTTTGAAGACGAAGTAGAGATAATCTGGGAGTCTCAACAAAGGTTTCATAACGGCAGGTTATCCGGTGGCAACCTTAAAAGAATCAAAGAAACGATATTTTTTCAGAGAGATCTTAAATCACAGAAAAACCATAGAAGAAAATGCCCTATAACTTATAAAAAACATGTAGTAAGAAAATCTAATCCGCTTTTTCAGGAGTATAGGTTATGGTGTGTTGTTAACAATCTGATAATCAAAGAGGAAGGTAGATTTGCAAAACCCATTGAATTATCTACCGATGACAGAAAAGCTATATACTCGAAAATGGCAGAAAAAGATAAGGTAAAGTTTGATAATGGCAATAAGTGGCTACAACCGATATTGGGCCTACCCAAGGGTACAAGGTTCATAACCAATTATGATGGGAAAACTATCAAATCGCTATCTACACTTTATAGAATAATCAATTCAACAAATGTAAAAAGTGCAGATGGAAAGAAGGATACAGCAAGATCGAAAAAGAACAGGAATATAGCTGAGAAGAATTTTAATGAAATTTATCTCGATCTGTTATATGCTGTAAGTGAAGAATGGATGATTAACAGAGCCATAGAAAAGTATGGTTTTGATGAGGATGTCGCAGTTCAGATTTCAAAAGTTGTATTTGAAGATTTTTATGGTAGTTATTCTCAATTTGCTATACGTGAGATCCTGCCATATTTAGAGAGCGGATTAGGTGAGCATTATGCCCGTAAACAGGCATATACTGATGGCAAATTTGATAAATGGCAAAAATACAAGCCTACAGATGGCGATACAGGTAGATATATAGAGGAAGTTCAGAGAATCAATAACCCTGTGGTAAATGCTTCCTTGCAGACACTTAAAAAGGTGTATAATGAACTGGCATTCCTATATGGTAGCCCGAGAGTTATCAAAATAGAGCTCGCAAGAGATATCAAGCAATCTAAAGAGGGCAGGAAGAATACTAATGATAAGATCAATTCTAATGAAAAGCGGAATGATTCGGTAAGGGATCTGCTAGCCGAACACAATATACACGAGCCTAAAAAATGGATGATAGAAAAAGTAAAGCTATGGCAGGATCAAGATGAAAGATGTATTTATTCTGGTGAACAGATTAGTTTTAATGATCTGCTTTATGGTGGGATCGATGTTGATCATATCTTACCCTATTCCAAAACATTTGATAATTCCTATCTTAATAAAGTAGTATGTACCCGCGAAGAAAATCTCGCAAAAGGGAATAGACTTCCGTTTGAGGCATTCGAATCAACGCCCGGTAAATATGATGAAGTAATGGCAAGGGCTAAAAAATACTTCCATATTTATGGTGATAAAAAAAGAAAAGATCTGATGGGTAAATTCAACAGATTTGAAAGGGATAGCTTAAAGGACAGTGATGAATTTATAAGCCAGCAGCTAAACGATACCAGATATATTGGAACTGAAACAGTGAAAATGCTGGAAAAGGTATGTGATGATGTACGTACATCCAAGGGGTCAACCACCGGGCATCTCCGGAAATGCTGGGAGTTGAACGGATTACTGGCCGAACATCAGTATATTGACCCGCTGCGAACGAAAAAGAAAGACCGCTTGGATAACCGCCACCATGCCCTGGATGCGATAGTGATAGCTTATACCACCCGCAGCCATGTAAAGCAGATAGCCGACGAGCTTCGTTATCAGGACGAAGAATATCAAAGGACTGGAGCAAAGCCAAGATATTGGGAGATATGCGACAAGATCGATGTGCCTACAGTATATTCAGACAAAAAAGAATTCAGGGATAAGGTTGAATTAGTACTGGAAAATATTTTAGTAGTACATAAACCGGATAGAAAGCTGAGAGGAGGGTTCCATGGTGATACGTTCTATGGTTGGCGAAAGGATGAAAAAGGCGATAGAATAAGGGACGGAAAAAGTGCTTTGCTCCATGTAAGGAAGCCTATAGCTAACCTTACTATGAAACAAATAGGGGCAGACGGTGACTCACCCAGCCAAATAGCCGATCCGAGAATTAGAGAGGCGATACTAAAGGCTATCCGCCGTGCGGGGTATGACCCAAAAACGATTAAGGATAAGGATGCGCAGAAAATACTGGCCAGAGGTGTAAAACATTATTTTCCAAGATCAAAAAGAGAACTGCCTATTAAGGCAGTGAAGCTGATTATCAGGAAAGAACAGCCTATTAAAATAGCTGATTATGATAAATATGTATTGGCAGATAATAATTTCTGTATGGCCTATTATAAAAATGAGGATGGTAAGATAAAAGCAGAATCAGTCAGTATGTTTGAGGCTTGTAGGAAGTTCCCTGGCAAGAAAGTATCTGAGGAATTAAAAAACGATGCAAACGGTACCGAGGAGTTTCTAGTATATCTGCAGAACAGAGATACTATTATTGCCGATGGATTCCCTGATGGGTTCTCAGCAGATGACCCAGAAACCTATAATATGATATCAAAAGATATATCGCGGGTAATGACATGGGCAGGTACCAGCAAACAGCTATGGCATCTGAACAATATATATAGTCTCGATAAAATGGAAGTTGAAGAAAATGTATTCGATGAAAAAGAAAATAAAAGAGAATATAAAACTGATAGTGTAACTTTAACTAAATCATACATGCCAGGTTCATACCCGATTGATATGAAAAAGCTACGGCTAAGCCATACTGGGTTAATCGAGGACTGGTTTTGATATTATTTCTATTCTTTATCCGACACAAGGAGAACGCCGTTTTATAATCCTTTATAGGCACAGCAATCCGAATCAAGTATATTGCTGAGTTTTTGAAAGAAAGCTAATATACGGATATAGCATATTTCGGCATTTTAATTGATAGATATTAATATTCTATTTTTAATACTTATTAATATGCCACACCAAACGGTTTATATATCTGGCAGAAAATATCTTGGGTATAAGAACAGATGCCTTGAGATAACTGACAAAGATACGGGAGTGTTCGCGGCTATACCGATGGCTGAGATCGGGCTTGTTATTGTTGATTCGGCTATGGTCACCATTTCCGGATATGCTATGGGCGAACTGGGCGGCGCGGGTGTGGGCGTAGTATTCTGCGACGGATCCCACAGCCCTATTTCCATTTCACAGCCGCTTTATTCAGCATCTGTACCTTTCAAGAAAGTAAAGTTACAGACTGAGTTGAAGAAACCGCCTAAAAAGCAGCTCTGGAAGATAATAGTGAAGGCGAAGATAGGCAACCAGATAGCGGTACTGGAAAAACACGGTGCCGAGAATAGAAAAATATCGCAATTGAAAGCTATGCTGGGCGGTATAAAAAGCGGCGACTCAACCAAGAAAGAAGGTGCGGCTTCGGGTGTTTATTTCAAAGCTCTGTTCGGAAGTGATTTCCGTAGGAACAGGGAGGGCGGTTTCCCGAACAACATAATGAATTTCTCATATATGGTGATGAGGGCGTATATATCCAGAAGTATCATAGCTGCCGGGCTATCACCGATGCTGGGCATCCACCACAAGAACAATTATAATCCGATGACACTGTCGGATGATCTGATCGAACCTTACCGCCCTATTATAGACAGCTATATAATCGAGAATATAGCGGAACTGGCCAAAGATAAAGATCTGAGGAGAGATAATAAAGCGATACTCCTGAAAATGCTATACAGTGACGTGATGTTCGATGACAAGACACATACTGTTCAGACATCTGTCACTAGATATATAGAGAGCTATGCAAAGGCGATAGAACTGGGGAGTGAAAATCTGAGGACACCTGAATTATGCTAATAAACGAGTATAGAGTTATGTGGATGTATCTATTCTTTGATCTGCCAACGGAAACCAAGAAGAACAGAAAAGACTACACGGTATTCAGGAAATATCTGCTTTCTGAAGGGTTTTCGATGCACCAGTATTCGGTGTATTATAGATGTTGCCCTTCGATGGAATTTACCGCCGCCATGGCCAAACGATTAGAGAAACGGCTGCCCCCGAGGGGTAGTATATCGATAATGGAGGTTACTGATAAGCAGTTCGGGAGGATAAAACATTTTGAGAACAGAACGCCTAGGGAGGCACCGAGTAACCCCGGCCAAATAGCAATGTTCTGAAAAAATTGGCTTCCGAGGCGGAGAACCTTTCCCCCGGAAACCGTTTTTTTGTCTCTATATCCGCCCAGTAGCCCATGAACAGAGGGCTACAGGGCGGGCTGATGTAAAGTTAATTAATATGAGTCCTATTTACAACGGTATTCGTTGAGGATTCTGCGAGCGGTCAGATGTAAAGTTAATTAATATGAGTCCTATTTACAACGCAATATTCATAATACGTTTCTGCTTCTTTGATGTAAAGTTAATTAATATGAGTCCTATTTACAACAAGACCAGATATATAGACAGATTCCTATCAGATGTAAAGTTAATTAATATGAGTCCTATTTACAACAAAGATT
>CAYWYR010000004.1:0-185937 GCA_964462685.1 uncultured Hyphomicrobiales bacterium | reverse complement strand
TTTTCATAGTACGCCCGGAGGGAGTCGAACCCCCAACCGCTGGAGCCGAAATCCAGTACTCTATCCAGTTGAGCTACGGGCGCATTGAGAAGTCGCAATTTAACTATTTTCTTTTTATTAGTCTTTTGATGTAGGAAAGTTCTTTTTTCTCGAAAAAGCCAGTGAAGTATAGAACGACAGGATATAACACCACTGCTATCAGATCCGGCACTGCTTTCAGATTACCGGAAAAGTAGTTGTCCAGGTATAGCGACAGTGCATATATCAAAAGTACTGATACTACAAGTAAGAATATCTTTTTCCAATTATAATCTATCGGAAATACTTTTCTGGAGAAGTAATAGATGATCGTTGCGGCAATAGCATAGCTGATTAGGGTAAGCCAAGCGGCGGCATCAATTCCGTAGTGTTCCAGTAAGAGGATATTCCCGAAAAGGTTTACCAAAGCCGCAGAGCCGACAGCTATAGGCAGATATTTGGTAGCCTTTTGAATGTTTACACCCATAGAGAACTGATTGAAGAGCCCATTGAAAAAATAGCCGCCCATTATTATCGGTATTATATAGATTCCGCTCCAGTATCCAGGATCGATGAAGTACTCATCCCCTATTCTCATCTTTACTATATAAGGAATGAACCCGGAGACTACAAGAAATATAAATCCGCATGTAGCAACATAGTAATTAAGCACAGTCTTGAACATCTCAATTGCGTTATCATCCTTGTACCGGTTGAGATAGAAAGGCTTCCAAGCATATTCAAACATCGTAACAAACATCATCATAGGAAGGGCGAGCTTGTAATTTGTTCCATATACCGCTAAAGCTTCCGGCCCTAGTACCGCCGTAATCACTGGTTGATCAATGAATTGAAGTGCTATAACCGATAGTGACGCAGGCACAGTAGGTGCGCTATATTTAAGTATCTCTTTCCACTTTTTCCAA
The DNA here is from genome assembly GCA_964462685.1 of uncultured Hyphomicrobiales bacterium. GTDB lineage: Bacteria > Bacteroidota > Ignavibacteria > Kapaibacteriales > UBA2268 > CAYWYR01. The sequence continues at coordinate 184,993 of CAYWYR010000004.1, read as the reverse complement.
TCTACTTTTTTGGTAATGTTCCTGATTAGATCAGGAATGAAAGTTAATCCGATAATCAGCGGTCCGAGTACGCTTGAAATCAGAACGCCCGTAATCCCCATTTCAAAAACCATTACCAATAGTAGATTCAGACCTACAGTGATTATTACCATGACCAGCCGTAACAGCCCGAACCTGATGGTTTTCCTAATTAAACGTAGCCTTGAAAAAGGTATGAACATCAAGGAATCTATCAGAGGTACTAGACTCGCGATAGTTATCCAAAGCTCCGCCTTATCGAACTGCGGTATCAACATCGCAAGTTCTGATCTAAATAAGTTGATAGATAAAGTGGAGAATAACGCGATAACGGCTATCGTAATAAAAGTCATCGTGAAGACACTTTTCTTCTCTTCTTTTGTTGACTCCTCGGATGCGAATCTGAAAAAACCGCTATCAAAACCAAATGAATAAAGTATATTAAGAAAACCAAACACAACAAAGAAGTTGAATAGTATCCCTAATTCAGCCTTGGGTATGTAGTTGGTATAAAGGGGAACAAGTAGAAATGAAAGAAATCTACCAATGAATAGAGCCGCCCCGTAAATAACAGTATCCTGTGCTAACTGTTTAAGTTTTTCGATCATTAAGTATCTTTGCCTTTGGAGCTATATCCCATAATCACTAACTAATCCTTTGATAATGAACACTAACGATATTATTGACGCAGTAGATACGATTTTTGATGATACAGTCAAAATAAGAAGGAGAATCCACAAGAACCCAGAATTGTCATATCAAGAGTACGAAACCCAGAAACTTATATTAGAAGAGCTGGAGAAAATTGGAATAGAGGGCAAAAAGATTGCTGATACTGGAGTAATAGCTGTAATAGGCCAGGGTGAAGAATGTATAGCATTGAGGGCTGATATAGATGCGCTACCAATACACGAAGAAACAGCTCTGACTTACGCCTCAGAAAATGACGGGAAAATGCATGCCTGCGGGCATGATCTGCATACCTCTATGCTGCTCGGGGTATCTCGCGTTTTAAAGGAAAACGAATCCAAACTGAAAAAGCAGATCAAGCTGATGTTCCAACCAGGCGAGGAAAAGCTACCGGGCGGGGCAACCCTAATGATAAAGGACGGTGCTTTAGAGAATCCAGCACCTACAGCTGTTTACGGCCAGCATATATACCCGGGCGCAAAAACCGGAACCGTTCTCACCTGCCCGGGGCCAATAATGGCATCAGCCGATGAGCTCTATTGGACAATTAAAGGAAATTCTACCCATGCCGCACAGCCGCATCTTGGCCATGATCCGATAGTATGTGCTTCGGCTTTAATACTAGCTTATCAAACAATGCTAACCAAGTATAAGGATCCGCTAGATTCCGGTGTGATATCGGTTACCAGTATTAACGGCGGTAATACGACAAATGTAATACCGGAATCAGTAAAGATGATGGGTACAATGCGGGCGTTCAATGAAGATTGGCGAGCATCTATGCATACTAAGCTTAAATCGATTACAGAGCATATTGGTGAGATTTACGGTTGCGAAATTGATTTCGAGATCAGAAAAGGTTATCCCTTTGTGAATAATGATGAAAAGTTAGCTGCCGATATTACTAAAACTGCAAAAGAGCTTTTCGGTAATGATAGGTATGAGGAATTTGTTCCAAAAATGTGGGGTGAGGATTTTGCATATTACTCACAAGCGGGTAGTTCAGTATTCTGGATGATCGGTGTTAATAGCAGTGATGAAGTTATGCCTCCTCTCCATAACCCAAGGCTAGCACCAGATGAAGAAGGGATGAAAACGGGAATGGCAATGATGCTGGGGGTTTGTTTTGATCTATAAAAATTGCTTTGATGCCCTTTTCTTGCAAAGCTCAGGATGAGGGCAATAGCTACAGGATTTATATTCTTCTTTCTTGAAATCGAATTTTTTCAGACTACCGATTACAAGACCTACTTTGGTCAGGGAATCATCTTCTATCTTCAGAACATGATCTCTCTTAGTGATTGATTTCTGTGCTTTGGTTCTTTTATCTAAACCGTGGCTCTCAAATAAGACCGCATTTTCTTTTAAATTGAAGCTTACCTTTTCAACAAGTATATCCTCTGTCTCGAACCTATCTTCAGTATAGTTAGCTTGGGTCTCGAATTTTATATGATTATCAGCTAAGTAAGCGTACAAACCTAATTGAATATTCTTTTGTGCATCTATACTGTTTTTAAGAATATTGAGTGGCGTTACAGGTTTCGAACCGGTTTTATAATCAACTACCCTCATAACCATATTATTGATATCATCAGGTATAACATCCACCCTATCGATAGTTGCTTTAAAATTAATGCTATATGGCTCAAACTCAGTATCTGAGTTTTGATGTAGCTCGTTTTCTGGTTCGTAGTCTATTTTAGTGTTTATAGAATATTCAACGTAGGCGGGAATGAAACCACTTTGCTCGTTTATAAGATTTAAGATATACTTTTTGATTATCGGCTTTTTAGAATTTGCCTCATACTCTGGGAACTCTACCGTACTTGATATTGATTCAATGATTGTATCTATAGTATCATCAATAATATCTAAAATTTCTTCTTCGTTTTTATCTTTAATTGTCTGATACTGGCTTTTGAGTTTCTGTAGATCAATATTACCCTCACTTTTCGACTCAAAAAGCTCTATGCAGATTACCTCGAAGATTGCGTGGTAGATATCACCCTTATCTTTGCCGGAAGAAAAAACAGTATCATCATTTTCATAATACTTAGAGCCGTACTCAAGCACTTGGCCAAATAGATACGAAAGCTTACAGTTCATATACTTCTCTAACTTAGAAGCTGAATATCTACCGTTATATATAGATTTTTGATATGCTTCATAAGCCTTTTTATGATTTAACTCATCGAAGGTAAAATCCAGCTTGTTATGTCCGCTAAGAGATGTCACTCTTGAATTAATTATGTTTTTAATAGCCTCGGTTTCGGAACTGTCATGGCTAATGATTTTCTGATTGTCAGTATCATCGAGTGGGTAATGCCTGAAGCAATCATTATCTTTAAATAGGTCCTTAACCTTTATAAGGAAATGAGACATATTACTATTGCTGCCAGTTCCTTTAGTATAGGTAAAGTAAAACCTATCCTTTTCTGTGTGCTGGTAGTTTCTCTGGTTAGTCAAAAGATTATAAAACAGTAGTTTTTCGTATTCATACTTTTGCCTGACAGAATCTCTAAAAACCAACTCCAGTGAGGGTTCAGTACCCGAGTTTCTGGATGGAGTCACCCCCTCATCCATGCCAAGCACAAAAGCTATATCAAAATCCAGCTCTCTTGACTGCTCTATTGAAGTAACATTTATACCATAATCGGGTATTTCCTTTATTTGATATCTGGTAAGGGTAAGCAGTATTTTGAATCTAGAAAGCAAGTCAGTCAGAGTATGTTCTTGTTTATCTGGCTTATCAAAATACTGTGGGAAACTGGATATCAATGATATAAACTCATTGAACGCCTGAGAGTCTTTTTCAAGCTCATGCCTTACAAGAGTATGTTCATGTCTGCTGTTTGTTTTCAAGCTATCCCTTATCGATAATACATTATCGATAAGATTAGTGAATTTAATTACTCGGTTAATATATCTCTGGAAATCATTCGCCGATATTTTTTGGCTTCCGTCACTGTTTGTGTTATATCTCAGCTCAGAATATAAATCGGTCAGAGAACTTATAATTCCTTGAAACTTTGTTTTATAGATTTCATTCGATAGACGGTCTAGCCTATTATGACTCCTATTATTAGAGTTGCTATTGCTTTTGCTTTTATATTCTCGTTTCAGATATTTTGCGAAATATTGTATTTTATAAACATGTAGTGCTTCCGCTAAATCCGTTGAGGAGTTAATACTTAACTCTTTGAAATTCAAATACTTATTCTTGCTCAGTGATAGGATAGACCTTTTAGGGAAGCCCGCTAAAACTGCTTCGATTAAACTGATTATCGAATTGACAACCGGTGAACCAGAAAGAATAAATCTATCTGTTATATTAGTAGGTATTTTATCTAAAGCGAATATCTCTCTTGCCAAATATGAGTAGTCCCTACTGCTGTTGCTAACGACAATCATCCGATTAAGTGGCATGCCTTGACTGTAATGATAGCGTATGAGTTTGGATACTTTTTTTACTTCATCGGATTTGGTTTCGCACTCTATGAGACTAAAACAACTTTCGGGGTATTTCGGGGGAGCTGCTCCTTTTTGAAACAGGTTTCTGCTTATATAGTGCTGGTATTTATTCCCGTTCTGAATCTCATACTTATCTATATTTAGATTATGGGTAATCTTTTCGACCAACTGTTTTACTGAGTTAAATAGTCTCAGATTTTTACTATCGTAAGCAATCCCAAGCCTTACTCCTTTGGGGCTATGGGTTAATAAACTCCTGATAAAATCTATCTCATAGTCTTTAAACCTGAAAAACCCTGAGCTAACTATATCTTTATCGATAAACTCAGCTAAAATTACTGGCTCTTCTCTAATAAACGCACATGCTTTTAGAAATACTGAAAAAGTATCTTCTTCAGAGGTATTCTTTTTATTAATCTCCGTTTCGTAATGCTTAAGAACATACTTTATATCCTCAATTCTGCTTTTTGAATCACCTTCTGGTAAATCTTTCGTGATAATGCTATCTGATATCACGCCATTGTCTCTCAGGCTTGAGACAAGCTCCAGCAGGTTACTAGTATTTGATATTGTATTCTTTTCGTTGAAGAATTGTAGATTGGATGAATGGCTATCTAAAATATCAGAAAGGATGAAAAATCTCTTCTGCTCATCAACTAACTCTGTATTGCTGGAATATTTTTTGACAATTGAGAATGCTAGATCAAACAGATTCGAGATTTGGATACTCTTAGATGTCAAGCCTTTCTTGCCACATTCCGATATATGCTTCTTCTGGATGTACCTACTGAATCTTCTAGTCGGGAATACATATATACTCCCATAAGGATCATTTAGAATCTCACTCTCGATACTATAATCTTGAGAACTGAGATATTCTTTTTTGGTTTTGAAATCATATATATTATTACATATATATATCATCAAACTGTCCTTACCTGAATGTCCTCGAGTATGAAACCGAGCATATCACGATATTCGTTGTCTGGCAGTTTATCAAGTGATGATTTGGCTTTTCCAAAATAATCCGAAGCTAGTTTTTTAGCATCATCAAAAACCTGAAGCCTCTCCATCAGCTCTATCATCTTCGGTATATCTTTGCTTCCCATTCCATCTGAATCATAGTAGTTTTTCATTAGAGCTTTATCCTCATCGGTTGCAGCTCTTTTAGCGGCTTCGATAATGAGATAGGTTTTTTTGCCTTCGATAAGGTCCTGCCCTTTGATTTTGCCGAATTTCGGGTTATCTGATAAAAGATCAAGCATATCGTCTTGTATCTGGAAGCCGAGGCCAAGATTATTGGCAAAAGAATGAAGTTCATCTATAAGTTCATCGGATGCATCACCTAACAGAGCGCCCATCTTGAGTGATGCGAGAAGTAGATATGAGGTCTTCTTGTGTATCATCTTCAGATAATCTTCCACGGTTATATCATAGGAGGAATTATACTGAATATCATAAGCCTGTCCCACACAAACCTCAATCAAAGCATCATTGAATTCCTTTTGGATATCGAATATCCGTTTGTGTGCGTATTTTGGCATTAGTTTACATGCGTAGCCTATCATAAGGTCGCCAACAAGTATCCCTATTGAAAGGTCCCATTTTTTATGGATGGTCTGTCTACCTCTCCGTAGCGGGGAACCATCCATTATATCGTCATGGACAAGAGTGAAGTTGTGAAGCACTTCCATCGACAGAGCAAGATCTATCGCATCATCTGTATTTTTACCAGTAAGGCCGCAGCCAATCAGGGTGAGCATAGGCCTGATCCTTTTGCCGCCCCCTTCAAGTAGGTATCGGAAAGGTTCTTTAAGATTATCGACTTCTACTTTCTCTAGGTATTCAAAAGCTCTGGCTTCAACCTGTTTCTTGTATGATTTTAGTCTTGATTCGTATTCTGATCTATTCATTGCACTTTATAGTAAGCGTTTCCGGATGACTGTTTTATTCTGCCGTTGAATTCCAGCATCAATAGCTGGGATTGCAGTTCGGCTATAGATATATTTATCTCGCTATTGACTTCCTCGAAAACGGTATCGATTATTTTCGGGTCAGCTTCTAGCTTTTCAAGTATGGTTCTTTCCACCGAAGAAAGTTCATCATAGATTTCCACCTGTGGAGACTTTGCTAAAATAGCATCGATATTCAGATCATCTAATATTTGTCTATAAGATAATGCTATTATCGCCATATTCTCTTTTATCAGATTATGTGTGCCAGAAGATCGATCACTGTAGATTTTGCCCGGCACGGCATAAACATCGCGGTTCTGCTCTGCTGCAAACTTAGCTGTCCAAAGCGAACCGCCTTTATCTTTGCTCTCTATTACAACTGTAGCTCGGGAGAGTCCGCTTACGATTCTGTTTCGCTGAACAAAGAACTGATTCAGAGCTTTCGTCCCTGGTGGATATGCCGACATCACACCTCCGCCGCTATCGATGATTCTATCAGCGAAGTCTTTGGAGTATGACGGCTGTATCTGGTCTAATCCGCTGGCAAGTACTGCAAGAGTTTTACCGCCTACCGACATAGCTGTTTTATGGGCTATTGAGTCTATACCCTGGGCCATACCGCTAATTATAGTAATCGATGAGTCACAAAAACCTTTAACGAACTCTTCGGTAACTGTTTTACCGTAAGATGAGTTTCTTCTTGTGCCGACTATAGAGATACATGTTGTTGTATTTAGATAGGCGATATTACCTTTAGTATATAAAATCGGAGGTGCGTAACTGTCATGGTCAAGCATAGTAGGATACCTACTATCCCAGAAGCCGATAAGATCGATAACGTTTTTTTCAATACTATGTAGCTGCTTTTCGATAACAGCTGCCAGGTTTGATTCAAACAGCTCAATATCCTGAAACTTCGATCTGAATTTTTTCAATACAGGGTTTGCAGTGTTCATAAAGGTATAATATGAATCGCATTGAGTTAATATTTTTCTTACGGCGTGATCCCCAATCCCTTTGGTATTGACCAACAAAAGAATATCAGAAAGTGTCCATTTTTTATAGATACAGTTAGACATTAGGTTTCAAATTATAATTTTTGATCTGAGAAACGGGCAGTTCGATAAATAGCTTACCAACAATAAAAATAATAAATACTAAAAGAACCAACTGGTACCATTCGATAGTCATAGGCAAGTTATCGATAAACCTACCTTCTACATTGATCGCAATCAGTCCGAATGAGTTCTGCAAAAATATCATCGATATACCGAGAATCAAACCGCTTACAAGACCAATGGTAATAACTGCGGTTCCGAATAGCCTTGCTATTTTCTTATTATCTTTATCTGACAAACCCATAACTCCTAAGGTATGAAAATCCATTTTCTTAACTGTAACAAGCATTGAAATAGCGGCTATCAGATTAAAAAAACCTATACATACTATCATAAACATCACAAATGTAGAGAAGAGTTTTTCAAGTTTCAGAATAGATAGAATCTCGCTATTTAGTGTTTCCCATGTGTCATATCTCAAATTTAGATTATTGGCCATAGCCTCGAGCTTATCGCTATCATTGCCGTAATAATCCAGTATTGAACCAGTTTTATCAATACTATCGGAAAGCGTGGCGATTGTATTTGACGGCAGAAACGGAAGATATGCCGATAGCAAGTTCGACTCATTAAAACTACCCGCAAAACCTGTGTATGCCAATCTTTCAAGATTATCAAGCGTGGTATAACTTATAAAGCCATCACCTGATATTGAAGGGCTATCAAAACCATCGTGTTGATACAGATATTTATTTCCGGTGTTTTGGATGAATTTATGTATATACTCTGTTGTATCAGATGAGTATAAGCTAAATAAATCAATAGCGGTAAAACCATCATTAGACTGTATTACTATCTTTTCTTTGGAATAAAACAAAGCCCAATCTGCAAATTCCTTGTAGATACTTTTTTCAGGACTGTAAACCCTAATTTTCGGGCTTTCTTGCTTAAGGGTTTCAGTAGTCATATCCTGAAATCCATTGAATACGGAAAGAACGATGATTAGGGAAGCCATACCAAAACAAATACCCATCACGGCAACCGAAGTGTTGACGTTTACAAAGCCGTATCCGCCTTTGCGGTTAAATAAATATCTGAAAGCGAGGAACCTTATAGGTTTAGTTGATGATGACAACACCGTATTTATCTAATGTGATTTGGTTTGAATGATTTAAAGTGTAATTCCAGCCGTATTTTATATTTCCCGGTATGTTACCTAAAATCCACTGGTCTTCTGTTGGATTAGCAGCAACCTCTAGCAGCTGTTCGCCGGAAGCACCATAAATTTTAAAATGTATATGTTGATCTTCTGACTGGATAAGTTCATAAGATAATCCATCTTGCCCAATAAAACTATTTCTGATAGCTATCATATCTCTTATCATTCTGATAGATGTAGGTAAGTGATTCCAATCAATAGACTTATCAGAAAAAAGCGAAAGCTCTTCAGAGGGGTAATTTGTAAGTTCATCAGGTTCGAATCCCAAGCCAGTATTCATAGGCTTGCTATCATATACCTCTGTACCGTTCAAAATATAATATACCCCCGGCAATAAAGAATTGAGAATCAGCATCATTACCGCATAGTCCCTGTCGGCAAACTCACTGATCCTTCTGGTATTATGATTTTCACTGGATAAAAACATTATACCGTTACTTTTCTCCAGATGACTTTTGTAAATATCGGTATAATTTTCAGGTATATTGTTCTGCAAGCAAAGATTCCCTACAATCCCGTCAAAATATTTATCTGTAGTAGCATTATGCCCGAAATACTCCCCCATGAAAAAGAAATCTTCATCGGTTGAATCTACTTCCTCTTTTATCTTATCTAACAATGCCTCCGGCAGTGCATGTGCCATATCCAATAGTGCCCCGTCCAGCGAGTATTCTTTTATCCAATAAGGCAGTATGCTGGATATATAATCCCACAATTGAGAATTGATATTTTCATTCTTTGTTAGCTTATCGTCATACATTCTGATTGTATCGTAAGCGATATAATTAAAATCGGGGTGGTCATATAGTTTGAAATAAGTTACATCACTCCATTCTGGCTGAATATCATCCGGCGGCCAATCCGAAAAAACATGTGGCACGCGAACTGTATTCTTTTTATCCAAGAAGCCAACTATCTTACTTTCTACCCTGGCAATTTTCTGGGGTACGGGAGCAAACATTTCCCTGTACTTTTCCTTTGGCTTAATACTATTTTTGAAATCGCTTTCAGATACCTTTTGTTTGATCTTCGCCAGATCCCTTTTGATATAATTAGGCTTACCGTATTTAGCATCGGAATCACTTCCGGCTTCCCTGTTCTTTACTTTGTTTCTCAGCCAATAAAACCACTCTGGGTTGTCTAGAGCCAGATCAGAATCCACAGATGCAGTCCTGAATATAAATTCGGTGGATACTGATATCCCGATCTTATGGCAGGTATCGATAAATATCTTAAAAAGCTCTTCAGCATCTATATCAATTGATGGCTCTACAAGGTTTTGGTCTATAGCCATAGGGTTTTTTATGGCGTAGGGGCTACCCAAATTCCCTTTTCTGTCATGTTTACCTATAGGTGTTACAGGTAACAAATGAATATGGTTAAAACCTATAGCCTTTATAAGCGGGAGCAATGATATAGCTTTAAGAAGGGTACCTGTATTATTGTAAAGCCCCGTTTCGCTACCGTGATCATAAGCTGTAGCATATCTGATGAACATGTTATAGCATGATGACTCCTTGAGATTATTACGGTTCAGCCTAAAACTTTCTTCTGGAAGATCATTCAAATAGCCGCAGGCTTCCAGATGGAAATCAAAAAAGTCATAAGTCTCATCTTTATGATTGGAATGAAGTATTTCAAGTCCTTCGCTTTCAGTTGCTGAACTCAATAACTCTTTGGCGAAATCAATTGTCCAGACGGTAGGTACTTTGTAGTTTCTATTATACTTATTCTTTTTATGTTTTTTGGATGATTCTTTAAGGCTTTTGATTAAATAACTTAAATCGCTCATTCTATAATCGTCGCTATAATAGTATAATTTTCAACAAATCTGGGATATGCCTTTACAGCATACGGTTTTGACTATGAAAGGACTTTTCTATTGTCTATATTTGCAAGTTATTTACTCAGGAAAACAGCAAGGATATTATGTCCCTACTCGGAAGAGATCAAATAGTACCTACTCTGCTTGAAGATGAGATGCAGAATTCGTATCTCGATTATTCTATGTCCGTAATCGTATCGAGGGCACTGCCCGATATACGGGACGGACTGAAACCAGTGCATAGAAGAATACTTTACTCAATGCAAGACCTCGGTATGCAGCCAAATCGCGCATATAAGAAATCAGCCCGTCTTGTGGGTGAGGTTTTGGGTAAGTATCACCCGCACGGTGATAGTTCTGTATATGACGCGATGGTAAGGCTCGCTCAGGAATGGTCCATGCGTTATCCTTTAGTAGATGGGCAGGGGAACTACGGATCGGTCGATGGTGACCCTCCGGCAGCCATGAGGTATACAGAATGCAGGATGGCAAGCCTATCTACCCAAATGCTCCGTGATATAGATAAAAATACTGTTGACTATAGGCCAAACTTCGATGAATCCCTGGAAGAACCTACTGTTCTACCTGCTGTGGTTCCTAACTTACTGGTAAATGGCTCATCGGGTATCGCTGTGGGTATGGCAACCAATATGCCACCGCACAATCTGAGAGAGATCTCAAAAGCACTAGTTCAGATAATAGACGATCCCGATGTAGCTGACGAAGCTTTACTTGAAACCGTTCCCGGGCCTGATTTCCCAACCGGTGGGATAATTTACGGTATATCCGGTATCAAAGACGCTTATACCACCGGCCGAGGCCGTGTAGTCATTAGGGCTCGTGTTAATGTTGAGGAGAACAAGACTGGGTCCAAGCAGTCTTTAGTTATCACCGAACTTCCTTATCAAGTGAACAAGGCGAATCTGATCGAAAAGATCGCCCACATGAAAAATCAAAAGTCAATCGACGGTATTGTCGGTATAAATGATGAGTCCGATAGAGACGGTACGAGAGTGGTGATAGATCTCAGAAGAGACGCTATACCTCTTGTAGTGCTGAACAATCTGTACAAACATACTCAGATGCAAGTTACCTTCGGGGTTATCAACCTTGCACTTGTTAACGGCCGGCCTAAAGTACTTACGCTTCGTCAGATTCTGCAGCACTATATCGATTTCAGAAACGAAGTTATAATTCGTAGGACACAGTTTGAATTGGATGCCGCTGAAAAGCGCGCCCATATTCTTGAAGGCTTCATAATCGCTCTCGATAATATCGATGAAGTGATTAGAATAATCAGGGAATCTAAAGATCCGCAAACTGCATCTACCTCATTACAGACAGCATTTGAGCTTTCAGAGATACAGGCTAAAGCTATTCTTGAGATGAGGCTACAGAGACTTACAGGCCTTGAAAGAGATAAAATCATCGCTGAGTATAAAGAAGTAATACAAACTATTGAGAAGTTAAAATCCATACTCGCTTCAAAAGCACTCCAGATGAGCATCATCAAAGAGGAACTGCTTGAGATTACTGAAAAGTACGGTGATGAGAGAAGATCAGAAATAGTAAAAGACGCTACTGAGTTCACGCTTGAAGATATGATAGCTGATGAAGATGTAGTAATAACTATCTCCAAACAAGGGCTCATCAAACGAACCAAAGTCTCAAATTACAGAAGACAAAACAAAGGCGGCAGAGGCTCCAGCGGCGTAGGCACGCGAGACGAAGACTTTGTTGAGCACCTTTTCCAAGCTTCTACCCACCACTATCTACTCTTCTTTACCGACAAAGGTAGAGTTTACCGGATAAAAGTTTTTGATATCCCTGAAGGAAGCCGTCAGTCTAAAGGTAGATCGATAGCGAATGTGATACAAAAACAGCCTGATGAGAATATCACTGCTTACATATCGGTAAAAGAGTTCACCGATGATAAGTACATCATAATGTGTACTAAAAACGGTACAGTTAAGAAATCTGACTTGATGAGCTATAACAATATCCGACAGAACGGTATCATAGCTATCAATCTGAACGATGATGACTCGATGATAAGGGCAGAAATCACAGATGGTAATAATGAGGTAATCCTTGCTACCCGTAAAGGCATGGCATGTAGATTTTTAGAATCAGATGTCAGAAGTATGGGTAGAACCGCTACTGGGGTAAGAGGTATTAACTTAGCTGCTGGTGATTATGTAGTTAGTATGGTTGTTATCCGTAGGCCAGACGAGCAGGTAATAGTGGTTGCTGAAAAAGGTTACGGAAAACGCACTAAATACGAAGACTTCAGGCTTACCAAACGTGGTGGAAAGGGTGTAAGGGCTATGAACGTTACCAATAAAACCGGTGAGCTTTCAGGTGTACTACCTGCACTTGACTCACAAGATTTGATGGTTATCACTCAGAACGGCGTACTTATCAGGCAGTCCATGTCTGAAATAAGAACAATCGGACGAAACACACAAGGCGTAAGGCTAATTAGGTTAGATGCTAAAGACAGTATAGCAGATATCACAATTGTATCAAAAGATGAGGGAAATCCTGAGGAAGGCGGCGGCGTAGATGAAACAGATACTGCCGACGGGCAAGCAACTTTGCTTTGACCTCACCATGATTCAGTTTGATATCAACAGCTAAAAATATACTGATAATTGCCATAATCTCATCGATAATAAATGATGGGGTTATGGCTTTTCAGTTACAACCCACCGATACGGTGCTCACTCCAACCGACTCTGTAAGCACAAGTATTACAGACAGTACTTTGACGGATCAAGTATTGCCTGAAGTTTATTACGTGCCTTTATCGATACACAACTCAATAGGCAGTTTAGCCGAACCCGATTATAATATTTCAAAATACGAGACTACATTCCAGAGCGGGGGCGATATCAGTGAATTGATAGCTGATAAGTATGAACTTAACTATTTGTTCCCAGGTCAATGGTCCCATAGAGCCGACCTCCGAATGAACGGTGGAATAGCTGGGTATCAATCCGCTATGGTGAACGGAGTACAGCTTTTTTCGCCCACTAACACAGCAAACCAGATAAATTACTTTCCGGTAGAACAGTTCGAGAATATTGAAATCTACACAGGTTCCAAAGCTGCCATCTTCTCAGAAAACTCTACATCTTTTATCAACTATCAAACTAGAATTTTCAATACCGCCACTCCATATACGCAGCTTTCTTATTTTGATGCAGGTGAAAGCTTTATCAGTGGAGAAGGTATTATATCCCAAAATATCCTAAAGGATCAGAACACTACATTCGGATTCAAAACATTCGGCGGAGCAACCGAATACGACAACCAAGGCCTGGATCACATGAATATGTTCTTGAGCCATAGGGTTAGCTTAAGCGATCTATCGATGCTGTCTTTTCATTATTCCTTTATAAATCAGTTCTATAGGGACAACGGAGGTTTGGAACTACCTGATTATTCTCAGCCATATGCCGAGCCTGCTTTACTAGAACCCACCAACGCAGATTACAGATTTAATGATTTCACTTTCAGGGAGCTTAACCATATCTTACAAATAGCATTCACAGGTTCGATAACTGATGATACGACAGATATTTTCAGTGCGAATGTTACTTATAATTATAATGATTATCAACTAGAATGGCAGGATAGCACAAGCGTAAACCCTTATGAAAACAATAGTATATTAAGCAGTAGGGTAATGCTTAAATCTGATCTTTTGGGGTTTGAGACAACACTCGGCGGGGATACAAGACTGACATCAGCCGATGCCAACAATGCTTACGCCTTTGGGCTCTCGCCATTTGGGTATATCAGCATACCTATAGCCGATCTTGAGCTTAACGGGGGTTTGAGAGCCAATATCAGTAATCTGTATAGCAATCTGAATACAGGTGCTAATATCTCTTATAAGATCGACACCACTCATAGATTTTCTGTTGATGCGAGTTTCAATAATATCAACCAGATCAATCCACTATCAAATTTGGAGAGTTTTACCGTTACCAGCAGTATCGGAAAGTATATGTATAAATCTGAATCTATTGGTTTAGATATTTCGGGTTATATACATAACTATAATTCAATAGCCAGTACGACCAATCTTTCAGATAATTCTGGCTTAGATATCATAGGAGGATCTGTTGGTGGGGATTTTTCGTTCGGTACAAATCTTCTACTGAGCGGAAGCAGTGTACTTATCAACTATAATATTACCGCTGAACAGTTCAGCCAGCTTGATGAACCTTCGATTAGTGCACAGATAGAACTGTTCGAACAGATAATTGTTCAAAAATCTGTAGCAAGGATTGGACTACGGGCTTCTTTTGTCAGAAATCAGAATCCATTCTTCTATGATACATTCTCTCAATTATACTTTTTGAACGAAATTGACCCATCAAGTTTTGTGATATTAGATGCTATATTAATGGCAAAGCTCGGTAACGCCAACGTTCGCCTAATCTTCGAAAATCTGCTATCGGATAGATATCTGGCAGCAATACCCTACCCTACGCGAGGAAGAAATTTCAGGATCCATCTGTCATGGGCCTTTCCTTATAATTAATCAGGAGTTGATGTGAAAAAAATCATACTCGTATTGGCAACAGCAGCTATTTTCAATAGCTGTATTGATTTGCCTACAGATGTTTCTGTTCCTATCTGGGATTCAGAACTAAGACTGCCTATAACTCAGCAGTCATACCGTATAGGCGATATAGTCAATTTGGATGATGAAGTCTCTATCGACAGTACCCTACAGCCTTTTCTGTATAAGATTAATACAGAAGATTATGACAGGCAGGTGGAAATCGGTGATTTTGCAGATGGCTTAATAGATGCGGACTATATAATTACTGACGTTCCGGTTGGAACATTGGATACCACTGCCGTTTTCGATCTGCCGGAAGGAAATCTCATATATGAGTCTATTATCGAAAGCGGTAGAATGAGAGTCACTTATCAGAACCCTTCCCAAAACAGTATGGAAATCACCATCACTCTCCCCGCACTTACTCGAAACGGTACTCCTTTTACCGTTCAGGGAACTGCACCCGGCGGCGGCACGCTGGACGAAACACGTTCGATAAATGGATATACATACAACCCAGATGCAGCTATAGGATATGACAAGCTAGTTGTAGGGCTTGATGCCTCAGCTAATTTATCCCCTGAAACTGCGGATCTGAGGATAAGCATATCGGAAACTACGTTCGAATATGTTGACGGACAGTTAGCTGCCAGAGCTATCGGCTTCATTAACGAGTCAATAGACTTAGATATCCCTGATGATACCAAAGAACTGCGAAACAAGATCGAATTTCACGATGCGAGAATGTTCATCGATGTTACTTACTTGACTGGAAACAGTAATATATTCGATGCAGACCTACGAGGGCCTCGAATAGTCGGTTTTGCTGAAAATGACTCAATAGTTCTAACTCTAAGCGACGGTTCAGCAATTCCCGACTTGGAACTAAGAAACGGTAGATACTTCATTATTTATGATCAGGAGAATTCTAATATCTCTGATTTCCTGTCATTTATGCCGACAGAAATAATCGTAAGAGGTGAAGTCTATATAAACCCTAACGAGGAGAGAGGAGAGATATCTAATACCGATCTGATCAATATAAATATGGCTTTGGAGATCAATTCTGTACTTTCTATTAACCAAGCAAGCTTTACTGAATCCGAAGATATAAACTTTGATGAGGACGACCGCGAAAACCTGAGACAGGCAAAGAGAATAATGCTCTTCTATGAGCTTGAAAACGAGGTTCCGATACTTACAGATGTTAATCTTGAGATACTAGGTGCATCAGGCCAGATTCTATTCACAGAAGCACTTTCATTAAGAGCGGGTAGCTCAAATATCGGATCTCCTATTGAGATGAACACTTATAGAGATTCAATTCTGATTGACAACCAAGAGATGGAACTATTCCCCGAGGCTTTTGCCGCGAGATTCGAAGTCATACTATCGACCGAACCTCAAGACTCAGAAACATATTTTTCCCCAGACCAAACCCTATCAATAAAAGCTTGGGCGGATGTGACTGTCGAAGTTGACCTCGATGAAGAGGAGGACGAACAATGAAAAATCTATTTTTTATCGCTATTATCTTTTCCCCTATCGCAATGCTTGCTCAATACGGTGGCTTCGGTATAACCGACGCTCGTACACTCGGCATGGGTAACTCAGGTAATGCCTATCACCATGAGATACTCCCAATGTCCCGCAATCCAGCTACGATGGCACTCTCTCCTGATACAACTTTCCTTAGGTTAGTGCTACCAAACGTTTCGGCTAGAGCTATTGCAGCGGCTATGCCGGTCGATGAGTTCAATTACTTCTTCGGGGGTGATGAAAACGGCGACGCAAGGGTTCTTGATCCAGATGACAAACAGCAATTTCTTGATCTATTCGATGAATCAGGCGAATTCTTCTTTTCAGGTAGGTTAAATGCCCTTGCGGTATCCTTTCAGCCAAATCCTGAGATTGGAGCGTTGGGATTTTCAATTCATGATTATATAGCCGGCCGAGCATCTATCGATAAAGAGCTTATGGATGTTCTACTTTTCGGTAATGAAAGAGAAAGAACTTATGATTTCGGCGAGACCAAGTACCAATTGCAATATACCAGATCCTACCAGCTTAACTATTCACGATACATCTATCATGATTCCGATCGGACAATCAAATCACTGTACGGTGGTTTGGCAGTAAAGCTATATCAAGGGTTCGCTTATACGGATCTATCAACAAACGAAAGTATGATAACCACGAATCAATTCAATCAGATCAGTGGCTCGTTTTCCGGCACTAGGTCTTCTGCTTTCGCACCTAGCCTTACAGGTTTAGATGTTTTCGGCTCGGATAATGGAGAGGAAGAAGACTTTACTCCTTTTCCAGAGCAGGTAGGTAGTGGGTTCGGGTTTGATATTGGATTCTTGGCTGAGATAGAAGATCTTGATATTTCAATCGGAGTAACTGATATTGGCTCGATGTCATGGGACACAAACGCTGAAGTTGATAATTTCTCTTTAGACCCAACTATTGACGGCGTATATAAGAACGACCGAGTTGATACTCTTTTCGAGAACGGAATCCAAAATAATATAGTAGCCAATAGTTTTGACAGCGACCTACCTACTACTTTAAGAATAGGTTTCTTCTTGCCGCTTGATATTGGTATGGGGGACTTGAATCTTGCTTTAGATTACAATCAGGGCTTTAACGAGACAGCTGTAAACTCCACGATGCCGAGGATTTCCGCTGGTGCACACTGGAAACCAGGCGAGTATATACCTTCATTACTTACTGGCTTGACCAATGACAGGTCTGGTGCTCTAAGATGGTCTCTTGGGATCGGATATGAAACCCCGGTAGTAGATATCTACCTTGCAACCGGAGATGTATTAAATGCAGTAGCTGTAAATGATTTCGCTTCTGTAGCTTTTACTCTGGCTTGGAAGTTCTTTTAAAGAAATATGAAATCGGTTTTGAACATTTAAAAAAGGCTACCCATATATAATGCGGGTAGCCTTTTTGTTTTAATTAGCGGGGATATTCGCTACAATTTCTTTTAGGAGTTTCCAGCAATCTGCGGTTGAGGATATCGAAACTTTCTCCTCAGGATTGTGTGCCTCCCTTATATCGGGGCCAAAAGATAGCATATCAATAGGAGATTTCGTTTTCTGCGCTATGATACCACACTCTAAGCCGGCATGTACAGTTTCTATAACAGGCTCTTTATTGAATATATCCTTATATATCTTAACTGCTTCTTTCAGTATGGGAGAGGACGTCGATGGTTCCCATGCCGGATATCCATCAGTGAATTCAGTTGATGCACCTCCAAGTTCAAACTGCGAACGTATTACATTGGCAAGATTATACTTCTCAGTATTCACTGATGATCTTTGAGATGTTAAAACTTTGATTTGATCGCCTTCGGTAGATATCGCTGCGAAGTTAGTAGAACTCTGAACAAGCCCTTCTATCTCTGGGTGCATTCTAATAACGCCGTGATAGAGTGTATATATGGATTCGATTACTCTTGTGCTATCATTTGCGGTGATAGGATCACAGTCACATTCTGTTGATTCTATATCGATAGATAATTTCGGTTCGGCTACATGCCACTCCTTGTAAACAATATTTCTAGCGTTGTTTACATAGGATATAATCTCTTCGGCTTTGTCGCTCGGGATAGCGATAACGGCTGATGACTCCCGAGGGATAGCATTATGCTTATTGCCACCATTCAAATTACATATTCTCAGCTCATATCTGCGGCTGATATTCCATAATGCCCGGAAAAGCAGTACATTGGAGTTAGCACGAGGTGTATGTATCTCAAGCCCGCTATGCCCGCCTTTAAGCCCTTTTATAGATAACTTGAGATGAGAAAGGTTATCCGAACCTGATCTTTCCAAGTTGTATGTGGCTAAAGTATTCATACCTCCGGCACAGCCTATG
Source organism: uncultured Hyphomicrobiales bacterium (assembly GCA_964462685.1). Classification (GTDB taxonomy): domain Bacteria; phylum Bacteroidota; class Ignavibacteria; order Kapaibacteriales; family UBA2268; genus CAYWYR01. The sequence goes on along the minus strand of CAYWYR010000004.1, from coordinate 166,284 downwards.
GTAAAATGCCCGAATTCTTCTGTATCAAGGTTGATCAAGATATCACAGTCGATAAGATCCGAGGATAGCTGATTGGCGCCAGTCAGCCCGGTTTCTTCATCCACCGTACAAAGAATATCTGTCGCAGGCCTGCTAATATTGTTATTCTCGATAATAGCAAGACCCATAGCGAGTCCCATACCGTTATCCGCCCCTAAAGTAGTACCAACTGCAGATACCCAATCATCATTTATCTGAGTCTGGATAGAATCATTATCAAAATCAAACTCTGTTCCTCCGTTTTTCTCGGTAACCATATCTACGTGGGCTTGGATACAGATTTTCTTTTTGTCTTCCATTCCTTTAGTAGCAGGGGCTGATATAAGTAGATTTCCAACCTCATCCTCTTTAGTAGAATATCCTCTGTCGGAAGCGAATTTTCTTAGCCAGTCAAGTATTTTCTCTTCTTTTTTTGATGGCCTAGGCAGTTGGGTAATCTGATAAAACTGTTCCCAAACTTCCTTTGGCTCTAAATTTCTTATTTCCGACATTATTCTATATCCTCTTCTTTCATGTATGATTTACGGTACTGTTCAACCGTTATTAGCTTTTGTGATTTATTAGAATTGCAGCAGTCAGGCTCGAGTAACTTACCATCAACATATATCAGCGCTCTAACAACAATATTAACCTTTCGTGTTGAATCATAGACGAAGAAGCTGTTGTCTCTGTTTTCGCGGTCATAGTTTTTTATATCAGCTTTAGATTCAGAATCGATAAAATTACCTTTAGTTGTGATAATTATATCGAAGTCTTCAAGATCGGAATATGCATCATCAGTATTATTGGTTTTGGGTAATAATACCTGATCGTTGTAAAGTTTTTCATTAAAAACATCAAACTCTTTAAGTCGATCGAACAGCTCCTGATATCCAAACCAAGCCCTGAGTTTAGAAAGGGTATCATTATCAAGCCCTAGCTTTGAACCTGGTGGTATTACGACACGCTCCGTATCAATAGTGCCATCAAGAGTATTATACTCTGCTTGGGTGTATTCTATAGAAATATCGCCTGTATAATATCCCTTCCGTACTGGCCTTCTATCACTCATCGCCTCAAGTTCGATCAATAATTTGTAATCATATTCCGGATTGATATCCCTGAGATCCTGAAACTGGGGTATCCTGACTTTTGCTATATTCTCGGCTATCCTGTTCAGATTCTGATCTACTGTCTCGGCATAGCTTTTATATTCATTTATTCTCTTCCTTCTATCAACGGTTTCCTCTCCCCTCCAAAGTGGGAAATACTGCCCCCTTGGGTGAAGCTCGATGAAGGAACTTTTTTGGGACAGAGGATGATCACTGCCGTAACCCTTACCTCCTAAATAGTATAAGTGCGTTCCAGGCTCTTCATAAGAGCCGAGGTTTTGGGTTGTGTTCACTTCCCAGTAGGCTGTCTGGAAATATGGAACGTTCTTGTTTACACCTTTGAGTGATGTAAAGGCGACTGAACATGGAGGTTTTGGTGAGGTATGGGACTTAAGAAATACAGTGTCATAAATCACAGTATCATTAACAAAACCTTTGGTATCAAGCTGTCTCAGTTTTGAATTTACTGAAGCGCCGTAAATATAATCGCTTGTTATATCGCAATTAGCATCCCATTTTTCGTATCCGTGAAGAATGCGATCATCATAAACCTCGCAGTTGACATTTCCCTGAAATGATCCACCTTTCATATTATATATTCTATCAGGTTTGATATCGATAACTAACCTATTGGATGAATCTCGAAATATATTTCCCCTATTATCAGTTATCTCAAGTATGGGATCAACTATTTTAAGCGAAGGATCACAAGCGTCGATTACAGTTAGTACTAGGCTGTTTGTCGGTGCTGATCTAGTTCTTCTGCTTACCCAAACCGTATCGTAGATAGTTACTTGATTTGATGTAGGTTTATCTTTAATACATAACTGATTCAATGTAGTTTTTACAGAAGAAATTTCTTGGCCACTAATTTTTTCTTCATCTCTGAGAACAAAATCATCTTCTGAAGAAGGGATGATCTTGGCAAAGACTACAGTACTATCATAAATCGTATTAGATAATCTGAACTTATCACCAACAAGGCTGAAACCATTATCATATACAGTTCTGCGGTAGATATTTTCTTTTATATCATACCCGCTTTCAGTTTCAGTTATTCGTATGATAGTATCATATTTCGTAGAACTTGCTATCCTATTTAATCTGTAGGCATCAGTAGATAGCATAGAATCGATCACTGTATCCAAAATGTTATAAGCAACCTCGGAATAGTCTGTCGTCAAAACGGCAGGATAGTAATAATGATCTATTGTTCCATCTTGGTTTATCTTATAATTATCTTCTTCTGTCATTGCTTTTACTTCATAGCATTCACCAGGGGAAAGTTTGAACCTACCGGGTGAAACTTCCTGAGCACCCTCTACTATTATCTGGCCATCAACTTTGGCATTGCCCGGATTACTTTCTAAAAAAGATACTTCTAAGAAATAGTCAGGTGTCGGTTCTGGTTCAGGTACGCAGTTATACTTTTCGTCAAGTTCAAATTTATAAATATCATACCCACCGATTGACTGGATATAAGTATCTTTATCGATTGCTGTTTTACTTGCTAATCGGTCAGAAGAAAAATACATCACAGGGTTGCCGGTGGAAGAGTTGAGCACATACGGGAAGCGCTCATCATCTTGTGAGTTAATAGAAGATGGAATGCTATATATAACAGAATCCCTTGAGTCTTTTATCTCTTGCGAATCATTTGGCAGTTGCTCTGGTGAACCAATTATCTCTAAAGTCTGGCTATTGAAATCTGTTTTGATCTTAACTGAATAAAGGTCATAATTCTCGGCGGAGTTATTTCTGTTAGAGCTGAAAAAAAGCCAGTTTGTATTCTCGCAGAGACAATGTGCGAACGGTGAACCGTCATTCGCCCCGATAACCGAGACATCATTTTCGATCTTCTTAGGCCTTGAGGAAGGCTGGTCATTTATCAGATAGAGATAATAAAGGTCTGTATCATTGAGCGATTTCTTTTTACCGTCACTGTAAATAGCTTCAGTATATGCCTGCCCTCTTTTATTATCGGATGACCAAACAAGTAAAGTAACCGTATCTCTACCGATAACTTTGGTATATGCATACGGGTGAGAATCCCAAAATTCGGAGTTTACCTCTTCAATACCTATTAGCTGGCCGAAATCTTTGCTATTCGGATTTAGTGTAAATTTGAAAATATCCGTGCCACCCCCGATATTATCTATCATAAGTCCGGCATTCTTAACAAAGTCACTTTCAGGGGCGTGTGAAAGCGAAATATAACCTTCATTAGGGGAAATAAATGATACGGATTCTATGTAGTCGGTTAAGTAACTGAAAAAAAGCAAACTATCTGTGTTCTTTCTAAAATCACCTTGTGTCAGATATCTGGAAGCCCTAATATCTTTAGTATGGTTTTCAGAATACATCTTCTCTGCACAGTAATCCAGATAGCCATTATACCCTGATAGATTTTCAATAAATATCGCCGGAGCAATATCGTTGGCTTTTGTATTGAAGCTAGAATCTATGAGCGGTTTGTTCTCTTCGTTATAACTTAAAAGTACAGATTTACTGCCTTCTGGAAGCTCCTGTTTCCTATTATCTATCTCAGTAACAGGTTTGGGTTCTGCACAGCTAGCTACTAGGATCACAACTGATAAAGCTAATGTTAATATTCTCAACAAAATATCATACCTCTGAAAATATAATTGACAACCTTTTTTTCACAGCTGGTTCTAGTTGATTTCCCGTATCCCTCTCGTCTATATTGATAACGGCGAAAAGATAGGGTTTGCCGTTTCTTGCTATATAGAAGAATATATCACCTATCTGTACTCTTACTGTATAGATATCGACTTCTTCTCTAATTATACCGTTAGCAATAGTTCGATAAGTCTCTGGCAGAAGCCCACCTATATTTTGATTAAGGGTATTTATGTTTTCAACTACCGGAAAGCCATTAGCATCAACTAAAGCGAAAGTATTAGTACCGTTGCTTATCGTTAGTTTACCGTTCCCGATATCCTGGCCATATCTAGAATAATCTGTAGGCCCGAGATTATCCAAAAAGCGGTTTACAATATCATCGTTATTTGCTCTTATATATTCGCAGAATCTAGTAGAAGATTCAGAGAAAAAATCTCTTCGGTAAAATCCTAAAAAGCCATAAACACGGATATCGGCATAAGGTTCAGGCGTTCCATCAATAACGATGTCTTGAACCAAGAGATCACCGTTGAGATCTTCGTTTGCCGGCGCATCATCCATTATAGCTAAGCTGAGATTGGATCTGGGAACTGGATATGTCTCAACAGGTATTCTATCTATCCCCTCTTCGGAATCAAATCTATCATCATTGATTAATGTGCCGGTTTGCCCGCCGCTGCCAAAAGTGAAAGTATGGATGTTATATGAGTCGATAGGTTCAAAAATAGTCTCGGTTTCGCCATCCCTATTCACTATTTCGATTTCTTCAACATTGGCGTCAAATTCCGTGATAGTCATCTCTCTTACATTACACTCAAGTTCAGTAGGTGGATCGGAAGGATCAAGGCAATCGCAACAGCCGCTGATGAAAGCAAGCAAAGCGAAGGTTATATAATAATTGATTTTCAAAATGTGAATCCTCCTCTAATCAAAAACATTCCATTCCCCAGTTTTGTCGGTACTGAAAAACCATACAAATTTATCTCATCCGCATAGCTTATATATCTGTAACCGATATCAAAGCTTAAATCGAAAAATTTATGAACTGGAATATCAAATCCAGCCCCTACCCCCCAGGATAAAGGAATTGATAAGTCCACATCAGGTGATTCAGCCGCTGCTTTTTGCGCCAGTCTAAGTCTTCCGTCGATATCATTCTCATCATCTTCGCAATCGCATAACTCAACCCCCAACCACCCGTCAATATCAGCGCTGTAGCTGATCCTGCCAAGGTATAGTGACGCCTCATCAACAGTAATACCGAAGTTTGCATAAACGAACGGGAACATACACCATAATTCGTCAAATTGGTATCTGCCATATAGAGTAAGTTGCGGTCTTGATTCATTGATTCCAGACTCTGGAGCATAGAACGGTACACCTGTGGAAAACATTAAACCTAAACCAAAGTGAGGTTCTTTTGGGTCGCCAAAACGGTAACCGAAAGCAAGATCAAGTTGCCCTGCATCTGTTGGGTATCTTTCGACCGCTGAAGTATTTTCAACTTCTCTGAGATTATTATAATAAGCATAAGCAAATTTGGCTTCAGCAAAATACCAATCCCTATTTTCCAGTCTTTCTTCCCAGGGGAAAGGGCATACTATATCGGGTACTTCACAATTTTCGCAAGGCGGTATATTCATCGCAAAATCACCACAGGCACATTCATCGGCCTCCTTAGTTTCTACAGTTAACTGCCTGATCTTAGGGGGGTCGAGAGGGTTATTATACGTTTCTACCCAAAAAGTAGAATCGGGCATGCCGACTTTTGCGCCTACATTATCTACCAATCCAGCTGGGATATATTCTAAGCGAGGATTATCTAAACCGTAGGCCAATGAATCCAAAAAGACATAATAACGAGTTATAGCAAGTTGTTCCTGCCCTAGTGAATCTATATATTTTTGATTGTTTTCATATACAGTCTGTACTGTTCCCCTTAATACAGAAGGATTTCTTCTTCTTCCTGTATTTGGTTCTATCTCAGGATTTATTTTGCCATACTCTGGCTGTTGTTCTGTAGATAGATACTGGATGCTGTCAAGATTAAGCCTTACTGCATCATCCTTGCCGTATTGAATATCTGGACTTGTACAAGATGTAAATATAATTGTTGACAGTATTGACAGGATAATAATGAATGGTTTCATTGAATCCTCCACGATAGCGTTGCACCTAGCTGATAGTAAAAAACAGGTAGTCTACCATCCGCTAAGCTGATATTATTAGGGGACTCCCAATCGGCTGAAACATCGATCATCCAGCATTGCTGGAATAGATTGAACGAATAGGTTGAGCCTATTCCGAAAGTAGTTCCAAGTCCTATTTTGCTTAATTCATCAGAATTATCGGCTACTCCAATGTTTAACTGGCCTTTGATATATGGCGTAAAATCATATGATTTGCAATCTAAATTGAATGGATTGAATCTTATTGTTGGAGATATAACAGTAAGGGAGTTATAATAAGGTTCTGAAAGAGGGTAGTCATCCGGGGGATTTAAAGATAGATATTCACCATGGATACCAAACCAAAGCCAACATGTCTGCCGGTTTTCAAATTCGGCTCTAAAACCGATATTGTTCAGATTCCTATCGCTGGATTCGCCAGCCATTACATTATATGTGGCACCTGCCCCTACATAATATTGGCTGTATAAGTCAGTACATATAAGACCAACTACTATCACAACTAGTAATTTGATCATATTTCTCCTCAATCAGATAAAAATATCCGATAATGTTGTTTGTTGATATGTTAACTTAAAACATAGTAGATTATCACCAAAAATATTAAAACCAATATTGCACAAAGCATTATATTAAGGAAAGTTTTCAACCAAAATGTGGATAATCTTATGCGATTAATCGTCGCAGTATTTTTTTTGAATCTGTATTGCTTTGCATCGCTTCAAAGTCAAGAGTATGTTAAAGCGAGCCCCCTTAAAGGCCAGGGTATATCGAGTTTTTTATCAAGTTATGATATTCTACCTACGGAAACCGCTCTAAATCTCTTTTATGATCTCAACAGTCTAAATTCTAAGAAACCTGTATTATACCTTAATGCTAAATATCAATTACCCATAAGGGTTTTTAAGTTCAACGGTAAAAATATCAGGACTACCATTGGGATAGATGATTATAACTCAGCCCTGATGATACAGAGATACAATGAGGCAATGTTAGCCGCCAAGAAACGAACAGAAGGTTTCAGGACAGATAAAAGATTATGGGTACCTATAGTAGAGTACACGGTTAAGAATAATAAAATCCAACCCCCTTTCGATAGTGTTCCGAACGTTATATCCAGTACTAATGAAATCGTGGTTGATCTTTTCGGCGATAAATATAAAGATGTAGAAGTTGAGAGCAAAGCCCTGAAGGGAGTTTGTTTTTATTTGGTAGCCGGCCATGGCGGTCCGGACCCTGGGGCTATTGGTAAACATGCTGGTAATACCCTTCATGAAGATGAATATGCCTATGATGTTATCCTAAGGCTTGGCAGGAAGCTTATTGAAAACGGTGCGGAGGTTCATTTTATTATCCAAGATGATGGTGATGGAATAAGGGACGATATATATCTTAATAACTCTAAGGATGAGACCTGTATGGGGGAGAAAATACCGTTAAATCAAGTAGCCAGGCTTAAGCAAAGGGTCAATAAGATAAACGAGCTTTATGATTCAGATACCGGTGACAATTATGCACACCAGTTTATTTCGATACATGTGGACAGTAGATTAAGCAAAGATTCACAGATTGATGTTTTCTTTTATCATGCCGAGGGGTCTGTTGCTGGAGAAAGAGTAGCGGATGCACTTCGTGATAAAATGGAAGAAAAGTACCGTGCGGCACAACCTGGTAGAGGGTATAAAGGCTCAGTAAAACATAGGGGCTTATATGTAATCCGAAAGACCAAACCTGTGTCAACATTTATCGAACTCGGTAATATTCAAAACCCAAGAGATCAAAAAAGAATCCTGCATCCAGATAACAGACAGGCTATCGCAAACTGGCTAACCGAAGGCCTTATAGAATACTACAGCGAATAGGCCTGCACAGCATAATTAAATATTAGTTTCAATCATTCGTAACTTGTATTATAATAATACGGGTATCGAATGTTAAAAGAAAAAAACTTGAAATTTCTATTTGCGGCCATCATAATCATTGGTATATACTATCTATCGGTAGTTATTATCAATGTACAACCAATATTGGCACCTATCGCAATCGGTCTGTTATTAGCGTTGGCTCTTGTTCCATTAGCTAAATTACTTGAAAAAGCAGGCATTAAGAGATGGCTGGCCTCCATTTTATGTACGCTCTTGATTACCGCTTTTCTTGTAGGCATTGGATGGGGTGCCATAGAATATGTCGCGTCACTCAGAACCAGTTTTTCTGATATATGGTCTGAAATCGAACCGAGACTTAATGAGTTATCAGCCTGGATTTCAAATAAGTTCAATCTAGAAAGTTTTGACATAATAGAAAGGACCAAGAAATATCTCTCTGATTCATCTTCTTCCATAGGTAAAAGAACTTTCACCGCTATAGGATCAGCATTCAACGGGTTGGGTAATCTCCTGCTGATTATTGTGAATACGTTCTTTATTCTCAACTACAGAAAGCATTTCGCGAATTTTCTTTTTAAGCTAACCAAAGACAACCATAATATCAATGTAAGTATAATTCTTTCAAATTCTGTTCAGATAGTTAGAAAATATCTGGTTGGCAGACTTCTTCTAATAGTGATATTATCTATACTTTATGGTATTGGTTTTACGGTTATAGGTCTGGATTACGCATGGCCGATTGCGATAGTATCAGCATTTTTCTCGATACTTCCCATAATCGGTAATATTTTAGCCGCATTACTAACATCGGCCCTCGCACTGCTTACCACTGGTGACCCGATGATGATAGTATATGTATTGATTATCTTCTCACTGACCCAGTTTATCGAATCATACATACTGACACCACTGATACTTGGGAATGAAGTAGATCTCCACCCTTTCTTTTCTGTCGTAGTAGTATTGATAGGCGGGGCATTCTGGGGATTTGAAGGGTATTTACTTGCACTTCCGTATTTTGGTATTCTGAAAGTAATATTAGATCAGTCTGATTCCACCAGGCCTTACGCTTACCTTTTAGGCAATGAAAGTAACTCAGATCACGACGTAGGAGACAAAATCAAGGATAAGATAAACAAGATGAAAGAAAAAATCAGTTGATATATCTTCTATTCAATTAGTAAATTATAATTCACTTTACTATATTCCGTGCTAAGAGAAACTTAATTCACGGCAACTTCTATTGAATATCAACGGCAAATCATCTATCGATACTAATCAACCGATTGTCAAAGTCAGAAATCTTCATAAGTATTTCGGCTCTACGCATGTGCTAAAAGGTATCGATCTTGATATTTATCAAAACAACCTAGTCTCAATAATAGGGTCATCGGGATGTGGAAAGACAACTTTCTTAAGATGTTTGAATTGCTTAGAAACATTTGACAAAGGACGTTTGGAAGTAAATGGCTTTCCTATTGATGTCGATGAGATCATAAAAAATTCTCCAGATAAGACCACCAACAGTATTAAGTTCAAAAAAGAATTTGATGAACGTTCACTGGAAATCAGAGCCCATATTGGTATGCTTTTCCAAAGTCTTCATCTTTTCCCTCATATGAATGTTTCGGAGAACGTCGCCAAATCGCTTATGATAGTGAAGAACGTTGATAAAGATCAAGCGATGGCTATAGCCGCGAATAATCTAGAGAAAGTCGGCATGGATATCTATATGGATAGAATGCCATCTGAACTAAGCGGCGGACAGGCTCAGAGAGTGGCAATCGCCAGAGCGTTGGCTATGAACCCTAAAGTTATGCTGTATGACGAACCTACATCGGCTCTCGACCCCGAACTTATTGAAGAGGTAATCGATGTTATGTCCACACTCAATGATGAAGGCATGACTCAGATCGTTGTAACCCATTCTATGAATTTCGCAAGAAACGCATCCGATCTTGTTGTATTCATGAATGCTGGGCAAATCGTGGAATATGGTACACCAGATCAGTTGTTCGGTTCTCCAAAAGAAGAAAGAACTAAAGAGTTTCTACGTATATTTAAAGACTAACTAAATCCTTACCTAACTTTGAGAATAGTCTACACCCTACTTTCTTTATTAGCTATTAGCACTTTAAGCTTAAGCCAAACCCAAGGCGAAGATAAAGTGATTCGCTGGGCTGCCGACGCCGAAAGCGGTGCGCCTTATGTATTTCAGGATCCAGCTAACCCTACAAGAATAATCGGTTTCGAAGCAGAGATTGTCCGGGCCATAGGCAGGGCGGTTGGTTATAGAACCGAATTCGTTCAGAACTCTTGGGACGGACTAATACCTGGCATCAGCCGTGGCGATTATGATATAGCGATCAATGGCTTAGAAGTTACTGGTGATCGTGCAAAGCAAGTGAACTTTTCAGATGTTTACTATATTACTTACGAACAGATAATCGTAAGAAAAGGTACGAATAACATAAACAAGATCACCGATCTCTTTGAAAAGAGGGTTGGAACACTTAAAGGTTCATTAGCTGAAAGAATACTGAACGATTATGATGATATTATTGTCGCTTCATACGGTTCTGAATCCTCATCTTTCAAAGATCTTGCCAATGGAAGGCTGGATGCGGTACTTATTGATGAGCCCGTAGCTAAATATTATGCCGCTTGGCGTGATGAGTATGACCTGGTAGGCGGCCCTATCGGGGAAGTAAACTATGCGATAGTTGTAAAGGACGACCAGTATTTTCTTGATTCCGTGATCAACGAAGGGTTAAGGAGGATAACTGCTTCAGGTGAGCTGAGACAAATCCTGGAAGGCTGGGATTTATGGAACCCTGTGATGGGAGAGGTATTGAACGACAATACCGAGGTAAACAATCCTCATGACAACTATAAAAGATTCATAGCTTTCAATAATCAAGAAAAAGACTTTGAATACTATAAAGATCTTTATTTGAATAAGGGTCTTCCTTTATATAGCAAAGCAGCGGTCAAAACACTTGAACTCACGCTATTAGCTATGGTACTTGCTATCGTGTTCGGCTTGGTATTAGCCATAATGAGAGCTTACGGACCGAGTCCGATCAAACTTTTAGCTGTTCTGTATATTGAGATCGTTCGTGGAACCCCGCTTTTAGTTCAGTTATATCTTATATATTACGGTTTACCAGCTGTAGGTATTAAAATCGATCCAACATTAGCGGGAATAATCGGATTAGGTTTAAACTATGCCGCCTATGAAGCGGAAAACTACAGAGCAGGCCTTAATTCTGTACCTCGTGGACAGATGGAAGTAGCATTATCCTTAGGCATGACAAGAACACAGGCACTTAAGCATATAATCCTGCCTCAAGCCTTCAGGTTGGTAATCCCACCTATGACAAATGACTTTATATCGCTTTTGAAGGATTCTTCGTTAGTATCTATAATTACAATAGTTGAGCTAACGAATCAGTATTCCAAACTTGCTTCAACATATTATGATTTTGTCGGTTTCGGGCTTATGGCTGCAGGGGTGTACCTAATTATAGGGCTGCCTTTTGTATGGCTTTCAAGATATGCCGAAAAACGTTTTTCAATACACAAGAACTACAGAAAGTAGTATGAATTCAAATTCCTCTCATGAAAGTTTAAAGTCATATTCAAATTATATCAACCGGGAACTCAGCCTGTTGGAGTTTCAGGCTCGTGTTCTAGAAGAAGCAAGAGATAAAAGACATCCCCTATTGGAACGGTTGAAATTCATTTCCATCTTCTCTTCGAACCTTGATGAGTTTTTTATGATACGGGTAGCAGGGCTGAAAAGCCAAATAGCTGCTGGTATAGCTGATTTATCTTATGATGGACTAACCCCGTCGGAACAGCTTGTAGAAATTCGTAAAAAGCTTCTCCCATTGTATGACCGGCAAGCAGAAATCTATAATAATGAGATAATTCCTGAACTGGAAAGCGAAAACATTGTTATTCATAAATTTGAGTCATTGTCCAAAAGGGATAAATCCTACTTTAAAAAGTATTTTATCGAGAAGATATTCCCTATTCTGACACCACTGAACCTTGGTCCGGCCCACCCTTTCCCTCGTTTGGTTGACAGAAGCCTGAATTTAGCATATCTTATAGAAGAAAAGAACGCTAAAAATAATGATCAGAGTATCGCATTCCTACAAATCCCTAAAGTAATACCACGATTTTTGAGGTTGGATAGAAAAACGGGGAATCATTTTGTGCTAATCGAGCAAGTGATAAAAGCTTACTCTGAACTGCTATTTCCTGGAATGAATATATGTGAGGCAAATACTTTTCGGGTAACACGCGACGCTGATATCGAAATAGCCGAGGATGAAGCCGAAGATCTACTATCGGAAATAGAAGAGCAGGTAAAATCCCGCAGATGGGGGCGTGCTGCCGTTAAGCTTGAAGTTACTGGATCAATGCCGGATAAGCTCCAAACTCTACTAACAGAATATCTGGATATAACAAATGAAGACGTATATGTAATGAACCGGCCTTTGAATATGCCGGACTTCTTTTTCTTTTTAAAGCTTGATATTCCCCGATTAAAAGATAAGACATTCAACGCAAGGATATTGCCTGAAATAGAAGCTAATCCCAATAATATCTTTGAAGTGATGAAGAAAGGAGATTTGCTTCTCCATCACCCGTTCGATTCGTTTTCAAATTCTACAGTAAGATTTATGAATCAAGCCGCAGAAGATGAGAATGTGGTAGCGATAAAGATTACATTATACAGAACAGGTGGGGACTCCCCTATTATCTCAGCCTTAATAAACGCTGCTGAAAACGGAAAACAGGTTACAGCCTTTGTCGAACTAAAAGCTAGGTTTGACGAAGAGAACAATATCATCTGGGCTCGAGAATTAGAACAGGCTGGAGTGCATGTAGTTTATGGTATATTAGGCCTGAAAACACATTGTAAAATAGCAATGGTCGTAAGGCGGGAAAAAGACAGACTCAAGACTTATCTGCACCTCAGTACAGGAAATTATAACCAGACAACCGCAAGGCTCTATACAGATACGGCTATCCTGACTTCTAGGGATGAGTTCGCGTTGGATGCTGTTCACCTATTCAATTACCTTACTGGCTACTCATCTTATCACGGCTGGAAAGAGTTCGTGATCGCTCCGCTACAACTCAGGAATCGAACTATCGACCTTATTGAAAGAGAGGCTGAGCTGCATTCCGAAGAGCAACCCGGTATAATTATCGCAAAGTATAATTCGCTGGCCCACAGGGGGGTAATACAAGCTTTATATAAAGCCTCTAACAAAGGTGTAAAAATAATTCTGATAGTCCGCGGGATATGTTGCTTGATACCCGGTAAAGAAGGTGTATCGGAAAACATAGAAGTATATTCCGTATTAGGCAGGTTTTTGGAGCACACAAGAATCTTCTATTTCGGAAATGGTGGAAACGAAGAGATTTATATGTCCTCAGCTGATTGGATGACCAGGAATCTTGAGAAAAGGGTAGAATTGATGTTCCCGATTAAAGATACCCCCAACAAAGAAGCTGTAAAAGAAATTTTAGAAGCTTATATGAAAGATAATGCTAAATCCTGGAAGCTAAACAGTGATAAAACCTATACGAAACTAAGCCCAGAGGAGGGTGAGGAAGAATTTATAGCTCAGGATTTTCTTTTAAATAAATACACAAGCAACCGTATAAAAATGTAAAGGCGACATCGCTACAGCGATATCGCCTTTCGAAAGATCATTTCCATCAAAGATGATTAATTTATCTTTGGTTTCGACATTTTATTCTTTTTAACAGCTACAGGGTCAAAGTCGGTAACAACTAAATAGCTTTTACCGATGTAACGTTTACCTTTCGCCTGTTTCTCAGTTGGTACTGGATTATTAGGGTCTATGGTTGGAACGCCTTTTGTAGTTAATCTGTTAGCGTCAATCCCGTTTTCAGTGAAAAACTTATTCAGAGCATCCGCTCTTTCTTTGGTAAGAGTCTGGGCTGCCGAGGGATCTAATCCCGCATCAGGATAGGAAACGATCTGCACTTTAATACTTGGATTGTTTTTAAGGGATTGAATCATATCATTGATAAACAAATCCGCACCATATCTAAGTTTTGATTTCCTTAGCTCAAATGGAGCAACCGGCATAGGAATCTGCACTCCTTTCTCTAATGGTTTGATAAGAAAGTCCCTAGAAACTTCTAAGTATTTATCAGTATCAGGTACCGTAACTTTGAAAACTTCTTTGAAGTACCCTTTTTTGTTGAGCTCAATAATATAATCTTCCCCGGCTCTGAGACCTGTAAGATAGTAACTACCGTTTTCTACAGCCATGGAGCGAGTAGCTCCCTTTCTTTTACCGTTCGCATCATATAGCTTGATATTAACGGTAAGGGGCTCTTTACTTACTTCGTTAAAAACCGAACCAGTCAGGGATACTACTGTCCCGAATGCTGAACCTGCATAGCTACCAACTGTTGCAGCTATAATAGTAAATGCTAAAATTATATATTTTGACATTGCGAAGAAGATTATTTTATTACAAAAGGTTTATGATTTTGATAGATATCTGACTGTACCGTCAGAACATCCAAGAATAATGACAGATGCGTCACTGATAAGATCTACCGACCATATCTCGACTCCTGCATCATATTCCATTATTTTTTCGCCAGTTTCAGAGTTCCATAGTTTTACCTTGCCATCAAGAGAAGCCGTTACAATAGTTGTATTATCTTCGGCAAAAGAAACATCTTGTACTAACTCATTATGGGCTTTTATCGTTTTCTCCAACTGGCCCGATGGCATTGACCAAACTTTGACAACACCGTCCTGATCGGAGCTGACCAGTTTTTGAGAATCGAAACTGAAAAGAACAGTCAATACGGGGGCCTCATGGCCCAACAGCATTTTCAGAGGTTCTTTAGTAGTGATATCTGTACTCCAGATGTAAATCGCTTTATCATCGGAGCATGACGCCAAGTATTTACCATCATAACTATAAGCTACATTATTAGTAGGCTCTGTATGGGCTCTAAGGGTTTTTACCTCAGTACCCAGCTCTATATCCCATAGTTTTACTGTTTTGTCAAAGCTTGTAGAGGCTACAAAAGTGGATTTTTCATCCTGGCTGAAATAGACACCTATAACCTGGTCAGTATGGCCACGCAGTACTTTTTTCTGATCGCCAGTTGCGACATCCCAAATCCTTACGGTGAAATCATTGCTACCGGAAGCCAATAATTTATCATTACCTGAAAAGGAGAGGTTATTGACCGAACCTAAATGGCCAGTCATTTTAACTAACTCTTTTCCTTCGGGTATCGACCAGATTTTGATTGACTCATCTAAACTGCATGTGGCTACTTTGGTGTCATCTTCATTTACGAAAACACCGAGAACCTCATCATCATGAGTTCCTATAGTGGTCATTTTGTAATTATTCTGGGCGAAAGCCGTAGCGGAAGTCAGAGCCGCAACAGCAAATATCTTGAGAATTTTAATCATGTATGGCTAAAGTATATAATTGAACCGTTAGCAAATCTAACAAAGAATCAATGAACAAATAAATTTTATTTTCATTTGTTTACAATATTTTCGATATCAGACTTGATTTCACTTAATACGAGTTTTAATTCTGAGAGTTCATTCAGCAGATCTTTCGAATCGAAGTCACTACCTAAATTGTTTGTGTTTTCATTTGATCCGGCTGTATGGATAGGCCGGTAATTTATGT
The DNA here is from genome assembly GCA_964462685.1 of uncultured Hyphomicrobiales bacterium. Taxonomy (GTDB): domain Bacteria; phylum Bacteroidota; class Ignavibacteria; order Kapaibacteriales; family UBA2268; genus CAYWYR01. The sequence continues at coordinate 150,709 of CAYWYR010000004.1, read as the reverse complement.
TACTTCTCAGATCATTATCTGCATGAAGTTCACCTGCTTTGGAGACTTCGTTTTCGATTATGTTCTCTGTAGAGCCCTGGGCAGCACTTGCCTCTATGGGTATCTGAGTGGAAGATGACTGACTTTCACGGTCCCGGACAGCAATATCAACATTATCAGCATCATCCATGTTATTTTCAGTAGACTCTGTGCTCTGCTGATTTTCTGTGCTCTGCTGATTTAATGATAAAACTTCATTTAATATGTCTTCATTTACATTGAGTATGTCATAAACTGCTTTACGGTTACCAAGTTTATCCTTGGCATCTTTCATAGGTATCAGCTCATGCCTTAGTAAGATTTTGATCGCTTGCAGTACGTCAATATCCTTTGCACTGTAGGCTCTCATGCCACCTGAGTTCTTCTTTGGCTTCAAAATAGCGAACGTTTTTTCCCAATGACGGAGAATATGCTGCTCTTCTCCGAGAAGTTCACTTACTTCGCCGATGGAATAATAAAGTTTTTTCATGTATCTCGTTGGAAACTATACATTTAGATACTTACAATTTATACATATACTTTAATCTAAAAAAATGAAAGTCAAAGAAACTTTTTTGTTATTTAAAGAGTAATATGTTAAATTGTTGATTGTTTCGATTTGTCTAATCCTATTATCAGGTATCAAAACTTGGAAACTTACATAGTAAACCCAGTACAAGTGAGAATGCAAGAGTCCTCAAAAGGCTCTATTTACCAATCTATAGTCGCTATGGGAATCAGATCCCGCCAGGTAAACGATTATATCAAGGATGAACTATCCAATAGAATGGCCGATATCATACCTTCATCAACTGATGAAGCTGAAGAAGTGAATTATGACCAGATAAATATATCCAAAGAATTCGAAAAACTTCCTAAGCCGACATTTATAGCAATGCGTGAGATTTTTGACGGTAAATTAACTTACAATATGTCTGATAACAGAGATAGAAGCTAAATATCAGCTATCTATTGCATTGTAAATAAGTTTTGTTCTTTTAGAGGATGATATCAGATCGGCAAATTTTCTGATATCGTCTTTTTTTATACCGTTCAGATACTTTCTTACTTCATCGATATCAATTATTCTTCCGAATACCATCTGGTCTTTACTGTTCGATTGCATTCTTATTGATATATCCTCGCTCTCCATATAAAGCTGTGTCTCTATCTGTGTTATAGCACTTTTAAGTTGAGCCTCAGAGATATTCGATATAATGTCGGATAGCAGGTTTTCTATAGATCTTTCAGCTTTTTTCGTTTTTTCAGGGTTCAGACTTGTATAAATATACAGGTAAGCTTGGTTGAAGTATATATTCAGAGTAGAATATATATGATAAGTTAGCCCGAGTTTTTCTCTTATCCCCCAGAACAGTATTGAGGTGTTCCCCTCGCCCAAGAGAAAGTTAAGTACCGATAGCTTAATTCTGTCATCCATATTCACCCTGCCTATACCAACTACCCATACGATATGAGAAGCAGAAGCGATTATATCTTTTTTTTGTGATTCAGCAATGTCATTTGTGTCAAATCCAGTATCTATAACTGAAGTTTCCTGCGATGGTACAATTTCTGATATCTTATCCTGAAGAAAAGAAACATCAATACCACCTCCGCAAAATGATAAGATTATATTTCCTGAAAGAAAAGATTTTTTATGGTAGCTTTCCAAATCATCTTTAGTAATAGAATCTACTGACTTTAAAGATCCAGCAATAGGGTTCGCTAGCTCTGATCCTTTGAATACAATTTTATCCACATCTTCGAATATCATTTCCTCGTAATCATCTTCATAAGAAATGATCTCTTCTTTTATTATCTCTTTTTCTTTGTTAACATTCTTTTCAGTTATTACTGGTTGAAATAGTGTTCTAAGGAAAGGGATGACAGCTTTTTTAAAGTGTTTGGTAAGCCCTTTGATATAAAAATGAATGATAGTCTTAGTAGTAAAGGCGTTTATTTCAATGCCTAAGCTCTCAAAAAGCCTTGTAAGCTTAAGATGTCCTGTTCCTTTGTACCCTTTGAATAAAATATGCTCGAGAAAATGAGCGGTTCCATTCGGAGTATCACCCTTCTCAAAAAAAGAGCCAGCCCGTACGGTGATACCAAAAGCGAATACCTTTTTTTGTTCATCGATATCAGTTATCAGTGTATTGGAACCTATCTTATGTGTCTGTATCATGCTCTAATTATTAATTCTGTTCCAATAAACTTATTTTTGCTTTTTACTACAGTGCAAAACAACTAAAAAAGTATCCGATGTTCAAGAAACTTGAAGATAATTTCACTTATCCGTCCATAGAAAAACAAATTTTGGATTTCTGGAAGAAAGAAAAAGTATTTGATAAAACGCTCGAGAACCGAAAAGAATCTAAATACTTCAACTTTTACGAAGGCCCCCCGACTGTAAACGGCAGGCCAGGCATACACCATATGATGGGTAGGACGGTAAAAGATGTAATCTGTAGATATAAGACACTTCAGGGATTCTATGTGCGACGGCAAGCCGGCTGGGATACTCATGGTCTACCAGTAGAAATTCAGGTAGAAAAAGAGCTGGGTCTAAAAGACAAATCAGAAGTTGAAACCTTTGGGCTAAAAAAATTCAACGAAGCCTGCCGAGATTTTGTTTATCGCAATATTGATATGGATGAAGGTTGGCAAACCCTTACCGAGAGAATGGGTTATTGGGTAAATATGGACGCGCCTTACATCACATGCACAAATGAATATATTGAATCGGTATGGTGGGCTCTTAACCAGTATTATCAAAAAGGACTTATTTACAGGGGTTTCAAAGTAGTACCGCAGTCCCCTACTATCGCTACGCCGCTTTCTAGCCATGAGTTGTCACTGGGTTATAAAGAGGTACGTGATCCGAGCTGTTATATCAAACTAAAAATCACTTCCTCATCTCATGAAGTACTGAAAGACTCCGAACTTATGGTATGGACTACCACGCCGTGGACTCTATTTTCAAATGTAGCTTTAGCTGTCGGCAGTGATATCGATTATGCGGTAGTTAAGCATACCAGGAAGCTAAAGAATAAAGAACCAGAACACATGAAATTAGTCATCGCGGAAGCTAGGCTAAGTGTTTTGGATGGTGAATATGAAGTTTTAGATACGATAAAAGGTTCTGATCTACTCGGTACCGAGTATGAACAAATACTACCTTATGCTGATCTTAAGAAAGATGAATATCCAAAAGCTCTATCGATTGTAGAGGGTGATTTCGTAACAACTACCGACGGTACGGGGATAGTACATATCGCCCCTGCATTTGGTGAAGATGACTATCAGATTTCCCGCAAAGAGAATCTTCCATTCATACAGCCCGTGACCCCTAACGGCCATCTCACGGAAGATATGGGCGAGTTCGCCGGTAGAGCGATTAAAACATTCACTTATGATGACAGGGTTGAAGAGGGAGTGGATAAAGATGTTGTGATAGCACTTAAACATGCTGGCAAGATCTATAAATCATCCAACGACTATCTTCACAACTATCCGCATTGCTGGCGTACAGGCAATCCGATAATGTATTATGCTAGAGAATCTTGGTTTATCGAGTCCTCTGCTTATAAAGAAAAGATGATAGCGGCAAACAACACAATCAACTGGCAACCAAAGGAAATCGGTAGCGGTCGATTCGGTAATTGGCTTGAAGATGTTAAGGACTGGAATCTATCAAGGGATAGGTACTGGGGTACACCCTTGCCCCTCTGGGTGAATGAAGAAGATAAAGAAGATATCATGTCAATTGGCTCCATAGCAGAGCTAAAACAAGGTATTTATGTAGATGAGGACGGAAATGAAACGCCTCTGACGACTGCTCTTGAGAGCGGTCTTGTAGAACTTGATCTACACAGGCAGGTAGTTGATAACGTGATTTTCAGGAAAGACGGCAAAATATACCGTAGAGTTCCCGAGGTAATAGATGTGTGGTTCGATTCCGGATCTATGCCGTTTGCACAATTTCATTATCCATTTGAAAACAAAGAACTATTCGACAAGTCATTCCCCGCTGACTTTATCGCCGAAGGAATAGACCAGACAAGGGGATGGTTCTATACATTGCACAATATCGGATCGGCTTTATTTGATAGGCCAGCATTCAATAACATAATTGTTAACGAGCTGATACTGGACAAAAACGGTGTAAAGATGTCCAAGAGGCTGGGTAATACCGTTGATCCATTCGAGGTAATGGAATCTCTTGGTGCTGATGCCGTTAGATGGTATATGATAGTCAATAATCCACCATGGAAGACTACTCTTTTCAATACAGATGATATTTCTAAAACTGTAATCTCTGATTTTTTCAGGTCGCTGACAAATACCTATAATTTCTTTGCAATGTATTCCGAGATTGATGGGGTAACAGGTAATGAATCGGTAATCGGAATTAATGACAGGCCCGAAATAGATAGATGGATATTGAGTAAATCCAATAGCCTAGTTGAAGAATTTACATCACAAATGGATGACTATGAAGTAACTAGAGCTCATCGCGGCCTTCAGGAATTTTGTGTAAACGATCTATCAAACTGGTACATAAGAAGAAACAGAAGGCGGTTTTGGAAAGGTGATATAGATGATGATAAATTATCTGCCTACCAGACACTTAGGGAAGTATTGCTGACAATAGTAAAACTAATGTCTTCAACAGCACCATTCCTTTCCGAACATTTATATCAGCTATTAAAATCCGAAACTGATATCTTATCCGTTCATATGTGCGATCTTCCTAAAAGCGACACTAAGCTTATGGATCGCCAGTTAGAAGAGAGGATGGATATAGCACAACGTGTTGTTTTTCTTACGCGCTCACTGAGAGAAAAATCCGAGATCAAAACAAGGCAGCCGCTAAAAAGAATACTTGTGCCTGTAAGCAAACCGGCTGATAGGAGAAATATCGAGGCTATAGCCGATATCGTAAAAGAAGAGATAAATATAAAATATATCGAGTTTTTGAGTGAGACTACCGCAGATATAGTAAAAAGAAAAGCAAAACCAAACTTCCCTGTAATGGGTAAGGTATTCGGTAAAACTACAAACAAGATCGCAAACATAATTAAGGGTTTTGTGTCAAGCGATATAGACAGAATGGATGCCGAAGGCGAGATTCAAGTTGAAGTGGAAGGCGAAACGGTAACAATTAAACCAGAATATATGGATATTTATTCTGAGGATATTGAAGGTTGGCTGGTATCTACCGATAGAGGCATAACAGTAGCTCTGGATACTACTTTAGACGAAGATCTGATTAATGAGGGAATTGCTCGGGAGTTTGTGAGCAAAGTTCAGAACGCTAGAAAAGAAAACGGCTTCGAAATCGTTGATAGGATCAATATAAAAATCAACGCTGACAGCCAGTTGGAAGAAAGGCTTCTCAAAAGCAGTGATTACATCAAAAACGAGACTTTGGCTGACTCCATCCTACGTGAGGTAACGGAACTTCCGGAGACAGTTGAAACTGACAAAGGCGAGATACGCTTCAAAGTGGATAAAAGTAGTTGATTATGAATAAACATATTGTTATATTCCGAACTACCTAAAAGTATAAAATTTAATATTGGCCTCTACTATGGCAAAAAAAGAAGAAGAAGTACAACAAGTTCCTGTAGATCGTTCAATCAGATATTCTGATGAAGAATTAGAGATGTTCAGAGAGAATATTCTTGAAGCAAAAAACGAGACTTTGGAAGAACTCTCGATGCTAAAGGAAAGACTCGACGATCTAACATCTGATAGCGCTCAGGAAGAAAGTACAGTTTATTCAATGCATATGGGCGAGCAAGGTAGCGAAGCTATCGAGCAAGAGAAAATCTACGCTCAAATACAAAGAATCAACGAATACCTAAAGAAGCTTGATGAAGCTATGGAAAGGGTTAAAAACAAAACCTATGGTATATGCAGGGTATGCAGTTGCTTGATCGCAAAAGAAAGATTGGTTACCGTACCGATAACCACCCTATCGGCTTCCTACAAGATACATCAGAAATGCCCGGAAGATGGAATAGATAAAATCGAACCTAAAAACTAAATATTAGGTCTTCTGATTGAAATCAACTGTTGTTTCGGAGAAAGACAATTCTGTAATACCTTTTTTTGTAATAGCTATCTCGCTTATATTGCTTGATCAGATTACAAAAGCTTACTTCAAAGGTTTTGAACTATTCGGTATCTCGCATCAAGGTTATAGGTTATATGATAGTGATGTTGTGATACCCGGTGTTTTGAACTTTACTTTTGTTGAGAATCCAGGTATGGCATTCGGTATCGAGTTCGGGGAAGGTAAATTACTGCTTTCCCTATTCTCGATTGTAGCATCTATATTACTTGCTGTTTTTATATACAAAATCAGAAATGAACACAAAGGAATCGTAACTGGTTTCACTCTCATTCTTTCTGGTGCAGCAGGAAATATGATAGATCGTGTTTTTTACGGAGTGTTTTATGATTACGGTCCTTTGTTCTTCGGAAAAGTAGTAGACTTTATTCAGGTTAATATACCTGATATGTTTGGTTATTCACACTTTCCTGTTTTCAATATTGCTGATTCTTGCGTTACCATAGGCATGGTTCTGCTGTTTATTTATCAAAAGCATCTTCCTGAATTTTCTTTCAAATCAAACAAATCGGATGCCGACACTGAAGTGTAAGTATTTGATATAATAAGTTAGTCACATAAATAATCCCGATAAAATAGAAAAATACGTCCGTTTCGATATACCGAGAGTCAAAAAACAAGAAAGGGTTGACGTATTCCTTACACGCCAGATACAAAACGCCTCCCGAGCCAAAGTACACAGATCAATTGATGCGGGCAAGGTACTTGTAAACGGCAAACAAGTCAAAGCCAGCTATAAGGTTTCCGAAGGAGACAAGATAGAATGCAGATTTCTAACTGAACCGCCCATAGAGATTATTCCTCAGGAGATCCCTTTGGATATTGTATATGAAGACGAACATCTACTTGTAGTCAATAAGCAACATGGGCTAGTAGTTCATCCCGGTATAGGCAATAGAGATGGAACCCTTGTTAACGGGCTGTTATGGCATTTCGGTTATCGAGATACTATTGAAGCTAATCAAGAGACAGATGATGAAGATAACCCGGAAAGTGTATTCAAATCAGACTCTCTTTTCAATGATAGCAATCCCGCCCCTGGATTAGTCCACAGATTGGACAAAGATACATCAGGACTACTGATCGTGGCAAAATATGCTAATATCCACAGTGCGCTTCAGAAACAGTTTAAAGATAGAACAGTATCAAGAGAGTATCATACGATATGCTGGGGGGATTTCAACGAAGATCACTTCATGATCGAAGGAAATATCACTCGTGACCCTCGGCACAGGCAAAAATATGCCGTAAGTTCGGTAATCGGCAAGCCGTCTAAGACAGAAGGTTGGGTAGTTGAAGATTACGGTATTGCGACTTATTTGAAACTCAAGTTACATACCGGAAGGACTCACCAAATCAGAGTTCATTTGTCACACCACGGGCATCCTATAATCGCTGATAGTATATATGGCGGAACAACTAACATACCCAACAAACATTATCCCTCAGTCAGTTCTTTGAGCAGAGATATTTTTCAAGTGGCACAAAGGCAGCTTCTTCACGCAAAAAAAATTAGTTTCAGGCATCCAGTTCTCAAAGAGACAATCGAATTGGAAGTAGAAATGTCATCTGATATTGAAGAGACATTAAAAATTTTAAACAATTATGTTACAAGTAAGGCATAAATTTGTTAAAAAGAAAAATAAAGGATCAAACTATGAAATATATTCTTACATTCTTCTCACTATTCTTAGTATTCAATCTTAACGCTGAGGATTATGAGCATTTGATTTACAACTCAATCGAGGGAGGTGGCAATACGGAAAATGTTGTCGCTATGGTCTCAAAAGGCAATAGGATATATACCCTGTTAGAAACTGATTCTGGTGATCTTTTCACTTCTGAAAACGCGTACCAGAAAGATCTAAGTTTTTTAAATGACCTATATGTGAAAATATATGAAGTTGATTTTGACGAAGTGTCAGTTATAGCAGCTACATATTACGGCACTCAAGATAACGATACAGCAGTTGATATCGCAGTCAATGAAGATGACGAAATAATTATCTGCGGTTACACTAGAGGCTCTGATTTTAATGAGACGAATACTCTAACAGATAATCCATACTCAGGTCAGTATAGTTTTATCACTGTTCTGAACCCCGATCTTTCCTCAGTGGTATCTGCTTCAATTGTTGGAGGGAACGGAGATGACAGACTCACCTCCATTGGTGTAAAATCTGATGGTTCTATTTATTTTGGCGGAGAAACTACTTCATCAAATCTAAAGACTAGTAGCCTTGCTCATAAACCGGATTATGAAAGCGGTATAGATGGATTCTATGGTATTACAAACAGGAATGGTACCTCTCTGACCGCTCTATCTTATTTTGGCGGTACTAGTGATGATTATGTTGCAGATGTAGTAATGGAAGACGATGATCTGTATATTCTTTGTGGTACTAACTCTTCAGGTATAACCACACACCCTAGAAACGGTTTTGGCCAATGGAGAAGCACGCCTTATAAAGAGCTTTACGAAGGTGGTATCGATCTAATGGTAGGTAAATTCGAAGATGGGGGTACTGTTGAGTACCTTACATATTTTGGTGGCTCACAAGATGATGTACCTGCTTCACTAGTTGTTAGTAATGGTACAGCTTACTTTTCAGGAACTACAGCTTCTACCAAGCAAGATAATTTTGACTATCAGGATGAGGCAGCGCTTACAGATAATGTAGGTGGAACAGATATGTTCTTTGCAGTGCTTCCACCACTTCAGACTATCACTCAGTTCAATTTTTCCAGATCATTTCAAGAAATAGGTGTTGTTACAGCTCTTGGATCTCGTGGTAATGAAACCTGTGAAGACATGTTCTTTGATCCGGATCTATTTCAGTTTGTTCTGGTCGGTTCAACAGATTTCAGAAACTTCCCGATAACAGAGGGTGAAGGTAGCTATGGTGATGATGATGGCTTGGTTATTTATATCCCGACATCTGGTGCGGAAATAGAAAAAGCTTTTTTCTTGGGTGGGCCTGGAAATGACGTAACTACAGCTGTTTCAAATATCAAAAACGCCCTGTTCTTTGCCACAAATGTTGAAGAATCTGAATCGATCACAAAAACTTGGACAGGAATAAGCGAGAGACCAGATGGTACAAATGACTTTGTTATCTCAAGATACTCAGATATAGGTGTTCGTATCAACAATCCCTCTAACGGAGAAGAGTTCTGTAGGGACGGTGCTACCAATGTTTCATTCAACAGATTAAATGACATAGAGAATCTGGAAGCGAGAATAACCATGTCCAGCGAAGAAAACCCTGATGATGTTATTATTTATAATGATGATCAGATAATTGGTGATAACCTATTGATTAATTTTGATGAAGCTGAATTTGACTCTGAAAAGTACATTGTAAAAGTAGCTCTTGCAAACGGTTCAAATGCGGTTTTAGAAGATGGGATAACATTCAGGAAAAGCCCTGTGATCACTTCCGTTACTTTAGAGGGTACTGATGAGACAAATACAATCTGCGAAAATGCAGAGCTGATTATCTCTGCATCTACAAACGAAGCTGGGAATAATTTCACATGGTTTCTCGATAATAAGGTGATAGAAAGCGAAACATCTGGCGTACTCAATATAGCCGAGATAAGCTTAGACCAAGAAGGAAGCTATAGAGTTGAATATTCAGGTGAATGTGCCCCTGATGCAGAATCTGAGACATTTGATATTTTTGTTACAGAAAACCCCAAGAATTTTGCGCCTTTAGATAATATTACTGTCGATGAGGGAGACCCTTTGGCTATAGAAACAGAAGTTGATGGTGAGAATCTTGAATATCAGTGGTATAAAGATGGTGAGTTGATCTTGGGAGAAGAAGCTTCTTCTCTAACATTTTCAAGCATCAACTCTAATAATGCTGGGGAATATTACGCTAAGGCGTACAATGACTGCTCTGAAATTGAATCAAATACTTTTGTCATTGATGTCAACTCTACAAGCGTTAGAAACCGTATAGACTCAGAACATGTTTACATATCAGGCAATACAATCGTTCTGGAGTCCGATGAAGGTTTGAATCAAGAATCAATAAATGTAGTTGATCTTACTGGTGCTTCGGTACAGGTTAATATTGTTTCTAACGGCAGTTCTTTTATTATAGAAGGAATCAGTCAAACAGGTGTTTACTTTGTAATAGTATCAGCTGAAAATCCTAGAACATATAAGGTAAATTATATTGGAAGATAAAAACAAGAAAGATCTAAGATTCGAGTTGGGTGAACCATTTGAAAACAGATGGTCCCCGAGGTCTTTCGATAGCGATAAGCCAATCACTAAAGATGACATCTGTACCGTATTTGAAACGGCAAGATGGGCTCCATCATGTTTTAACGATCAGCCCTGGAGATTTATAGTTTGTGATAAGACTACAAATCCAGAGGCTTGGAACAAAGCTTTGGATTGTATTAATGAATGGAATCAGGGTTGGTGCAAAAACGCGCCTGTATTAGCTATTGTATGCCATGATACCATTTTTGACAATAACGGCAAATCCAATAAATGGGGGGCGTATGATACTGGGGCAGCTACTATATCAGCAGTTTACAAAGCAATGCAGCTCGGTATCTTTTCCCATCAGATGGGCGGTTTTGACCTTGACAAGACAATAGAAGTGTTTGAAATCCCAGATAGATATAAACCTATTAGTGTTTTGGCTATGGGCTATAAGGACACTGCTACCAAGCTGGATGAAAAATACAAACAATCAGAAATCAGCGAAAGCGAACGAAAGTATCCAGAAAGTATGATCTTTGACGGAAAATGGGAAAAAGGACTCTATTGAACTCTATAGTAAGAGTCCTTTTATTTTTATACCGACATCATCATTCGCTTCTGCATAGCAGCTTGCACAGAGTTCAGTACATCAATTTGATCAAGACTCATAGAACTTTCTTTATCGCCTGATAGTATTTTATCTATTCTGTCTCTAGCTTGGTCGGTTTGTTTTCTGAACACTTCTTTGATCAAATTTCCCGATTTAACGAAATAGAGTAAAAGATATACTCTTGCATCAGCTTTTATGTCATTAAAGACTACTTGGTGTAGCGCATACCTTGTCTCGTTCTCTGGATCAGGGTTATCAGTCGGGAACATTTCTTTTTTAATGAAAAGGACTTTCTTAGTCTCTTTAGATAATATCCCTTTATTGGTAAGTGTGTTTACAAGGATATCTTTGATATCGTTTTTTTCCAATAGCTTTATATAATCGGCAATTGATTGATCGTTTGCGATAATAGAATAGGTTTTCGATAATAATAGGTCACTTGGTTCTTTGATTTTTACGATCTTAGAGTCTTTTATATCGACTGAACCTGCCTGATATAGATCTATAAGCATAGCGGAAGATATACAAACATGGAAATCCGGGGTTGCATTCATTACTATCACACCTTTTTCATCATCCATTCCAAGGAGTGTTATATCTTCAGACAGTAGTAGATTCATAATTTATCCTATTTTATAAGATGGAAAAGTAGTATCGGCTAATCAAAAAAAAGTATGTAGAATTACTTAAAAAATACTTTTTGTATTCCGGTAAGAATCATATTGATACCAATTGCCCCTACAAAAAAACCGTTTAGCCTTATTAGTATTTCCATATTCTTATCAAAAGCTATCTCAAGCTTTCTTTTTGCCAACAAACGTCTGATTTGCTTCATTATAAGAATAATAACTATACTTAAAGCTACTGCCGCAACTATCATACCGATTCCTATAGGTATAGGCTGGTTTTTGCTTATCAAAAATGTTATGGATATAGTTCCAGCTCCTACCATAAAGGGTAGAGCTATTTCAGAAGCGAGGTCGTTCAGATTCTCTTTAAGCTGCAAAAGTGCCTTCTGTCCCTTAACGATATACATGTAAGCGAATGAGAACAGAACTATTCCACCGAATATTCGAAAGGACTCGAATTCAATATTCAGAATATCTTTAAATATAGTATCACCTAGTAAAAGGAAGAGCAGTAATACAACTGCGGATATGAATCCAGCTTTAAATATCACTGTTCTGAAATCCTTATCTTCCAACTCATTCATTATAGGGCTGAGATAAAGAAACAGAGCGAAAGGATTGATCATTATTATTAATGCTAAAACAGGGGAAAACAAATAAACACACTCAGGATTAGTTATTTTTTATTAGATTGAATAGTGATATCAAAACTACAAAAATTTAAATTTAGCAAGAGCAAGATTTTCTCGCTATCTACTTTGGGTGCGCTAACTATAGCGATATCTCTCTGGGTATATACTTCATTAAATGATGAGTACTCAACAAGGGTAGATATACCACTATTGATACAACTCCCTGAGAACAGATCCCCGGAAAAAACGCTTCCCTCTAATATTACTATAGTTGCTAAGGGCTCGGGTTGGCATCTGTTTAACTTGATTTTTTTCAACCAGAATAAGGTATGTCAAGTAGATCTTACAAATGAACTGATCAATCAACAAGAATATTTCATACTAGAGAATACCCTTGAAAAATCCCTTAGGAATATAGTTAATGTAACTGCCGAAGATGTTTACCCTGATAATATCTCTATCACTACCGGGCCATCTGTAGAAAAAAGGGTTCCGATAAAAAGCAGATTGAACATAATACCTGATGAAAATTTTGTACTGGCAACGGAAACTGACTTTACTCCAGATACCGTAACGGTAATCGGTAATACAAAAGTACTGCGCGATCTCAATTACTGGCCTACTGAAAGAATTGATTTCGAAGATATAAATAAACCTGTCATAAGTGTGGTGAACCTCAAAGACAGCCTATCAACGATAGTGGAATTGAGTACAAGATCAACTGTGGCTGCAATAGAGATACAGCAGTTGGCCGAGATTACTATAAGGGATATCGGAATAGATATAAGGAATAACAACCTTAAGGGAAACGAAGTTCTATCAGCAGAAAAAATTGATCTCACTATACGGGGTGGAGTAGAGGAGTTAGCTGACCTCAAGCTTTCGGAGATAAAAGCTTACATAGATCTGGAAAACACACAGGCCGGAAACAATGTCCAGCCTGTAGTTGAAATCCCAGAAAAATTTAATTTGATTGAGATTCAGCCGAGATATATTTACCGATATACTTACAAATCACGCCTGAAAGATCTCAATTAAAAACCATACTCAACTATTCGATAGCAGGCTTCTTGCGATAACAAGCCTCTGTATTTCGCTTGTGCCTTCATATAGTTCAGTTATTTTGGCATCACGGTAGTATCTTTCTACATTGAAATCTTCAGTATAACCGTACCCGCCATGTACTTGTATGCCTTTATTCGCACAGAACATCGCTGTTTCAGAAGCGTCAAGCTTAGCCATAGCAGCTTCAGGCGAATAAACCATACCTTTATCTTTCATAGTCGAAGCGCGCCAAGTCAGTAACCATGAAGCATCATATCTGGTTTTCATATCAGCCAGCATCCATTGTATCGCTTGAAACTTAGCAATCGGCTGATCAAACTGTTTTCTTTCAAGTGAATATTTTGCAGCGTCTTCCATCGCTGCTCTTGCAATACCTAATGCTTGGCTGGCAATGCCGAGCCTACCGCCGTCAAGGGTTATCATAGAGATTTTAAAGCCTTTATTAACTTCACCAAGCAAGGCGCTTTCAGGGAGCTCCACATTGTCAAGCACGATTTCTGCAGTAGAAGAGGATCTTATTCCGAGTTTATTCTCTAACTTACCGACACTCACTCCAGGGGTATCAGCAGGTACGATAAATGTCGATACGCCACGAGTTTTCTTCTCAGGGTCAGTTGAGGCTATTAAAACATAAATACCGGCCTCCTTACCGTTTGTAGCCCACAGCTTAGCACCGTTCAGTATCCACTTATCCCCTTTCTTTACTGCTGTGGTTTTAGTAGCTCCAGCATCTGAGCCGGCACCGGCCTCAGACAAAGAGAAAGCACCGATGGTCTCACCGGATAGCATTTTAGGTAAATACATTTGTTTTTGTTCTTCTGTACCGAAGCGGAAGATCGGATCACATGCCAGCGATGAATGAGCGGAAATAATAACTCCGGTTGATGCACAGTACCGTGATATCTCTTCTATAGCAAGCATGTATGAAACGTAGTCCATTCCAGCACCCCCATATTCTGTAGGGTAAGCGATACCCATAAGGCCTAACTCGCCTGCCTCTTTGATAATATCTTCAGGGAATCTGTGGTTTCTTTCATTATCAGAAGCTACAGGAGCGATACGATCCTGAGCAAATTTAGAAACCATTTCTTTGAGCATTTGCTGCTCTTCGGTTAACAAGTGTTCCATTGCAATTATACCTTATTACTATTTTCTACATTTTTTCAGGTGCGGATATACCTAATATGTTTAATCCGTTCTTTATAACAGTTTTTGTCGCCAATGCTAAACTCAGCCTTGCTGTAGCTAAGCTTTTTTCTTGCCCCAAGATTCTACAATCGTGATAAAAGGCATGAAACTTCCCGGCTACATCCCTCAAGTAATCCGCTACTATGTGCGGTTCAGCTTTCATAGCCGAGGTTTCTATTACATAAGGGAATTTATCAAGCTCTCTGATTAGATTAATCTCAGTATTGTGTTTGAGAAGTTCTAGTTGTAGGCTGGTAATGTCATTGGTGTCCAATTCTATTTCCTGCTGGTTCATCTGCCTGATTATGCTTGATACTCTTGCATGTGCATATTGAAGGTAAAAAACCGGGTTTTTATCGCTTTGTTCTTTTGCCAGATCGATATCAAATTCTAAGTGAGTACCACCACTCCTCATCAGGAGGAAAAACCTAGTTACTTCCGATCCTACTTCCTCTATAATATCATCTAGTGTGTAGGACTTTCCAGACCTTTTGGACATTTTTACCTGCTGTCCGTTTTCAGTCAGTGTAACGAACTGATGTATAACTACTTTGATTTTCTCGGTATCATAGCCGAATTCATTAACCGCAGACATCACATCGGGTATGGTTGCGATATGATCAGAACCAAAGACATCTATTATAACATCAAAACCACGCTTGAATTTTTCGATATGATAGGCTATATCAGGAAGTCTATAAGTAGGCTCTCCTGTATTTTTGATAATCACCCTATCATCATCCTGTCCCATTTCAGATAATCTGAGCCATACAGCACCATCTTTATCGTATGCCAGGCCTTTATCTCTAAGCTCTGATACTACGGCATCGATTTTTCCTTCTTTATAAAGAGTATCTTCGTTAAAAAATACATCCTGCTTAACCGCCATCTTATCAAGGGTAGCAAGTATCATCTCAAAATTATACTTCTCACCTGCTTCTCTAAAGTCTTTTAAAGTCTCGTTGGGTATGCTATCCAAAGGGAATATCTTATCTAAAAAATTATCACCGTTATCTGACTGTAATTTTTTAGCAATATCCCATATATACTCTCCGTGATAGCCATCTTCAGGGAATGGATATTCTTTGTCACCGGTAAGCTGAACGTAGCGGGCATATACTGACTTGCCCAGATTATTCATCTGGTTGCCAGCATTATTGAAATAGTATTCCTTAGTTACATCGTATCCGTTCCAAGTGTAAAGATTAGCAATAGAATCCCCCATTGCAGCATTACGCCCATGCCCCATGTGAAGAGGGCCCGTAGGATTGGCACTAACATATTCTACGTTTACTTTCTTACCCTTACCGCTATCGTTTTTTCCGAAATCTTCTTTTTCAGAAAGTATTGCTTTGAGTTTATCGTGGAAGTGAGAATCCAAAAGCTTGAAATTGATAAAGCCTGGCCCCGCGATTTCTACACTTTCAACATTAAAATCGTTAAGATTGAATTCATTTAACTTATCGATTATCTCCTGAGATATTTGTCTGGGATTCTTTTTTAGAAGTTTTGCGTTTTTAAGGGCGACGTTTGTAGATACATCTCCGTTATCGAGATTTTTCGGTTCTTCGAACACAGCTTCTACTTGAATACCGAGTTTGTTGAGTGCCTGTTGGGTTAGAGATCTATAATCTTTCAATTAGTTGCCCTCCGAACCTGTTCTGCCATAAATATTCAACACTTCTAAATAATCGATACTGTTCATTTCTCCTTCATCGTCAACTGTGAAAAACTTAGCATCGCCCCAAAGTTTCTCCAGTTTGTAGAAATCACGGATCTTTCCAAGCATTATATGAACAACTACGTCAAAAAAGTCTATGATTATCCATTCCATACCCTCCAGACCTTCTGTCTTAGGCATTCTTAATTTATACTCTTTTACGTTCTTAAGAATATTATCGTAAATAGCTTGGGACTGGCTAATATTATCGCAGGAGGCCACAACAAAGAAATCAGTCGGTGAGGATTCAACATTTCTAAGATCCATTACAAGAACATCGGCGGCTTTTTTATCTTCTGCAAGTTGTGCCGTCAGAATACTGAGTTTTTCGGTATCGCTGTATTCAGGTATTTGCTGTGCTTTATTATCGCTCAAGTCGTTTTATGGTTTTGGATGATTGGAATATTACAAAATTAGAAAAAATGAAACTAAACTTAGGCTGTTTTACTATATAAAACCATTATAGTGAACCCCAAGTATCTATATCGACTATGATTCGTGATTTTATATTATTTCTGAACCTAAGTTTTTCTATACCGCTAGAAATAGATTTTCTGAGTTTGCCACCAGCCTTATCTACTTCTCTGGACGATTTAACTGTTATAATCCTTCTATACCTATCATTTACTTTTTCAATTGATGGAGTAAACATCGGTGAATATTGAATTAGCCCCGGCACAGACTCAAGCAGATGAGATAGCTTCATAGCCTCATCGGCAACAATGAATCTATCTTTATTACTTAATTCGATTTTGGACAGCCTTCTATGGGGTGGCAGCCCCGCGTCAAGCCTTTGTTCTAATTCATTTGTGTAGAATGAGCTGTAATCCAACTCAACAGCTTTCCTGATGGACTGTTCTCTCGGATTATATGTTTGAATGTAAACAATACCCTGTGTGTTTTTCCGCCTTCCAGCTCTACCGCCTACTTGTACAAGCATCTGAAAAAGTTTTTCACTCCCCCTAAAGTCAGGAATGTAGAGTTGCATATCAGCACTGACTACCCCTACAAGTGTTACGCGTGCTATGTCAAGCCCCTTGCTTACCATCTGAGTACCGATAAGTACGTCAATCTCACCATTAGAAAAATCGTTAAGGATTTTTTCGTGGCTACCTCTTTTCGCTGTACTGTCGGAATCTAACCTTGCTATTCTGGAAGGTCTGTTTTCGGACTGGAGCCACCTGCTAAGCTCGTCTTCCAATAGCTGTGTGCCTGTTCCTAGTAATTCTACATTATCTGTATTACATTCTTTACATACCTTACCAAGGCTTTTTTCGGAGTACCCGCATATATGGCAACGAAGCATAGCGGGGCCATAGTGCAGTGTAAGTGAGATAGAACAGTGTGGGCACATATTGACATGCCCGCAGTTTACACACTCCTGAATATTACTATAACCTCTTTTGTTCTGCAGGAGGATAGTACCCTCTCCCCTATCAATTCTCGTCAGGATAGCATCAGCGAGATCCCTAGATAGATGGCCGGCCTCTATTCCTTTTTTTCGAGCTTCAACCATATCAATGAGTTCAAATTTCGGCGTTCCGACTCCCTCTATTCTACCTCTGAGATTGACTAGGTTATATTTACCGGTTTCAGCGTTATACATACTTTCGATCGAGGGTGTTGCCGAGCCGAGAATGATCGGGATGTTCAGCATACTGGCCATATAGACCGCAGTATCACGTGCCTGATATCGCGGTTCTGGCGAATCCTGCTTATAGGAAGACTCGTGTTCCTCATCAATGATAATCAGGCCTAAATTATCCAATGGTGAAAACAGTGCTGAACGCGGACCGATAACTAGATCAATATCACCTCTTTTTATATTCTGCCAAGCGATAAATCGTTCACGGTTCGTTAGTTGGGAATGAAAAATCTCTACTCTTTCTCTGAATACAGCTCTGAATCTACCTAACATTTGCGGAGTAAGTGATATTTCGGGAAGAAGCAGAACAGCCTGTTTACCTTTTAAAACAGCTTTTTTGATCGCTTTGATATAAAGCAACGTTTTTCCAGAACCGGTATCACCATATAATAGTATAGGTTTTAATTTATCAGAATCTATAAAACTCTCTATTACACGGTGAGCAATAGCCTGAGATTCGGAAAATGCATATTCAGACTCATCTGGGTAACTACTATCGGAAAACCGGATGGAGTCTTCGTGGTAGATTTCCTCTATCTCGATAACTCTTTTCTTTTCTAATGCTCTGAAGATATTGATATCCCATACTCGGTCGCGGCTAAGCTCTTTTTGGGTAACCCGAATTATACCGTTTTTTTCGTAATGTTCAAGATGCTCAAGAACTGCTTTTTGCTTTGGGGCTCGCTTTAGGGATTTGCTATAAGTGGTATCACCGTGGAGAAGCTCGTTAAGTATATCAGGGTTTATCAATATAATTCTGTCTGATCGGACTTTTTTGCTCAGAGTTCCGTATTCGATCTCTATCTTGTTCTCAGCTTCCATCTGGAGAAGAAGTTCCCCTATACCTGCTATCTTTAGTTCTTTGGCCAGGCTTTTTAATGTAGTGTATCCAGGCTTGGTGCGTAGTAGCCTGAGAACTTTTTTCCTTGGGTCTTTACAGGACTCTGTGCCGCTTACCAACACTAATTTTGAAGTGCTAGTGCTGCCAGCCGTTTCATTGACTATCTTTACTTTTACTTTATCCTTATCACCCAGGCCTCGAGGTGAAAAAAGTTCGAGAGCGCTACCAATAGATGCCATGTAGTATTCGGAAATCCATTTTGCTAGCTTTAGTGCAATTTCAGACAGCACTGGTTTATCATCCAGAACAGCTGCTATAGCCTTGACTTTATAATTCGACTCCTCATCGAAGCTGACGTTATCATCAATCACAAAACCTATTTCCAGCCCTTTTCTCAATGGGCATAGGACTCTTCTGCCAATGAGTGAAACTTCGGAACCTTCATATTTATAGGTAAGGGCACCGGGCAGATTTAAATTGAATGCTATATGAACGTATCTTTCTATTTCAGGTGAATGATTTAAAAATAAAAGTCTTTTTATTGAGATGCATTAATCTTGTTCTTGATTATATCTATCTATAGCCATCTTTACAAGCTCTTCGGTAAGCTCTCCAAATTCAATACCATGTTCTTTAGCGGCCATCGGGAAAAGACTTAGCTCAGTAAAACCAGGAACTGTATTGACCTCCAAGCAATAAGGCTGGCCTTCATCATTTAGTCTGAAATCCACTCTTGAATAATCTGAGCAACCGAGTACGGTATGTGCCATCATAGCCATGGTCTGAGTGAAATCAATTATATCTTCTGATAGTTCTGCGGGGCAGAAGTATTCTGTTTGCCCTTTTTGGTACTTGTTTTTATAGTCATAATGGCCTTCCTTAGGTCTTATCTCAACTATCGGTAGGGGTTCATCATTGAAAATACCAACGGTTAGTTCCCTACCTGATATATACTTCTCAACAATAAGTTTTTTCCCAAATCGGGCGGAGTCAGATAATTTTTCTTGCAAACTGTATTTATCAGCTTTGTGTATAACATTTACCCCAACCGCACTACCTTGGTCGTTAGGCTTTATAACTAACTCTCGGCCAAGCTCTGCGATTATATCATCTAAAAAATCAAGATCGTCTATCTCATGCTTTTTGACGACAATCCATTCCGCAGTATTAACCCCCGCACTGGTGAATAGGAGTTTAGATAATATTTTATCCATAGCAACCGCCGATGAGGCGGCATCAGAACCTGTATAAGGTATAGATTTGAGCTCAAGTAGCGATTGCAGAATACCGTCTTCTCCATAAGTGCCGTGCATAGTAACAAATGCACAATCTATGCCTTCAAAAGCATTGCTATTGAAAGCCTCCAGAAATTTTGATGTATTCTTTATATCTTTAAGAGGTGGCATTTTATCTACAGAAGGAGACTCATCTAAGTCGATTACGCATCTATCACCAAATGCCGGGTCGATATAGATAACTTCATGATCTCGATCTTTTAGCGACTTTCCTACTGCGAAACCGGATTGATAAGAAACATTTCTTTCAGCTGAAAGACCACCCAAAATTACTGCGATTTTCATTTTTTCCGTCATGAGATTATATTTTTTGCAAGATGCAATTTACTAAACAGAAAGAGGATTGCTGATTGACTGTATTGTTAGTTATTTTTGGGAATTGAAGTATTGCAATAATTAAAGAGTAAATATGAAAGACCATCTGAATAAAGATATTCAACTCTGCGGGATCGGTAACGCTTTAGTAGATATACAACTTGAAGTCAACGAGTCTGAACTTACCAGTACAGGGTATGAAAAAGGAACAATGACTCTAGTAGATAGGGCCGCACAGACTGAGAGCATTGAAAAATTATCGGATAAAGAAAAGCATTTATCATCTGGCGGATCTGCCGCAAATACTATTATAGCATATAGCTCATTCGGTGGCAAGGCAGCTTATCAAACCGCTTTGGGCAATGATGAGCTCGGTAGGTTTTATTCTGATGAATTTAAAAAACTAGGTATAGTGCTTGCAAATACTACTAGCCAGAATGATCCTACCGGATCATGCTTACTATATATTACTCCTGACGCTGAAAGAACTCAGGCAACATACCTTGGTGCGAATGAAATATATGGTATGGATGATATTGATGATGAGACCATAGCCAGAAGTGAATGGCTATATATAGAGGGATATAAACTCAGCAGCGACTCAGGATTTGAGGCAGTGACCCGTAGTATTGAAATAGCAAAGGCAAAATGCACTAGGATAGCACTTACATTATCAGACAAATTCATCGTCGATGTTTTCAGAAGCCGTATTGATGATATCTACGGTGACATGGATCTTATATTCTGCAATGATCTGGAAGCGAGGACCTATACAGAGACTGATAATAATGAAGCTGCTTATAAAGCGTTAAAGGATAAACAGGCAAATTTTGCAATTACTATGGGTGCTGAAGGATCTAAACTCTATTACGACGGTGATAATATAGGTATCGATCCCGTTAATGCGGCCGCGTTGGACTCAACTGGTGCGGGCGATATGTATGCTGCCGGTTTTTTCTATGGATTGACACATGGAAGAAAACCTCACCTGGCTGGTAAGCTCGGTTCACTGGCTGCCAGTAAGATCGTATCTCAGTACGGTGCGAGGCTTAAAAGCAGCCATACAGAATTAAGGGACAAAGTTTTCCAGGAAAGCAAGATTTTCGCCTAATACTATAAGAAATATGTTGGAAGGAAGTGTAGCATTATTTCATCTGGAAATATATGGATTTGGAAGTAATAATGGATAGAAAATTATCGGTATTGTTCTTATTGATTCTCTTTTGTTTTATAGAGGCATACTCTGCGGGAACAAAATGGAATGAATTCAAGAAAACCTTAGATAAGTATTTTGCTAAGGAACTTATCGCAGATATAACTAATCAGGAACCCTTGATCTCAAATTATGACATTCATAGTTGGGATGTCGGTGATTTTAGTGGCGATGGCTATACAGATCTGGCATTAGTCGCTAAAACATCAACGGACAGAGGCAGGCAGATGACAGTACTAATGTTCTATGATCAAGACGGATATATATTAAAAGCAGGGGAATTCAAAAGATCGTATGTTGAACTCCCTTTGGAAGTAGGTGTAGCAATAAGGAATGGAGCTGCTTTTGTTACTGAAAAACAAAAACAGTATGAATGGGAAATCAAAGGCTATAGCATCATAGGTGGTGATCTGAAATTGGTAGAAGATTTTGTTACCAAATCTACATCAGGCGTTACAGAAGAAATATCGACTGGTTATTACGGTAGGCCGTCTTCGGTAAGGTACATAGGTTCTGCAGATAATGATATACTATTCGATTACAGATATAACGTAAACGATATTGCTACCGGCAGCCGATCCCCAATCGAAAAAGGAAATTCAGATATAGAAGTCGAAAATGTAGAGAACATTTTAGAAGGTGGCTATTGGTGGCAGGATTGGGATGATCTATCTTATAAGGTATATTTCTCTACTGATTCGGATAAACTATATATAAAACTTGAAGTCAAGGATGATATAGTGTTAGATCAGCCGTATGCTGAATCAATAGACCTTTATTTCGCTAAAGGGAAATTGGATAGAATACCTATTAAAAAGAATGGTGAATATACTTTGAATATTAAAGATCTAGAAACCACAGGTATATCTGTTATACCGTTTGATAATCCTTATTCCGGGTTTGTTGGTTATAGTGAAAATAAATCTGTAAACAGGCAAATCGTTCAAGCATACGGAGTCAAAACAGAACAAGGATATGACGCTTATATCTCTTTCGCTTTAAAAAATATCGGTATCACCCAGGATGAACTAAAAAAAGGCGATGAGATCTATTTCTATATTACTGTAAATGATAGTGATGATCCAGACAATTTAGATAGAGTTACTAAGTTTGGTACAGCTAAGTCCCAAACTGATAACCCTTTGTTTTGGAACACTTTGATAATCAACCCTTCACCGGTTGATGCCAATAACAAAACCTCAACTATATTAAAAGAGTACGGCATTTAATTAATGGCTCAAAAACTCAAACTTAACAGAGACAAAGAAACTACACCTTCCATAATCAAAGGGCTCAACAGGCAGCAGATCAAAGCAGTAGAGGCCGTTGGCGGTCCGCTTTTGATTATCGCTGGTGCAGGTTCCGGCAAAACCAGAGTATTGACGCACCGAATAGCTAATATTTTGGATAGAGGTGTTGAACCTTATCGGATACTTGCTTTAACCTTTACCAATAAGGCTGCTGGTGAACTTAAAGAACGTATAGCTAAGCTTGTTGGCTATGATACGGCCCGCGAAGTATGGGCCGGTACTTTCCACTCGATATTTGCCAGAATATTACGAATAGAAGGCAAAAAACTAGGTTACAGTCCTGGTTTCTCTATTTATGATACCGATGACCAGTCCTCGGCTATAAGAAGCATACTGAACAGGCTTAGGCTTACAACACAGGAATACCCTCCAAACCAAGTCAGGAGCTCAATATCAAAAGCGAAAAACGCTATGGTAGACTTTGAGGCTTATGCTGATAAAGCTAATACCCACTTTGAGAAGACTGTAGCAGAGATTTATAAAGAATATGAGCGCTATTTACTTGAAGCTAACGCTATGGATTTTGATGATCTGTTAATTAATATGATCAGGCTTTTTGAGCTTGACAAAGAATCTCTGGAAAAGTACAGAAATAAGTTTCAGTATATAATGATAGATGAGTATCAAGATACGAACAGAGCTCAATACAAAGTAATTAAGTTACTATCGGCCGCACATAATAATATCTGCGTTGTAGGGGATGATGCTCAGTCTATATATAAATGGCGTGGTGCCGATATCAGAAACATACTCGAATTCCAAAAGGATTACCCTTCAGCTAAGATTATCAAGCTTGAACAGAATTATAGATCTACTGGTAATATTCTAAAAGCAGCCGATTCTATAATCGCCAAAAACAAAAACCAATTAAAAAAAGAATTATGGACTGAGAAGGAAGACGGAGATAAGATAAAAGTTGTCAACTGTGAGGATGACCGCCAAGAAGCACTTAAAATCGCAACCCTGATAAACCAAAAGAATGATTCTGGCAAAAAATATAGAGATATGGCTATACTGTATCGCACAAACGCACAGTCCCTACCATTGGAAAATGCACTGAGAAGAGAAAATATACCTTATGTGATAGTCGGAGGTATCTCCTTTTACAAACGGAAGGAAATTAAAGATACAATGGCGTATCTGAAACTGCTTATCAACCCGCAGGATAATGAATCACTGCTAAGAGCTGTTAACGAACCACCCAGAGGCATCGGTAAAACCTCGATAGGTCATTTCATAGATTTTTCCAGAAAACATAATACTCCATTACTGGATACTTTCAGAAGAAGTGAGGAAGTGCTATCGGTAGTGGGCCGGGCGAAAAAATCAGCCCGAAGGTTGTGGGAAGTTATCGAAGATACAAGCAATCTGATTAAGAAAGAGAATCCTTCTTTAGTTCTAAAGGATTATATCGATAAAATCGGTATCCTGGATATGTATAAAGATATAGGTACCGATGAAGCCTTGGATAAGTATAATAACATCCAAGAGCTTGTTACCGATCTGACGAATTTCTTTGATACTAATCCGCAGGCCGAGCTCAATGATTATATTCAGCAGATATCTTTAGCTTCTGATATTGACAATTCAGATTTATCGGGCAATAGCGTAAGCCTTATGACACTTCACTCCGCTAAAGGCCTGGAATTTCCCGAGGTATTCATTACCGGGCTTGAGCAAGGACTTTTCCCATCATCCAGATCGGAGAACGAACCGAGCGAGTTGGAAGAAGAAAGAAGACTTTTCTACGTAGGGATAACCAGGGCTATGCAAAGCCTTACGATTACTTATTGCAGCAGGAGAATGAAGTTTGGTGATATTCAGCGTCAGTCCGTATCTACATTCCTGAAAGAAATAGATCATTCCGTTACCCAATGGATGGGCGGCCAACCTCCTATGTCGTCCAGCAAAAAAACAAGTCTTTCAGGAACCCCTATATCTACTGGTTCAGATATACTCGGCTCTTGGAGAAGTAAAGTAACACAATCCCCCGGGAAAAGAAAATCACACTATGATCAAACCAGGGATGATAATTATAGTCAAGTTCACGATAGCCTGAGAACAGGTGACAGAGTAGTTCATTCTAAATTTGGTGAAGGTAAACTATTAGAGATTTCAGGAAATGGGGATCAGCAGAAAGTTACTGTTAAGTTTGATGAACACGGGAAAAAAATAATGATTGCAAAGTTCGCCAAGCTAAGTAAAGTCTAAATCTCTGATTTTTAGTAATCAGTCAATTTCTTCAGTTATAAGGTTAACTGTTCGCTCGAGATCTATTATAGAAATCAGCCTGTTATCCAAATTTGCTATTTGCTTTAGGTACTGGTCGCTTTGGGTATTGAGTTTATTGGAAGGGGCCACAAGATTTTTATCTGAAACCAACACCACCTCATTTACTTTTGAGACCAATAGCCCGATATTGAGTTCACCTTTATGTACTACTATGATTTTGGTGTTTTCATCAATTACCATAACCTGAGATTTGATTCTTTCTTTAAGATCGAATATAGGGATTATTTTTCCACGAAGATTGATTACCCCTTTGATGAACTCGCTACTGTTCGGTACACGTGTTATCCTGATAGGAGAAATTATCTCTTGTACAAAAGATATATCAAAACCCAGTTCTTCCTTCCCGATATAAAAGGTTACAAGTTGTGAAGTATCCTCAACAGAACTAGACTCTCTATAATCTGTGACTTTCAAATCTTTTGTTATTGAATTCATAGTAATTTACCAGGTTTTAGCCCATCTAAGTTTAAATTCAGAATTTATCTGTTCGCGGACTGTTGCATTTTGATTGTTATTAATGAACTGAGTAAACTGTAGGCGGAAATTATCGAAACTATCTTTCTTTAGCAATTCCGCTAGTGGAACTTCAATTGTAATTTCCTGTCCGTAGAGGCCTCCCCCACCGGATATATAAATACCGTCAATTACTTTACCCCTTAACCTAACGGTTGTATTCTCCACTCCGCCCCTAGTCTGTACATCTAGATCTAGAAAGCTCAATGTACCAGCTACTTCACCCAGGAAGCTTTTCAGAGCCGGGTTCAGCAGAGTGGATGTAGCGCTTTCTCCTAATTCCGCACCAAGGCTGGATTCGCCACCTCCGCCACCAGGATTATTAGGTAAAGCCCCGAGTACTATAAGTGAAAGAACATCTTCTAGACGAGTTTCCTGACCTTGATTGTCTGGTTGGTTGCCTATCGTATAATTATAGGTAATATCTGGATTTTCTTTAGGCCCATCAACATTAATAGTTACAGTAAAGTCCCGGGTATTCTCTGAATTACTAATTCTACCATCATAAACAGCGGTAATATCAAGTAATGGGTTTTCTATATCCCCATCAGGAAAAGAGATACTACCTGAAGTCTCAAAATCCCTTCCAGCAAAATTAAGTCTGGAATCTTCTTGTAAGAAAATATCCCCTATAAGCTTAGTCTCGTCTGAAAAAGGTATTTTTTGGAAATTTATACTAGTACCTCTAAGCCTAGTTCCTATATGGGCTTCTACCGACATTAAAGCGTTAATATCAATATTCACAACAAGATTTGAGGGAAAATAAACTTTGAAATCCATACCCATAGCTTCATAGAATGATGAGTTTCTAGGTGTAATTTCTTCTTCTTCCCCCTCTTCATTAATCATCACCATGTATATGTTTTCGCCTTCCCAATAGTAATCGAACTTGGCTTCGGCGGCTGAAGCCCTATCTTCCAATGGCAGTGTCAAATCGGATCTGAGTATTTCTATGTCACCCGATATCCTAGGACTATCGATATTTCCTTTAATATCTATACCTTCCCGACCGGTTGATATAACTAAATCGCCATATATGTCCGGCATCACTTCTTCTGATCTCGCGGATAATACCTTCAATCTATCAACATCAATTTTCATATCAAATTCATCTGGTACGAAATCATTCAATGATATTTTACCACTGACATCCGCTTTTGATCCAGAAAGCTCCGCAGAGGGATTTGAAAAATTGAGCTGCTTGAAAACAATCGCATCATTGTTGAACTCTATATCACCAGTAGATCTAAAAAACATGTTTATAGGAGTGATGCGGGTGCTTATATTATCATATTTCAATCCACCTGAAAGATCAAGGTTGTCGAGATCGGTACCTTCGATTCTCGCATCGACATTAATATAGCCTTTGGAGTTTGACATAAAGTCAAGAAACGGATCTGCTATCGCAAGGCTAAGGCTATCGATATCCAGATCGACATCGATGTTTTCTTTATTGTTCCAGCGATCTTCCATACTTTCCAGCCTGAGTGAAAAAGGTATAGAATTTATATCTATTCTATAATCATCCACGGTAGAAGAATCAGATCTCTGAGATGCTATCAGACCTGAAATAACGTCATTATCATGATTTATCTTAGCGTAGATATTGCCTAGATTGATTCTATTGAATACAAGATCCTTTGTGCTGAACAGAAGATCTATATCCGGGTCGGACATACTACCTGTTAAGTTGATACCGAGAGTATCCACTTTCCCGTTTGCGTAATCAATATAAGAATTATCCAATGAAGGCATCAGCTCATCTATATACTTGAAGTCAAAACCTGTTACGGTCAAATTCACGTTCTCAAAGAGATCTCTACTGCTATCGTAGGAACCATTCAAGGATATTATCTCTTTATCATCACGTTGCAATCTAAGAGAATCTATAAAAAAGCCTTCATTTCCGAAACTTGCCTGAATATCGTTTATATTTTTCCAGATATGAGTACTGTCATAACCTATTTCCAAAACTGTAAGATCCATATCCAATAGTTTGTCATACACGTACAAATCACCGACTAAGGATAAATCGAATTGTTGGTTCATATTTACGTGTGTGCTGAGACCTAAAGTATCGTTATCGAATCTGGAATACAGATAAGTACGATAAAATGTGTTTTCATTTACCAGTATTGGCTCTTTGGCATCCATGTTTAGATTGAACTTGCTGAATACTGGATCATTGTTCACCAGATCCATTTGCAATTTGCCAGACATCTCAAGATCTTTAGTCGCTACATTCAGTCCGTTTCTGATTAGGCTAAACTCATCAATGCTGATTGAATCTATTTCAAGAACAGACAGACTATCCTGATTATAGAGGTTCATATTAATATTAATGGTACTCAATATATTCGTACTATCAATAAATATCGATATCGGTGATAAATCGGTTATTTCACCAAAAATCTTGGCATCTAATGGTGGAAAACGCTCAAGATAGGTATAGTCATCCTCTTCAATCTCGCCTGCTATTTTCTGCGTACTGGTAATGATCTTATTAGCTTGCTCTTCGGCGTAACCGGCAAGTTCGGTAGCATGAACCTGTATTGTCTGAACAAGTGCGCCATATTCGAATACACCTTCGATATAGAAGTCCATAAAGTCTGATTCCAGAGATAAAAGTTTACCATCCCCGGTATTTTCGAACTGGAAATCTAAACCGAATGGCAATAAGGCTCTATCCTCAAAGATTACAAGATCAACATCCGCCGACACCATGCCATTGATATCAGATAAATCAAATCCTGATCCTGAAATAACTAAATCACCGGTCAGGTAATTAGGTGCGGCATCAGTACCGAGCAATTGTTTTAAGTTAATAGCATCAGCATCTATATTGAAATTATAGACCGGGCTTTCCATATTACTTAGATCAATATCACCTTTTAGCACTAATGTCTCATTCTCGGTCAGAAACTCATCGGTGCCGCTATTAAATTTAATAAGTTCAACTTTATTGATATTAGCGAAACCATTATCGAGATCTGCATCTATAAGTACCTGATCGAATGCGTATTCATTAAATCTATTATAGCCACCAGAGAAATTGATATCCGCACTGATACTGGATAGATCTGTTCCTCTTCCTTTTGCTTGCAGTTTACCAGAAAGATCTGAATCGAGAGAAGGACTACCAGTGATTTTCTCTAAATTTATATTTTTGACTCGTCCGTCAAATGAATAGGATATTTTTCCTGACCAGTCAGATGATAAGTTGCCTCTGACATAACCTAATGAAGTATTAATTTCAACATTGGCTTTTGCGTAATCTCTCGTTCCTTCAGCTGAAAGGATTGTAATCTTTGCATTCCCCCATTGAGGTAAAGAACTAAGATCAAGACCGTTTATAAAAGCTATATCTCTTCTTTGTATATTACTGTTATTGATTTCAAGATCATAGAAGAATTGATCAGGTTCAGTTATATTCTGTAATATGCCCGTAATATCGATTTGGCTGCTGGCAAACTCAAGTTCTAAACTTTGAATATTCAACTCCTTAAATGTACCATCCGCAGATAAGGTGATATCCGCAGTCCTATCTAATTTTATAGGCATAGGGGCGAATGACTCTATTTCATAGCCATCCACTTTGGATGCCCCAAGCTCAACATTCCAATCCGCGGTTCTAATATCATCCCCGGCGAAGGGATTAAAACCAGTAGCGGTGGCTTCCAAATCAATTTCTGCTTCATCAATTGTGATACCTAAGTCCTCGGCGAAAATACCGTTTTGATTGAGTTTCAGCTCACCATCGAGTTTATCTATTTTTGCGGGAGATTTATCTTCATCAAAACTCAGATTGAGTATGTTGACACTATAATCCTGATGCTCCGTAAGTACTTCTATATCGCTTGCTCTCAGATTCATTTTATCAAGAATGAAATCCTGATAGTTCATCGTTGGGTAGAACTCTTTTATATTATTAGTGCCAGTGGAATCATGTAAAGCGATTGAATCCCTAAATAGGAAATACGAATTGTTGAATTCAAGATTCTCCGCTGCAATCTGCCAATATGTAGGTTGTTTGGTGGAGGTATCAGGTGCAGATGGGGCTGCGATACGAGAGAAGTTCCAAACCGAATCCATATCTCGAATGATCTTGATCCGAGCGTTATTTATCTCGATTCTATTAGCCAATACTTTGTTATCCAAAATATCTCGAGCTTTAACGTCAACTAGCATATCGGGTATAGATGCTAAGGTATCCCCCGCAGCATGAACTACAACATCACTAAATCTTATACCGTCTTTATCGAAGAAGTCAATATCACCGACCTCAATCTCTCCTTCAAGACTATCATTTACAAACTCAACAATCTTTCCAATAGCCCATTGCCTAAAGCCATCATTCATTGAAAGGAAATAAAGTGAAACAGGCAATAAAACCAAAAGGGCTATTGTTCCGCCCATCAGTTTATAAAACAAACCAAAACGTCTTTTCTTCTTTTCTGGTTCTTCCGGGGGGGCTTTTTCTTCTAAGGAATCGGGATATAAGTCAGAATTATTCTTTGGCTTATCAGATGAGGGATCATTTGAATTGCCATTATCAGGCTTTTCATCATTCTCATCATTATTATTTATGTTATCTTCTGGCATTACTTATTAGACGTGAACAGATAGATAAGGTTTTATTTGGCCCAATCCAAGATATAAGATAGTTTATATCCGATAGCTACAAACACGATACCAAATACTACACTTGCAAGAACGTAAGTAACAGCCGACAGATAAAGGTTCTCCGATATCATTTTATATGTTTCAATACCGAACGCGGAAAATGTAGAAAACCCACCCAAAAAACCTGTGATCAAAAGAGCTGATAAATTCTTGCTATCGGTAAGAACTTGCAAAAGCAAACCTATTAAGAAACAGGCTATAAGATTTATCGCAAAAGTAGGTAACAAAAGCGAGGTATAAAACGCACTGCCATTGCTTAGCTGCATAATAATTTCATTTATCCTTGTTGTAGATATTTTAGAAAAGATTACCCGTGCGATAGCACCTAACCCTCCACCCAAACCGACTAATACAATATCCATAATAATTATCTATTTTTGCAATACATATTACTAATAAACTAATCCAGATGTATGAATAAAACCAATAAAACTTTTCTTCGACTTTCTTCAGCTCTGTTGGTAGTAAGTTTAATCATTGCCTGTGATGACAAAAAAGACACTATGAATAATATTGAGTTCAATCCCCCTGAAACAAAAACTGTAGCCCATTTCGATACAGTTCATGGGGAAGTAATTGCAGATCCGTACAGATGGCTGGAAGATAAGAACGACTCTGAAGTTCGAGAGTGGTCGGAAAAACAAACAGAGTTTACCCATAATTTTATTACTGAAATGGGGCCGGATATCGATGGACTCAGAGAAGAGCTTGAGGCTATCTACGACCGGGAGGTAAAATCAGCTCCATTTTATATCAGTGACAAACAATTCGTAAGTAGAAAAGCCAAGGGTGATAAACATGCAACTCTTTACCGTATTATGGATGAAGATACAGTAAAGATTTTCTCACCGACCGATATAGATTCCACTGGTGTAACATCTTGGTTTGACGCTGCTTATAATTCAGACGGCTCAGTAGTAGCAGTTGCCACACAGTATAAGGGTAATGAGATTGCTACCTATAGATTCTTTGATACTGAAACCTTGGAAGAGATATATAAGCCTATAGGTGATCTTAGGTCATTGGTATTTTCTGAAGATGGTAAGAACGCATACGTAACACGAAGAAGCCAGCAGATGATAGATAATCAAGATCCGCTACCTACTTATCTGCACAGGCTTGGTACAGATACGAGTAAAGATAAAAGTATTATCACTGCTCCATCGGCTAAACATTTCGCTCAGGTTTATGATGATCCCAACGGCCCTTTTACTTATACAATCTATGGGGATTTTTATTCTGATACAGTTCATATCAAACCACTTGGATCATCAGGTTTGGGTAAAAAAGTTTATGAAAGCTCAGAATTCAATGCATACCCCAAGTATCATGACGGTAAGTTCTATTTCATAACAAACGATAACTCACCGAATTTCAAAATCATGATGGCACCCGCCAATGATGCCGAATACGACAACTGGGTTCCGTTTATTGACGAAAGTGAAGATATGGTTATAAAGGATTTCGTATTCAGAGATACTCTAGCTTACGTACTATACAAGCAGGACGTACTTTCTAGGCTTGCCGTTTATGATATGGATGGCAACAAAGTTCGTCAGCTCGAACTACCGGAAGTAGCTGATATCGGCTCGATAACATATAATAAGAAGATCGACAAGTTCTTTGTTTCAGCGAAATCCTTTACATCACCAACAAAAATTTATGAGATGGATCCTGGAAGTGAAGAGTTTTCTCTTTATTTCAATGAACCATCCCCTATCAATACAGATAATATTGAAGTGAAATTCACAAAATACGCTTCGAAAGATGGCACAACGGTTCCTATCTTTATTATGTATGATAAAGATATGGTGAGGGAAGGAGATAATCCTGCGTTGCTTTATGGTTATGGTGGTTTTAATATATCTCTAACACCTAGCTTTATAAAAGATATAGCAACTTTCATCAACAGAGGTGGGGTTTATGCTATAGCAAATCTCAGAGGCGGAAGCGAATACGGTGAGTCTTGGCACACTGACGGTATGCTGGACAAAAAACAGAATGTATTCGACGATTTTATTTCAGCAGCTGAATATCTGATTGATGAAGGTTATACTAACTCTAGCAGGCTTGCTATTTCCGGTAGATCTAACGGCGGTTTGCTTACGGGTGCGGCACTTACACAACGCCCTGACCTTTACAAAGCTGTAGTAATCGGAGTTCCGCTTTTGGATATGCTACGCTATGACCAGTTCCTTATAGCACAATACTGGATACCCGAATATGGTAACCCAGCTATCAAAGAAGAGTTCGACTGGCTGAAGGCCTACTCCCCTTATCATAATATCGACCCTGATGTAAACTACCCGAACACGTTTATCCATACGGGTGAGTATGATACAAGAGTGGATCCACTGCATGCTAAGAAAATGGCTGCGATGCTTCAGAACGGAGCTAACCAGACAAATCCAATACTACTTGATATTGATTTTGAGGGCGGCCACGGATCGGGAGGCTCTGGAAAGTCAGCAGAAAAATTAATTGATACAAGATACAGAGAGCTTAAGTTTATTATGAACTCTGTTGGAATTAAGTAGAGATAAAGTTAAGACCGGTTTTTGTAAAGGCAGATCGTAATGGTCTGCCTTTTTTATTTGTATAGCAGATACTGTTCCCTTTTCACGAGAAACTCTATTACACCTTCTTGCAGCTTTTCATCTAATTTATCGAACTCTCTGGATTTGAACATTTGCAGATAATCATCTGTACCAGTTGTTTTAACAAACATTTTAGCCCCGTTAGATGAGGCATCGATAGATGACAATAACTCAGGACTCTTTTCTGATAACTTACGGAAAATCTTCATCCCCGATGAAAAATACTTTGATTGATTGTCAGGGCTGAAATCCAATATGTAACCGGGTACGTCCTTGCCGTTATACATACCATAGAAAGGCTGATACCTATTCCGGAAGTAGCGTACACCTTCTACTGCCTCATAGTCCGTTGAGCTGTTTGAAAGCGATGGATGGCCTATGTATTGGAAAGGTAGTGTTGTCCCAATCCCGATTGAAACAAGACCAAGTTCACCAAAAACACCTAGAGTAGCGAGGCCGCGGATAGAGTTGACTGTTGGTACGTGTGGCGATGTAGGGAACCATGGCAAGCCTGTATCTTCATAGTGCATCCATCTTTCCCAGTTAGCCATTTTTACGACCTCTAGGTCTAATGATCCAGCTTTGTTAATCCAGTTTTCACCCTTTACCATTTTGGCTATTTCGGCTATAGTCAACCCGTGAAGGTACGGGACTGGAATTCGGCAAACAAAAGACTCTTTACCTTCATCAGGAACGTTACCATCCACTATCAATCCACCTATCGGGTTGGGTCTATCGAGAATTATGATTTTTTTCCCGTTCTCCGCACATGCTTCCATTGTTTCAGTAAGGGAGGAGATATATGTGTAAGATCTTACACCTATATCCTGAATATCCACGATTACAGCGTCACAACCATTAAGCATTTCCTTTGTTGGCTTTCTGTTCTTGCCGTAAAGCGATATAACCTCTATACCTTTATATTGCTCATCATGAACTGCTACACCTGCCCGAACAGAAGTAAAGAAACCGTGTTCGGGTACCAACAAACCCACAAGATTTATGTTGCTATTTGATATCATCTTATCAGCGGTGAGCTGTCCGTCGGCCGTACGCCCTGAGTGATTCGTAAGCAAGTAAACCCTTTCTTCGCCGAGGTATTTGTCCGGGTTGTTAAGTAGCACATCAGAACCGGGGAATACTTGAGCTAAAGCGGTGTAGCTTGGCCAAAGTATAAATAAACACAATGAGGAAAACAGGAGATTGATCATAATATGCTAATATAAAAAAAGGTATCTTGTTAACAAGATACCTTCGCTTCAAAAACTATGCTAATATTTGATTATTGTGTAGTTCTATCTAAATAGTTGTTGTATATCATCACAAATCGCTCATCTTTATCAGATAGATCAATAGCTTGCTTATAACTACTGTCGGCTGCTATATACATATTGTTTTCTTCATAAACCTTGGCTTTCAAGTAAGCGTTTATAGGATTATCCACCGAAAACTCTTCATCAACTTCTTCAAAAGTAGTATTGATCTGAGATATTATCTCATCTTCTGCTATAAGCAGACAGTAATTATCTGTTACTTTACCATTATCACTTTCAACTGACCAAAAATAACAAATACCTTTTTGAGGGCTGATCTCAGATAGGTTCAACTGAAAATTGTTATCTGTTACAGAATATTCATTGATTTCAAAACCTTCGTTATCAGTTATTTTAAGTGTGTACGCCTTAGCTTCGGGTACTGTATTCCAAACCAGATCAACTGTTGGTTCAATTAAAAATGAGTTTTTAGGGAAAACTACATCGAACTTGTTATCTTTTCCTGTAGGTAAGGCTCTTTCAACCGCACCTAAAGTACCCATTCTTTTCTTATGATTACCTGATTCTAAAAGATCATCGGTTTCAGATAGCTCATCCATCATGAATTTACCGAATTTCTTAGAGGCAGATCCTTTTTTCTTTGAATTGGCAAATAACTTCGCCCCTGATAAACTGCCAGGTTTTCTGTATTCCACTGGAGATCCAGAAGCACACTTGAAAGTGATTTTTGAACCCTTGTCAAGTTTGATCATATCATTTTTTTTAATGATATAACCCTTGGATATTTTTGTAAAACTGCCTGAGCCGTCTTTCTGTACTTGAGCGTTACCCTTTACAGTCACTACTTTGCCCGTTTCTGCAAAAGCTAGAGTAGCTATACCCAATAGAAGTATCACAAGGAAATTTTTCATAACTAACTGCATTTATTACTGAATTATATGCATAATATAAGATACTTATCGGTTATTTCAAATAAGTATTTAGAAGTTATTATGTGAAGATATTATAAACCCTACGAGCCAATGGCCTGATGGTGTCCATATATATTTGGAAAATGATAGGTGAAAGTGCCGCAACGAATACCATGAATGTCAGATCATAGTATTTACCTTGGTCTGCTATGAAGTTAATTGACATAAAAGCTATACCTACCGACTGCACAACAAATAATATCAGAGCTGAGAACTCAAGCCATTTTCTATCCCATCTTGATATAGCTAAATATACCAGCATATTCATATAGGCTAAAAGAAAACCAACCAGATATATAACCCATATCGAATTTCGTTCTAAGTATTCATCTGAAATAAGCATAGAAACTATATTTGCCAAAATAGTTATCCCATACATATCAGGGAATGTTCTTCCAGCCGTACTTTCGTTGAGTGGAGTATAGTATGTTTTAGAAAATTCGTCTGATATACCTGTGATATCAAACGGCCCTATTAGGACAATTTTATTCAGCAAAATATCTTCTTCATATTCGCCTGAGAAGAATTCAGTTGCTTCCAATGTAGTGAACTTCTCTAAGTTCCCCCTGAAGTTGATGACCATCTCATTGGTTTCTAACTCTATGCCCTCTGAAAGATTATCATCATATTCGGAAGCCAGATCAAATGCAATGTGTCTGTTTTCGCCTTCTCCGGGGTAGAAAGATCTTATAGACTTATGCTTTCTGTCATCACTTCCGATAAATGATGCATCTCTTATCTGCAAGGTAGCAAGTGATTCAAGTACATATTCCTCAGTAATATTTTGATAGTTTTCTCCGTCTATCGAGAGGTTCTGCTGTGATATATATACCCCAGGTTCGGATAGAATCTTGATGACCATCTCATAATTTTCAGAAGATGAGTCTAATTCCAAATCGGCAGATATCCCGATGGAGGTAGCACCTTCTTCAATAGATTGCAGAACAAAGCGAGCAATATTATCGGAACTAATATTTTTCTGCCCGAAATCTGTGAACATCACAGAATTAATAAGTACGATCTCAGTCTCTTCTGGTTTTTCCAGTTCCGGAAGGATCGATGAATAGAATACATCGCTTATTTTGAAATCCGATACGGCAGTTGTAAAAGGCCTGAATACATCTGCTTTAAACAATAATGGAACAGTAAAGATCAGAATATATAATACTACCGATGCCCACAGGGCATTTAAAGAAAAAAGATTCTTGAGCCATCTCATGCGGTTTTGCCTCTCAGTTTATTCCAGGTACTGATACCGAGAGGTTTTAAGCTGTCATTGTACATTTCAAAACAAAGTACACATACGATTATCGCGAAGAAAACCGAACCCATCGAAAGCTCAAAATCAAACCAGTGAAGAAGAAGTACTACTACCACAGGCAGAAAAATTAGCTGTCCTAAAACAAAAGCAATTGTGAGTAACTGACTCCAAATAAGGTATTTTCTTCTGAAAGTCCATAGCATCACCATATTGATATAAATTACAACTACCATAAGCAGATAAGGCAGCCAATCAGGAGATTGGGTAAGATAATCTTCTTCTAGTATCATTGATATCGCGTTAGCATGTATTACCACACCGTACATATCAGGCTCTGCCTTTCCTACATAAGCCTCGTTCATCGGGGTATAAAATATATCCTCAGTAGATTTGATGTCCGTTGTAGGCCCCAGATATCCTATCAGAACTATCTTACCTGTAACAGCTTCAAGCAAATCAAGATTTTCAAACATTTCTCTGACATCAAAGTATGTATAACCCTTGCCGATATTACGCTTAAAGTTAACAAGCTCCAGTTCATTATCTCTTTCTAAGTATCTCTTTGTTTTATCGGGAGCGTAGTGTTGACTCACGGCAACAGATAGGCTATTGAATACCGTATCTCCCCTATCCTGCCATTTCTCAACCTTGAATATTGGAGCTATTCGCCTAACCGTTCTGAAATCCTCATCACTTACGACCATATTCGCATAAGCTTCATCTGCATAATCGGAGAAAATCGGATTAGAGCTTTTGATCGATTCTAATTCACCCTTATCATTGATATCAAGTTCATTTACAAGAATAATATTATCGTATTCCGATAGTATGTAAGATAGATATTCATCCTCATCGGGGTCTTTAGGTTTACGGTAGAATGCATCTATTGCCACAATTGCTGGCTGGTAGCTCATAATCATTTCAAGCTGCTCAGCAAAAGCTCCTCTAGATAGATGGGAATTATTTATGATGACGATATTGGTATCAGTCTCTATATTCTCGTAGTCTCTGACATGCCCGAAAACAATATCAGTTATAGTCATGTCTTCTATAGTGCTTTGTAGGGGATCAAAGAAATCAATAGAGAAAAACCATGGCAGGAAAGCCATAAAAGCAAACACGAGTAGTGTGCTGAGAAGATGGTCGATTCTGAACCAGTTCTTCATTCCATCTCCATTACAACTGGGCAGTGGTCGCTACCGGGTTCATCGGGCAGGTGATAGCAGGACTTTATACTCTCTTTTACATTATCTGATACCATGTGGTAATCAATACGCCAGCCTACGTTATTCTCTTTCGCTCTCCCGCGTTGTGCCCACCATGTATAGTTATGTCCTTCCTTGTTGAACATCCTAAAAGCATCACTATATCC
The DNA here is from genome assembly GCA_964462685.1 of uncultured Hyphomicrobiales bacterium. GTDB lineage: Bacteria > Bacteroidota > Ignavibacteria > Kapaibacteriales > UBA2268 > CAYWYR01. The sequence goes on along the minus strand of CAYWYR010000004.1, from coordinate 112,904 downwards.
TTTTGATAGAACCTCGTCTATCTTATCTCGCTCAATTTGAAGGAAACCAGTTGTATTGACGTTCTGCTTTGGCCTTGCCAGGTCAATCTCGGTATGGGCTGTATTATAATCGCCCGATATGATTACTTTAGTGTTTGAGGACTTATACTGTTCAATGAAATCAAAAAGCGCGTCGTAGTATCTGAGTTTATAGTCAACACGGTCATCACCTTTACCACCGTTAGGAAAATAAACACCGATGTAAAGCTGATTGCCGAATCTGGCACCAGCCATTCTTCCTTCGCAGTCGAACTCTTCTATTCCCATATCAAAGATTACTTCATCGGGCTCTTTATTGGTGAGTATAGCCGCGCCGGAGTATCCTTTGCGTGAAGTACAGTTAGAGAAAAAACCATTGTAGCCCTCGGGAGCTCTCAATTCTTGGTTTATTTGATCAACATGGGCTTTGGTTTCCTGAAGCATCAGTACATCAGGTTTTTCTTTATCGATAAAGCGGAATAGTTTATTATCCTTTTCCACTTTATCCCATTTTCGGGAAGCATTCTGGCCGACTATAGACCTATAACCGTTGATATTCCAAGTAATGATTTTTTTCAAGCTGATTGAAGATTGTTTGATCTTGAATGATTGACCTACAAACTTATATTAAACCGCATATTAAACCAAACTACTTAGATTGCTTTCGGGTGTATGAGATATCAATGGTCGGCGATTCTTTTTTCTTTATGAAATACCCCATCACCGCTATCAGAAATAGATAGAATATTTGTGTTATGCATAGACCAAAAGCTTCTTTGTAGCCAAATGCGAAATAAAGCCAGAATAGCCCAGCATCAAATATAATTGCACCAAAAATTCTTCGGCCAAAACCGATTTCAAAACCTTCTATCTTGATAAACCAAAGGAAATTTGCAATGAGCATTATAAATAGCTTAGAAGCTATTTCTCCATTATCCCCATACATTATAATATCAACTATTAGATTTAACAATAAAATCTCCAAAGCAAAAATCTCTGGAGTATTGATATTAATATAAATCGGCTTTTCAGTGTTCATAAAAAATAATAAAAAAAAAGGCAAACAGAAATATCCGTTTGCCTAAACCCGACGCTCTAAACAAACCTATATAAGGAAGTATAAGAACATATTTAATATGCAACAATCCTATAAATAATATCTAAGTATAACTACTTAGATATTTTATTTCTTATCAAAAATACTAATTATATTTCTCATTTTCCTCTCCAATAAGGTACTCCGTCCATCCAGTCAGGCTTTTCTTCTAATTTACCCACATGATAGTCAGCGAATTCCTTCATTTTGATAAGATAGTCGAGTTTGTTTGCAAACTTCTTCAAATGGTGTGGCTCTCCTTCGTATTGAAGCATAATAGCTGGTTTCTGGAATCTTCTCAATGCCAGATATAACTCAACACCTTGCGAATATGGTACTGCGTCATCCACATCACCAAACTGTATAAGCATCGGAGTATTCATTTTATCGGCAAAAAACACAGGTGAGTTTCGAATATAAGCATCGAGCGAGTCAATAAGATTTCCTCCGATACGAGACTGCCCTCTTTCATATTGGAACTGCCTTGCAAGCCCGCTACCCAACCTAATACCGGAATATGCGGAAGTCATATTAGATACTGGCGCCCCGGTTATGATCCCAGCAAAATAATCAGTTTGAGTACCGATATAAGCGGATTGATAGCCAGACCAAGAGTGCCCGTGCAGAATAACCTTATCTTTATCTATTGAAGCGGCTTTTTCCAAAGCATTCATAGCATCCAACATTGAGCGAGTAGAGCTTGGCCCCGGGTCACCTTCTCTAAAGTAGATATCTGGCAGGAACATTATATATCCATCTGATACATAGCTTTGGTAATTTGGTCGGTGGTTTACAACTGGTTGATTCCACTGATTGCGGCGATCGCCGAATTTCTCGTAGTAATAAATGAAAACAGGATACTTCTTTTTGGGGTTATAATCATCAGGTAATATGTATGTACCATAGAGGGTATCACCGTTTTCAGCCATCCATTTCAGCTGCATTGGCTGCCCCCAGTTATAATCCTCTAAATAATAAGGGTGTAGATCAGATACTTTATTTGTATCGTTCAAGTTGATATCCGATACATAGATATCGGGGAAAGTACGGTAATTCTCTTTGGTAAAGAGAATCTTATAGGCGTCATCGGCAATATCACCTATTTTATAATTGTAATCCCCCTCGAGCTTTTTTTCCACTACTTGCTCTAATGGATTTACTACATAGAGAGAGGTTGACTTTTCAGAGTAATCCCATACGCTGAATATCATAGGTGAATTGATATTGATATAAGGGTCATCTCTGTCGGTATCAGAGTATCTGAATCTATGATTAGGACTATCCCGGTAATTCTCAGTTAAGTTACGGAATGTTTTAGTTACTGCTCTATCGTATAGATATGCATCATTGCGATCATAGAAAATAGGATTATTACTTCCTTTTTCCCAGCCCATAAACCCATAAGAACCGGGCTCTCTTGGCCTATCTTCTTCTTGGTTTTGGAACGTGATACCAGATCCTTCCGAGATATTATTCAGCTCCCCGCTTCCGTTATCGTATAAAAACCAATCACCCTGCCTGTACCAAACCGAATATTTACCGTCTGGGCTAATGTCTGCTGTATGTTCCAAACTATCGGCTATCAGTTTCACATCGCCAGTTTCTGTATCGGCTAAGTAAAGATCGAAAAACCAACCATACCATGTAACATCACGAGCGTATTTATCATTATCCCTCATTAATAAATACCGCTCAGAATACTTGAGCCCGTCCGGGCTAACAAGGTTCGTATCAGCCAGCTGATAACTCTTATCGGTTTTAGAATTATATACACCTAAAAAAGACTCGCTTTTGGTTTGATTCCAGTTTGTCTCCTCAACTGTTACTATACTGGGATCATCCCAGTGCCAAACATTAATTTTACGGTCTTTAAGTATCCTATCAAAGTCGTAATATGTTGAGTCATTCCAGTCTTCGACCTCATCCTCATCCTCTTTATGTATTATTCGCCAGGCGGGGCGCGAAGAATAGTAAATCTTTGAACCATCCTCGCTGAACATAGGGTCATCGGCGAAGATATGCCATTGGCTTCCATTAACAGAAAGGTCTGAATCAACTATCTTTATTGGTTCTTCCTTTGGTTTGTAAGTATAGAGAGCATTATTATCATTATACCCGTTGGTATCCTGCTTTGCATGTAAAAAAGCTAATACACTACGATCATGATCCCAAATCATGTGGTGGAAAAGTCCGTTAGAGTCTTTCATAACAGTTGTTTCAGGAATGAACGGCTCATTCATATTTCTGTAATACAGTCCGTCTCTTTTTTCATTTTTGCCTGAAACGCTATAAGCAAGATGAGTACCAGTCGAATCAATAGCGAAATCAATTATATCATCTAACACAATCTCAGTACCGCTATCAAGGTGGCGAAGTGTGAGTTCTGTTCCGAACTTCTTGTGAGATTTTTTGTCAGGGTTTTTATTTTCATCATACCCTCTGTACATTACCCATTCACCACTACCTGCTACAGCAAAACTTTTTACATCTTCAATTTCTTCGAACCTAGAACCTTCCGGATAATAGAGCTTAAGCTTGTTATGCGGCTTTTTCTTTTCAGAATTTGCTATCTCAATCGCTTCAGCTGTCTGTAAAAAACCGAAAACAGTTGTATTCAAATCATACTTTAAGCTTTTGGCTCTATCAAAGTAAATATATTCTTCAGTTTCGAGATTACGGAGGTGAAGTTTATTATCACCTCTGCTTGGTTTACTGTAATAAGTAACAAACTTACCGTTATCAGTTATATTCCGACCGTACATTCGCTCGAACGTTAAAGCGTCTTCATGAGTAAACTTTTTATTTCCAGCTAAGGTCTGATTACTTGAGAGAAAGATAAGCGAAGAGATGAGTAATAGAAATTTCATTAAATAGAGATTATGTTATTTGATTACCATATTATATAACAATATACTTATTATGCTATTTGTATGTTACTCAATCTTGAAAACTTGAACTGATAAACAGTAGAGATATTTAACTATGGAATGCTTTTTTTTGCCTGATATTGATCTCAACTCGATCACAGATAATACTGTATTGCCACTACCTGCAGGCGAAGCTAAACACGCAATAGCTTTAAGATTAAAGCCGGATGATCATTTCCTTATCACTAACGGCCAAGGCTTAATGCTATCAGCAATAATAGTGGAGCGATCAAAAAAAGAGATGACCGTTAGGATCAAAGAGGATATTTCGGATAAATACCCTAGCAATAAGATAATATTTGATTTGTTCGTTTCGCCTTTGGATGATTCCGCAAGAACGGAGTTCATAATTGAAAAAGCTACGGAGCTGGGTGCGAGCAATATATACCTTATCAAAATGGAGAATTCCTCTTTTCGAACTTCTAGCTTTGATAGGAAGCTTGAGAGATTAAATAAAAAGGCAATAGCGGCACTAAAACAATCACAAAACAGATGCCTACCCGAAATTCATGAATTATCTGAATTCGATGATTTCTTAAAAAAAGCTGATAACTACGATGCGATTATCTTAGGCGATCCGGAAGGCGGGAACGTAGAAAATGCTATAAAATCTTTAAAGAAGAATACAGATAAGCTTGCATCGCCGAAAGTAGCGATAATAGTAGGCCCAGAAGGTGGAATTTCGAATAAAGAACTAGAGCAGTTGTCAAGTTTTAAGAATCTAATAGGATTACGAGTAAGTACCAGAAGGCTAAGAAGTGAAACCGCATCTATCGCTATGATGTCATTCATTGCTTCCGTGTAATGATTATCTAATAATATTTATAGATATTGAAGTAAGAGAAAGATTTATTTAAAACCAGTTTTTTCTCTTGCCTCTTCTTGAATAACCTTTTTGTAGTTATAACCATCTTTAAATGCTTTAAGCGTTACTTTTCTATCTTTAGAATTGTTTGATCTTCTCAGCCATGATTGCAAATAGAAAAACGGGCGCAGCAGCCGGACAGCCTTAGTGCCGTGAAGCACATCTAAGGCGATTATATTTCTTATTATATAGTAATGTTTCCATGTAAACTCGGCATTAATATCCGGTACTGGTAGCATACGGTCGAGCCTTGCTTTAGTAGCCAACCCAAGTGTAGCTCCAGCTTTACTAGCACGAAGCATATATTCAGTATCGTCTGCGTGGATGAAAAAGCCGAATTCAGGCGGCCCAATTTCCTTAGCCAACTTTTTTGAGATCAATGGCCCTTCAAAGGTAAGGCCTTCAGCTTTTACAAAATCAGCTTTTGTATCAGCCTCTGAGATAATTCTTCCCCATATTGATTTGAAAGGATTGGTAATATTAAGCCACAACGGCTCATTTTCAAATATCTTACCGTCTGATCCCCATCTCAGTGGGCAAACAATAGTTTTATCTTTAGAATTTTCGCCATGCTTTTCGGACTCTAATATTAGATTTTTCAAGCAGTCAGGCTCAGGGATAACGTCATCATCCATTATCCAGATATAGTCACAATCCTCATTTAATCCCTCTGTTACAGCCCGCCACTGCCCACCGCTGGAGCCGACATTGGGTTGGGTTATATACGGTATCCCCTTGGATTCCAACCACTTAACGGTATCATCTTCAGAAGAGTTGTTTATTACAGTCAACTGGTGATCATAAGTCTGGTTTTCCAGACCGGCTATAACTTTTTTCAGCAGTTCCAATCTGTTGAAGGTAGTAACATAAGAAAAGACTTTTTTCAAAACGGCAACCTATAGTGATCTGATTCAGTAACCAATATTTCATTTCGGAAGATTTGAGTTGCGACTTTGTGTGAGTATAAATCATAAGTCTTTTCAGCTTCTGAAACGCTTATCCATTTATAATCTGAATGCTCCTCAGATATAACTATTTCACTCTTATCCACAACTATACCTATAACCGGGGCTGAATGTACAGTATTGCTTCTATAATCGGTAAAATTAGCTACATAAGGTATGTTATATACAGCTATAGTATTTTCTCGTGATAGGCCAGTTTCCTCTTGCATCTCTCTCATCGCAGTTTGGATAAAAGATTCTGTAATATTGTTCGGAGCCTCTACCTTACCTGTTACTGTTTGCCAAATTGAAGGATAGAAACGCTGCTCAGGGGATCGTTTAAGAGCGAGATATCTGTAATCACCTTCTATCAAGCTTGCTATATGGACCTGAACTGTTTGGGAATTCATTTAAGTACTTTCGTAATTGACTCATTCATTCTGTCTTCCATTGAAGCCCAGTCAAATCCTGCATTTATAAATACGGAATTGTCTTGAGCCCGAGTCTCTAATACGTTATGATAAGCGGTTTTGATAGTATTAATAAGTGATTCTTCATCTTCCGCTTGATATGTATAGCCTAATTGATACATATCAACTAACCTTTTCATCGGTGGGTTGTCACTACAGAGGATAGTAGTATTACTGAATGCATAATCAAAAAACTTATTTGAAAGAGTATTGTCATATTGTAAATTTCTACCGTATGGTAAAATCCCGATATCACAAGCTTTTAGAAGGGTTTTAAGCTCATTAAATTCATAACTGCCATGAACGGTAATATTCTTATTTGCTTTCTTTTGGGCTAATGCATTTAGCTCTTCCAGCATCGGGCCACCGCCGTAGATATCTAACTGGATATTATCAAGCTCTTCGGAAAGATCATGGAATGTATTTATAAATAATTCAAGATTTCGTTCTTTGTTAATATAACCGTGGTATGCGAATCTAACTTTTGTTGAGTTTGATTTTTCAGTATTTTTTTTAAGATATGGAGAGTTATATATTTCGGTTATTGAGTCTGAATATTCAGCGAGCCTTTTAGAGTTTTCCTCTATCACAGTCCAAGTATAGTCGGAGTTTTCTACAAGCCTCTGCTCAAGCTTATAGTAATAGTTGAACTGAATAGCCAAGAACTTTAAGAAAGGGTTATAATGATCCCAATATTCTATCAAAAACGGGTAATGCTCGGCTATATCAGCTATTAATTTGAAAACATGTTTCTTTTTCAAACCGAGTACGATATCAGTAAGAAACATTTCCCTGTGTATTACCAAATCTGGCTTATATTCAGATATAAGCTTATCAAGCCCGTTTTTCCATATTGGATTCCATTCGATTGGGAAGAGAAGCTTCTGTTTGATTAGTGATGGCTCATGGCTATACCCGATTCTATGAACTTTGAATCCATTATAGTCCATTACTTGTTCTTTCTCACCCGCCCATCTTGAAGCAACCATAACTTCATTGTTTTTAGCGAGGCTTTTGCAGATCTTATCTACTCTTACATCCCAAGGGAATGGACTTTTCCAGATATATAATATCTTAGCCAATCAGAGAACAAATTTTATTAGTACAAATCCACCAATCAAAAGTACTACAAAGGCTATCGATATAATATCAAAATATTTTTCGATAAAGTCTTTTATAGTTGGACCTTTGAAATATAACAGACCAGCGACTAAGAAAAACCTTCCTGCCCTACCAAGAGATGATATAAGTACAAATAAAGCTATGTTCATTTCCATCATACCCGAGGCTATAGTTGCTACCTTGAATGGGATAGGTGTGAAAGCTGCGATCCCGAGAAACCAATATCCCCATTCTGCAAAAATATCTCCGAATTCGGCCATCTTCCCTTCAGCACCATAGAACTCGATAATTCCCTGGCCAACAGATTCCATTAAGCCGAAGCCAATAAGATAACCTACGATAGCACCTAATATAGAACCGAGAGTACACCATAAAGCTGCTTTCAAAGCTTTATCAGGTTTGGATACTCCAATCGCAAGTAACAATACGTCAGGCGGTATAGGGAAAAAAGAGGATTCTGCAAATGATAGCCAAAAAAGTGCTTGCATAGCCGATGGCTTATCAGCAAAGCTTTCCATCCAGATTTTAGCCTTGTGTAGCGGCTTAGTTATAGCATTCAATCAATAGCCTCCGATAGCCTTTGAACTAATAAATGATTATGCAGATTGTGTAGTTTCTTGCCAGCGTCCTAAGGCTTTATATCTTTGGCGGCGCTGTTTAATAAGGTCTTTTGTATCTAAGTCCATCAGTTGTTCGAGATACTTTTTTATCTCTTTATGAACATTCTTATATGTAGTTGAATGATCTTTGTGAGCCCCACCTACAGGCTCTTTGATAATCGAATCAATTATATCGAGTTTTATCAAATCCTTAGCTGTAAGTCTTAATGATTCAGCGGCCTGTTCTTTATACTCCCAGCTTCTCCAAAGAATAGATGAACATGATTCAGGTGCGATAACTGAATACCAAGCATTCTCCATCATCAGCACATTATCACCTTGGCCGATTCCTATTGCCCCACCTGATGCTCCCTCGCCTATCACTATTGATAGAATCGGTACTTTTAGTCTTGCCATTTCTAGTAAGTTTCTTGCAATCGCCTCGGCCTGACCGCGCTCCTCGGCTTCAAGCCCTGGGTATGCACCGGGGGTATCTAATAAAGTAATAACGGGTTTGTTGAACCTTTCGGCTAGTTTCATTAGGCGGAGTGCCTTTCTGTACCCTTCCGGGTTTGGCATACCGAAATTGCGATAGAGGTTTGATTTCGTATCTCTTCCTTTCTGATGGCCGATAAGCATCACTTCTTTCCCGTCAAAGGTTGCCATGCCGCCAATTATAGCTGGATCATCCTTGTAGTATCTATCACCGTGGAGTTCTTGGAAATCCTCAAAAATATTTGCGATATAATCGGAGGTGATAGGGCGTTCGGGATGTCTTGCTATCTGTACCCTTTGCCATCTGGTAAGGTTGTTATAGATATCAACCTTTAATTGTTCAGATTTTTCAGTAAGCGAATCTATCGCATCACCTATATCTAGTGACTCGCTAAGCGAGCGCATTTCGGCGATTTTATTTTCAAGATCTATTATCGGTTTTTCAAAGTCAAGTACCATCAATCCATCCGGTTTATTTTCTCAGCAAAGTCTTGAATATTATCTCTATATCTTTTACCAACGTATAGCTTTTCAGATATTTCATATTCATTTTCTCGGCAGTCTCATTATCAATAGAATCAAGCCCGTAAGCCAATGCGATATTTGTAACGCCGATCTTATTGAATGCAAATTTATGATTTTCAGTCGGTATAATCCCGACAATTGATTTTTTACCTAGTAAAGTATCAAGATACAGCGCAGTCTTTTTGTGGAATACGGTTATAGGCAGCAGGATAGAAAGGGATAATATAGATACTGAGATATCAAAAATGCGTTTGAAGAAACGGTTACGTGGTAAGTTTATATTATAAGATTCTGCGAAACCTGTCTCTCTGTAGATAAATGGAGTATTAGCTATGTAATCGATTAAATCATCTGGCTCGATAATAAGTTTCTTAGTAAAGGGTAGTTCTTTCATCTCGGAATAAAAATGTGGTTTGACTCCACGGATCATATTTGCTCTATGAAGTATTTCATTATCTTTCAAACTCTCATGTATATATATATTATCATTTTTAAGGGATCCACCGTTACTGATATCAGCAAAAAGTCTGTAAAAGATTAAAATCCCCCCACCTATAACGCTTGTAAGCAGTATGATCCCTCTTGAAAAAGCATATTCATTAAAATAGTAGGTCAGTGAACTTAGCAGCAGAAAATTCAGTAGGATTGCAGGGATTGCCCTTGCTGCGTTAAGAGGCTTTTCAAAATATAAACCAAGCGAGAAAAAAGATAAGAACTGTATGATAATCAGAGTAAAAAATACATCGGGGTAAGCCCAATCGGGGAAGTTGAAAAACTCGCCTTTCACATATTTTGTAGCACTTATTGAAACCGCCATAAGTATAATTATATCCAGCGAGAATATCGAAATATCAGATTTGTATTGAAGCAAAAAAGCTATTGAAGATCTGATTTTGATAGCTATAGCAAGCAAACCGAGCATAACTTTTGAGTTTGAAGTATGCTTTTTGGTATAGATCGACATTGCATCATAAAAATGCCTGAGGCTATTGATATCGCTTCTTTTAGTGCTTTCCCCTTTGTGGTGGATTATACTCATCTGTGGGAAATATCTGATACTACCGCCGGAATCCCAAACACGTTTGCATAAATCGATATCTTCACCATACATAAAGAATTCAGGATCAAAACCAGCTAGCTTTTTGAGCTTATCAGTTCTGAAAAACATGAAAGCACCTATGATTGCTTCAATATCATACTCATCATCAGGGCTGAGATATAGTTTGTTGTAGCCGCTAAAGAGTTTTACTTTCGGAAAAGCTGATTGCAGGCCAAATAGCTTGCAGAATGAGTTCCATACAGTAGGGAACCCACGGCGGCAAGCAAGCTGAAATGACCCGTCTGTATTAAGGACTTTGCAACCTGCAGCCCAGATTTCGGGGTTCGAGTCCATCTTTTTTTTAATCAGTGATAAAGTATCTTTCTCTATAACAGTATCAGGATTAAGCAATAGAGTATAAGTTCCCTTTGCTTTATCTATCCCTATATTATTTGCTTTACCGAAGCCCAGGTTCTCTTCAGAATAAGTATAGTCAATCCAGTCAAAATGGTCTTTGAAGTAGTCCTTGGACCCATCGACGGAAGCATTGTCTATTACAATTACTTCAATAGTAACATCGGAAGAATAATCAAGAGCATTTTTGATGCTTGATAAACATTCGGTAAGATAGTCTTTTACATTATAATTTACTATTACAATGCTTATGTCGGTCTGTGACAATTATAAGGGTGGGATTACTTAACTAAACCAAACTTGAGACGCCAAACCAAAAAGACAGCCTCGTAAACAATTTTACGGTTCATCTTGCTTTCGCCTTCGATGCGATCAACGAATACAATCGGTATCTCTTTGATTCGAGCATTTTTCTTCCACATTCTGTGGTTCATCTCAATCTGAAAGCCATAGCCGTTGGTTTTTATTCTATCAAGATCTATCTGAGCGAGTTTTTCAGCACGAAAGCATTTGAAACCTCCAGTAGCATCTTTAATAGGCAAACCCGTTATGAACTGGGTGTACATATTGGCAAAATAACTGAGAAGCAATCTACTAAGTGGCCAGTTTACGACATTTACACCTTTGATATACCTGCTGCCGATAACAAGATCATTGGTCTTGATTTCTTCAAGGAATCGGGGTATTTCTTTAGGGTCATGAGAAAAGTCTGCGTCCATCTCCATTATAAATTCATACCCGCGCTCAATAGCCCACGCAAAGCCAGTGCAGTATGCGGTACCTAAACCTAACTTACCTGCTCTTTTCAGTAGATGTATTCTGCCCTTGTCATCTTGTTCGGCAATAGATGATACAACATCAGCAGTCCCATCGGGTGAGTTATCGTCAACAATTAGTAAGTGTATATCAGGTACATACTGATGTATGGTCGATATCAGTTTACTGATATTACTGACCTCATTATAGGTAGGTATTACTATTATGGTATTCATTGTTTAAGCTTGTCCGTGTCCTTTGATAACGCACCATACAGTTCTGGTTACGATTTCAAGATCTAGTTTGATAGACATATTCTCAATATAAAAGAAATCGTCTTTAGTTCTGTTTTTAATTTCGTCAATACTTATCTCATATTGGCCGTAATTGATCTGCCACCATCCCGTAATGCCAGGCCTTACAACATGTCGCCTATTATAATATGAGATCTCCTCACTGAAATCCCTTACGAAGTGGGGCTGTTCGGGACGTGGCCCTACAATACTCATATCGCCTTTGAGTACATTCCAAAACTGAGGTATCTCATCCAAGTGTGTTTTGCGGATGAGCTTACCCCATTTGGTGACTCTTTTATCCCCGACAGTAGTCCACCGCTGGGTTTTATCTGAGCTTTGGCGCATTGAGCGGAACTTATATATATAGAACTCTCTGCCGTTCTTGCCTACCCTGATCTGCTTATAGAAAACAGGCCCCGGGGAATCGATCTTAACACCTATCGCAAGTAATATCCATAGCGGTAAACCAAGGATTATTACCATAGTTGAAAACAGAAGATCAAAAAGCCTTTTGGTAAATTCCTGCCAAGGCTTTAGCAATTGAGGGGAAATCTCAATAAGGGGAATCCCGTATATATTATGGGCTTTAGTCTGTCCTGTAAAGATATGATACAGGTCAGGTTCGATTTTTACCCTTAGGTTTTTCGATGCGGCATAATTTGCTATATCGAATATTTTTGATTGGTCACCAATTCCAGTTGTTATCAAAAGAGTATCAGGTTTATGGAAATCAAAGCTAGAACCTAATTTTTCTTTTATCTGTTCTAAGCTTTCATCCTCATTGTATTCGACAAAACTAACAGGTACATAACCCCACCCGATACTTTGTTTGATTTTGGCGATAAGATCGGTAGCTTTATCGCGGCAGCCAAACACTATTGAATTAAACCTTATTATTTTCCTTTTACGGAGTGATTTCTGGATTTTGCGAGCAAAAAACCTGAAGAGCACGACAAACCCGACAAACAAACCAAAGCCAGTGAGTATCATCCCTCTGAAATTACCTTGGCTATCAAGCATTATAGCGAAGTATCCTATAAGCCAGCCTAATATGGAAAACTTGAGTATATTCCATATCTCGTCAAACGGTGACCATTCGTACCAGTTCTTGTACATCCCACCTATAAAAAATATCGCGAGCCAATATGCATTGAAGAGCCCGAATATCGCCAATATGATAAGTGCTTTATCAACACCATCCACCATATGTGTTTCTATAATACCTGATTTGAAGCGAAGCCAGAACTGGACAAGGAAAGTCATTGTAAAAGCTACGATATCAGCACCTACCATAAGCAGAACAGGTATAGTCGCATTGGTAAATCTCGAAACTCCAATCTTCTTGGCTTTCGATTTTTTTACCTTTGCGGATTTTATGTTTTGATTGGTCAATGTGTCCATATAGAATTGTTACGCCCTTTAAGAAAAGCAATCCAACCTAAATGAATGCCGTAAAGCATACTTATGAGGAAAACTGAATACTGAACAGGTTTTAACTTTATTGTGTTTTTTTTACTTATCAAATGTAATACGAAAAGAATTAACGGAAGTATAGTGAACAAAAATACTAAACTCCAAATACCACCGATAAAAGTATAGAGTAGCATAGAAGCTATCACACTTGCCAGGTAAGCGTATGGCATTAGATATCTGATCAGCTTATGTGAGATCAGAAAAAAACCATGAAGGGCGAAAGGATTGAGATTCTTCGGGTAAGAGAAAATAGTATGCAATCCCCCTGCTGTCAGTCTGATTCTTCTTTGAGTCTCATCGATTTCATCTTTTGGCCTATATTCGTTTACCGGGGAATCACCATAGAACTTGACTTTCCCTCCCCGGCTGATAGTTTTCATAATCGTTATATAATCATCACAGACTAAGGGATTCATATTGTTTTCAATATTTTCCTTTCTGATTGCATAGAATGCGCCGAGGCTGTTTACAGTTGTCTTTATACCTGACTCGAGCTTTCGCAGCTTGGCTTCAAATTTCTGATAGTTGCCCTCATCCACCTCGCCCTGCTGATTAAGTGATACCATGTTTACAATAACACCACCAACTGTAGTATCATTGAAAAACTTGATTGAGCCGTTGAGGCTGTTTTTATCCAGCCTAGTATCAGCATCCATAAAATATACAATTTCTGTATCCGCTAAACCTGAGATGATGTTAAGAACATTGTTTTTACCACCTCTTTCCAGCATTATCAACCTTATGGAAGGGTGACTTTTTTCATAAGTCTCAACTATCGAGTTTGTTTGATCAGTTGAGCCGTCCGAACCTACAACTATATTCAGTTTTTCAATTGGGTAATCACTCTCGATAATAGAATCTAAACATTTAGCTATATATTCTTCTTCATTGTATGCAGCTATAAGTATTGTGGCATTAGGCTGGTAATCCTTATCACCAAGATCAACTTTATCTTTTCTTACCTTAGATATCATCAGAAGCAAAAAAGGATATATCAAAAACGGGTAGATAAAAATGGTTAGAGCAAGAATATATAAGGTGATCATAAGATCTAAAAATCCTCATATCTAAAAAGAAGGCGGGCTGTAACTTTATCTGTAAATTCTAAACCACTTGCATCGATATATGATATGAAACCCAGAATAGAAAAATTCCTGAATACCTCATAACCCGCTGAGATATCAATGTTCAGTGTCTGCTCAAGGTTACCGTCGAGAAAAGGTGCGTAATAATCATCAAGTATTGTTCCCCGATGACCGTATCTCGGGCTACCGCCGACATTTCTCACAAGTGTATCCGAATCAATAATGTTAGCACCATGTTCGGTATAAGTAACCGCAACGCTGACTGGGTATCTCTCACCCCACCAGAAGTTCATGCTTCCTGCGATCTGATGGCTATTTGGTGGAATAGATGATCCTATCTGATACTGGTCATGTGTGTAGTTATCTTTTCTGGCAAAATGGGTAAATGTATATGGTTTTGTGAGTGAATACTCTAAACCAAGATCAATATTGTCTATTGATGAATTGAAAACCACAAGATTCCATGCCCATTTGTTACTCCAGTAATCTGTACCCAATTCCGAAAAGACTAAGTCATCCAATAAGAAACTACCTTTTATCTGCCAGTCTTCAAAGGGGCGTATTGTTGCATCAAGGCCCATAATCGAATTATCGCGATCTCTAAGAGAATGCTCAACGGATTTAAGGAATGACAGGGGATTCCAATACCCGAGATCCCAGTTTCTATCTGAGTATATGACTGTTTCCCATAACGCTATCTCCCCCCAACTTGGCCTAAGAGCTGCTCTATGGTGTACAAAATACTTGTCAATGTACTCCGAAGTGAAACCGTTGGGTGTAAGCCCTATTGGATAAGATAAAAGACTGCCTTGAGTAAAACGGTATTCAAACTTTTCAAATCTAGCCCCCAGAGATAGCTGATCCATTGGTGGTATAGAGGAGTTGATAATCATATTATTTATTAGCCCCGGGCCCCACTGACGGGTTTCTCGCCCGATATAGGCGTAAAACCAATCATAATCGAAGCGAATATGAGATTCGGTAAAATCAAAATCACTTTCGAGATCGTTGAATTTTACATTTTGACTCAACCGCGGATCTTCAAGGGCAAGTTCCCTATCGCCGGCAAACGAACTGCCGTTTGTAGCTTGAAGGAAATATCCTAAGTGGCCACTTAGTGTACCGTTCAATCTAAAACCGGCATTCGCCAAAAGAACGTTTCTAGCCTCACCATCCTGAATATCATATCTGTAATCAAATGATACCAAAGGGTCGAGATTTACTGTATGAGTTGAATCATATCTATATATAGATTTATCCTTGTCGAAAAAATTCATTGAGAAAAGTGACAGTGAATCTGTCTCGCTATCAAAAAGAACAGCATCCTGATTCTGAATCATATCAAATTCCAGCATGTATCTTTCAAGCGCTTCTTTTTCCCAATCTGATAATTCAGCACGATCATCAAACATTTGCTTAAGAATCCTGGTTATTTCTTTTTTCTGTAATGGCAGTACAGCTAAAGAACCGTGCTCCAGATAGCCTCTTGATTCAGCACGTACTAAAAACTGATACACAGGGTTGGCCAATGGGACATGCTCTACTTGACCAATAACTGAATATACTGATAGGATAGAAATAATAAATATAGTTACTATTCTCATCTTAGTTACTAAACACATCATAAGTCTGTAGAATTAGGCTACCAAGGAATACTGCTGCTTGCGCAATAGCGACATATAATTGATTTTGCTGTTGTTGGGCTATCAAAGGCACGTCCTGTTCCCCAGGTACATATATCTGATCCCCTGCATAAATGAGAGTGTTTTCTCCTGGTTCTACCCATACATTGGTATTGCCTCGGATAATGCGTATTCTTTCTTCTTTTGCAATATCGGTAATACCACCGGCCTCTGCTAAATATGATCTTAGGTCCATTTCGCTATTATACTTGACGAAACCAGGATTATTGACCCTACCAAATACATAGACCCTGTTAGGATTATCAGGTATAACGATAATATCACCGTCTAACAGATCAACCTCTGTTTCACCATTGAAGGCTGCTTCAAAATCAACGGCGACAACTGGCTTTTTAGTCATAAAATCGATATTATACCGTAATGTATCCTCTAAAGTAAGATCGGAGTTTATAAATGATTCCAAGAATGCCGTTCTATTATCGAAAGTCTTCTGATCTAGTGATCTTCGGTTTATATACGCCAGAGGTAAATAAGCTTTATCAGTAAGCCCCCCAGCTTTTCGTATAAGGTCTTGAAGCGATTCATCATCATTGAAAACATAATATCCAGGATTTCTTACCTGGCCTTTTACGGCGATAATAGGAACTTTCTCATCGCTGTAAACTTTTATCTCGGGAACTAGGATGGAAGAACCAGGCTCTATAAAGAAATCTTCCTGAAGCTGATTCTCACTGAGTTCAATATCCTTCTCAGCCCCTGATGAATTAACATATCTGATCTTTGATAAATCAGCCATTTCTGTAGCCCCCCTACCGAACGCCCAAAGGTAAGATGCTTTATCGCCTTTCTTATAGGGAACGGTTAAGGGCCTAGATACCTCACCGAATACAGATATAGAGGGATATTCACCCTTTTCGAAAGGTACAGAAATAATATCTCCGGGCATGATATACGGGTTTTCGGTCGGTTCAATACCAGCGGTGCCTAATTCAAGATCAAGATAGTCAGAGGTTCCATCTTCGTGAATTACCGTAACATTTCTTCTCCAGTACTCGCTTTTGTTGGAGCTGCCATAATTTTCGAATCTACTCTGTAGTGCCCTATACTCGCTTTTGTCCTGCATTTCCTGAGCTTGTTCTTGCGGGTTTACAGCAGTGGTTTTCTCTAACTTGTTGCCGATTTCTATAGCCGTAGATATTTTCATAGCCCCAGAGAGTGTATAAACTCCTGGTGTAGCTACATTACCGCGGATGGTGATTATAGCTTGTTTCGGTTTTTTTAAGGATAAAAAGACTCTTCCGCTTTTACCGGTCTGGATTTTCTGAGAAGCCGCGATCGTATCTTTTAATTCTGATAGTGTCATTCCCTCTATAGAAATACCCATATTCAAAAGGGGTATGATAACAGAGTTATCTGGGTAAACAGTCAGCTCAATTTCTTTGTTTTTTTGAGGAACGAGTAAAAGGGATAGCACATCACCCTGTGAAAGATAATAATAATCGGGATCAACACTGTTGGCGGACGGAAATGCTTCCCCTGGAATATCTGGAGATAACTCACTCTGTAGATCCATTGACTGCAACATTTGGGATGGGAATCCTTTTTGCTGAGCTTCAACAGTGTTGAATACAGATGATATTAAAAGAAAAAAGAGAGCTGCTTTTCCAATGAAATTCATCATAATACTATTTACCATTTAAAATTTTATCTATTTCTTGAGCAATTCTATAGGCGGCTTTACCGTCCCACTTATCTGGAACTTGAAAATCTTCAACGCCTAAATTAAGATATTGGTAGATAGTTTTATATAGGTTCTCCCTGTTTGGCGGTACTAAAACATTAGTACCTATATCTATAGTAATGGGTCTTTCGGTGGTTGTTCGCATTGTAATACACCCAATGCCAAGCGCTGTAGTTTCTTCTTGGATTCCACCGGAATCAGTAAGTACAAAGGCTGACCCTAACATTGCGGATTGAAAGTCAACATAACCCATCGGTTCGGCAACCGTGATATTACGAAGAGATCGAAAACGTGTTTCCAAACCCAGTTCCTCGATTCTTTTCTTTGTTCTGGGATGGAGAGGAAGAAGGACTTTTTTTCCATATTCCCCTATTTTCTCAAAAACATCGAATACAAGTTCCAATCCATCTTTATTATCCACGTTTGAAGGGCGGTGAACAGTGGATAGTACATACTCCCCCTGCTTCAGGCCTAACTTTTCAAATACTTTTCTTTCTTTACTGATTGGCAAGGCATACATCACCGAATCTATCATCGTATTACCTATATAGAAAACGCGGGACATATCTTTGTTCTCTGCTTTAAGATGCTCCATACCCGAGGGTTCTGTTACAGTGTAATAATCACAGATAGCATCAGTAGCGATGCGGTTGATTTCTTCAGGCATTGCTCTATCTCCGGATCTTAAGCCTGATTCCACATGCATTGTCGGTATCCCAAGCTTAACCGATGCGATCGCTGCCGCTAACGTAGAGTTTACATCCCCTACGACAATAAGCATATCGGGTTTGTACTCAAGAAGTACCTTTTCCATCTTGACTATAACGGCAGCTGTTTGTTCAGCATGGCTTCCGCTTCGAATATCGAGAAAGAATCTAGGCTCCGGCATCTCTAGATCATCAAAAAAAGCACCTGACATCTTGTAATCGTAATGCTGGCCTGTATGAACAATCGAATGCTCATAGTTTTCACTGTATCTATCGGATTTGAAAGCTCTGTCTATTGGTGCGACCTTCATAAAATTCGGCCTTGCACCTACAACTGAAAGTATTTTTTTCATCTATCGTAATAGTGTTTTCTGTAGTATTCTTTGTATTCGCCGGAAATTATCTTTTCCCACCAGTCCTTATTGTCTAAATACCATTGTACTGTATTTTTTATACCTGATTCAAAATCTATAGTGGGCTTAAAACCTAATTCACTTTTGGATTTAGTATTGTCAATAGCATATCTCTTGTCATGCCCCAAGCGATCTTTAACATAAGTAATCAGGCTTTTATCAGCACCAAGCTCATCAAGCAGTGATTGGACGATTTGGATATTTGTTTTTTCTGATTCGCCACCGAAATTATAAACTTCACCGGCTTTACCTGAAATGCTCGCTAGCTCAATGCCCCTACAATGATCCTCTACATGAATCCAGTCTCTGATATTCAGGCCATCGCCATATACGGGTAGCTTTTTGCCATTTAATATATTGATTATCATTAATGGTATAAGCTTTTCAGGAAATTGATATGGCCCGTAATTGTTGCTGCATCGTGTAATTACGGTATCTAAACCGTAGGTATGGAAATAACTCTGCACCAAACAGTCCGCTGCGGCTTTGGAAGCGCTATAGGGAGATCTGGGATCAAGTGGGGTATCTTCTGTGAATTTGCCATCAGCCCCTAACGACCCATAAACTTCATCGGTAGAAACCTGCACATACCTGACCTTACGTGAATCAGCAGCCCTTTTTACTGCATCTAAAAGATTAACTGTGCCAGTGATATTGGTATTGATAAATGGCGTAGCATCGTCTATAGATCTATCGACATGGGATTCAGCGGCAAAATTGACCAGAATGTCAAAGTCTGAATTATCAATTACTTTATTTATCTCAGCCCTATCTGCGATATCACATTTTTGAAAAGAATATCGCCGCTCATTCTCGATTTCAGTTAGGTTCTCTAGATTTCCAGCATAGGTAAGATTATCTATATTGATAATCTCTATCTTTTCCGATAATATTTTAGAATCGCTCTTAAGCAGCCTTCGGATAAAATTGCTGCCTATAAAACCCGCACCGCCAGTTATGATATATTTCATCTACAAAATTAAGAATAAAGAATTGAATCAGGCGACAGTGAGCTGAGTGTTAATGAATTTAATATCACTAGCTTTTGTTACCCAGGCAAACCTGTTTCATCTTTCTTTCTTAATTCCCTAAATGCACTCCTGACATCTTCTATATGGATAGAATTGGGATAATCCATCATAAATCGCCTATATGTATCCACAGAGTTATCGATATCACCTGATCTTTGATAGGCTTTGGCCTTCAGTAGAAGTGCTTTTTCAGCTGCTGGCGATAGAACGTCTTTCTTCTTGATATTTTCCGCGTATTCTATGGCTTGTTTATAATTTCCAATAGTATAGTTGATCTGTGCGATCTTTAGTGCCACAAAATCTCCAAAAGCATTAGATGATACCGTGAGTGGTTCTAAAATCTCAATAGCTTTGTCATAATCTTCTATTTTTTCATTGTGGAGAGCAAGCCCCAACTCTTTCAATGCCATTGTATCTTTTGTTGAAGAAAGAAGTTGGTTTATCTCCAAAGCATTATTAGCGACATCAAACCTTGAATTGGATATAGCTTTAGTTAGCAGATTACCAGCCTGTTCGATATCGCCTTTGTAGAGATTTAGAACTGCTAATTTATAAATCACTTCACCGAGATCTGAACTGGAGACAGTTCTTTTGAATATCTGGGGAAGTTCTAGGAGTAAAGCTTCTGCCTTATCGAACTCTTTATTGCTTACATATATATCCGAGAGCAATAGCTGGGCTTCATAGCTTTCTTGCAGTGCAGGGAAATTCTCTTTTAGAAGCAAGATATTATCAATCGCCTTCCTGTCGTTATCTAAGTACTTATGGTATATAAGGGCGGAGCGGTAAAGCGAAACCGCTGTGATATTGTCTTTTTTATTCTCATCAAGAATGTCATCGTATATGTCAAGAATCTTTTCCAATGATTCTATATCAATATTCTTACTCGATTCCAGTTGATTTTGAGCTGCTGTAGCAAATCCATAAAGAGCTGAATTATAAAATCGATGCTTTTCGCCTTTATCTAAAAGTATTTGAAATGTTTTAGAGGCAATTTCATTATTGCCTTCTTGAATCATCTCATTTGCAAAATTATATAATTGCCTGCCGTCGGATTTTTTAAGATCATCAATCTTTTCAACGACTTCAATAGCCTTATCAAACTGCTGATCGGTTTTGAGAAACCAAAGATATAAATCGGTATAAAGTATATTATCTCTTGAATCATGTTTGGATTCTATGGCATCGCCGATGAAAGTCTGAGCTTCCGGGCCGAGTGACATAAATGGATAAAGCCTTCCTATAGCAGTATTGAGATTCTTTGATTTTTCTAGATCCTCAAGTATTAGCGGCAATGCGGACTTGTAATCCTGAGCACTAACTAGTAGTTTGAGGATCTTGTCTGAATAGAGATTACCTTCCAGCTTTTTATTACCTAATCTTAACGTTTCAATGGCTTTACCAAAAGCGGAAGACCTTGTCTGTGCGTCAGCTACTATACTATATGTATTCATGGAAAGCGGATACATCTCCAAAGCCGAATCCCAAAGACTATCAGCTTTATCGATTCTCTTCTGCTTATAATCTATCTCGCCCAATAAACTTAGAAGCTGTATCCTATATTCATTTGGTTTGGAGTTATCCAAAGCGTTCTCAGTAATAAGATAAAGATCATCGTATATTCTTTCTTGGTAATATATCTTGGAAAGACCTTCGTAAGCTTCCTGGACAAATCTTTCAGATAATATTTCATTATAGATCTCACTTGCCCTTTTATAGTCCAGCTCATCCATGTAGGAGTTCGCTATAGTCAGTTTCTGATATATTATATCCTGCGCGTCTGCAGTATTAACAAAAAGTGATAGAGTTAAAAGTATTGGAATAAGTAATTTGCGCATCTTGAATTATATCTTTTATCAAATCGTATCTAAGCTATGATAACGATGACAACAAGGTTTCTGTTATGACAGTTCTGAGAATTATAGGCGGAATAGTAGCTTTTGTCCTTCTTGGGTTTTTAGTCTTTGCTTGGTTTCTGCCAAGTGAATTCAAAAGTGAGAACACTATCTATATAAATGAAGATAGAGACAAGGTTTATGATCATGTTATCAATCTTGATACATGGCAGAGCTGGCAGGTACTCGATACCAACATCACCAATACCGTCCATACCCGGAACGGAGTTCGTGATAGTCTTATCTGGACAGGCTTAGCTGATATTTCCGGCAGTATAGTAATAGACTCTACAGATAAGGACAGACATATTAGATTCATATATCAATATGCTAATCAACCCGATGATTTCGATTACGGTTATATGTATTTTGAGGATAAAGGCGAAGGCACGCAAGTAACATGGAAACATCATAATGATGTGGGCTGGAATCCTATTTTGAGATTCGCTCTCAATTATACAAATGAATGGGAAGTACTTTTTGATAGAACGCTGGTTAGCCTCAAGGCGGATATTGAAAACTCCCCAAACCAAGGTTCGAAGGTTGATCCTTCTGAAAATATTGAAATAGATACATTAAGTTCCATATCAAATGATGAATACGGTACAAATCAAACCTTGCAGATAGATGAATAATTCTATCACCATAATTCTTATAATGTTTACATTTATAAGCTCTAACGCTCAGAACAGGCCTAATTACGAGGCTGATTTGAGACGCGGCATAAAAACCGATGAGGAGTTTATACAAGAGCTATCGGGAAATGTTATCCTAAGGCAGGATAACATAACTATAAAGTGTAACAATGCCATTTACTACCCCAATTCCAACGAAAGCATCTTGACAGGTAATGTAAGGCTGATACAGGAAACCCTTACCCTTTTTACTGATAAATTAGAGTATAACGGTGATACTAAAGTAAGTACCTCACCTGGGGATGTTAGGATAGTTGACCGCAAAACAGAACTCACCGCCGAAAGCGGGGTGTATTTCGGCGAACCTAAAATAGCCGAGTTCAGAGATGATGTATTTATCGAAGATGACTCTGTGATGATTGATGCGGATTACATCCGATACGAGAAAGTGACTAGAAACAGCTACGGCTATGGCAATGTCAAAATTCAGGGAAAGTTCTCCAATACCATACTATATTCAGATTCTGTAGAGTATTACCCAGATATATTTTATACGATTGCGTTGGGTGATCCCCTACTTTATCAGATAGATACTGTAGGAGTAAATCCACTTTTCATTGAGAACTCAGAAACAGAGTCCGAGATTAAGTTTGATAAATTCCTCTATGATACTCTAAGTGTTTCATCAGATACGATGAGAGCATATAGAGAACCATTTGATGAAAAATACCTATTTGATGATAATGTGGTTGTAACTAAAGAAGAGCTTTCGCTTGGTTGCAATTCAGGTACTTATTTCAAGGATCGTAATTTTTTCAGCTTTGTAGAAGACCCCAAAATATGGTATGCTGACAGCCAGCTCTACGGGGATTCCATAGTGCTGAACGTTACCGAAGATAATAATCTGAAAGATGTTCAAAGTTATAGGGATGCGGTTCTGGTTGTATTGCAGGATTCCTTGTTCATGGACAGGAAAACCCACCTTACAGGTGAATACATTGATCTTGATTTTTTTGACAGGCAGATAGATCGTATCCAGGCATTCGATAAGACTAAGTCACTTCTGTTCTTTATAGATGAGGGGAAGCCGGATGGGGCGCTTCAGATTTCATCGGAGAAAGCTGAGATTATATTTTCTGATAATGAGATTACAGATATACACTATTCTACTGATCCCCCGAAAAATGAGGGTGTATTATTCCCTGAAGATGATGTAAGGCCGAATCCATCAGAGAAAAACCTACCCGGGTTTAGATGGACTCCTGAAAGGCCAGAACAAAGAGAACCACCCGAGTAAAATTAGCATTTTCTAAGGTTGTGCACTTTTTTTCACACAATCTGTCAATTAATTCATAATTATATGTTATTTTCATAGGAAGCAATCAACAAATTACTTGCCTATGAAACTTGTATCTACTTTTTTCTACTTAATACTTACCTTTTGTCTGGCTACTAGTCAGGAGCGTTTAGTTCCTAAGGGGCAGATAGTATCTAGTAGTTTGGAAGGTAAGGAGTTTCTTTTCGGTTTTATGCAGAATGAGATAAACTCAGAGGGCAAACTTGCCTCATTGATATTATCCTTTTCCATCACATCGCCCTATGATAACAATGAGATCACTGTTATCGATAACTACAACAGAACCCAGGAATTATATACTCTAAACCGCGGTGAAACCGAGCTGATCAATGCCAACAATAATCTGGAAGCCACAGAAGCTTCTAGAGTTAGGAGCAAATCTATACGTGTAGTCTCCAAGTTTCCTGTTTTGGTTTACTGTTATAATCACTTAACCCAGTCTATGGATTCTTATGCAGTATTGCCACTTGATCAATGGGGCAATGAATATGCAGCTTTCTCGATGCCTATAGATAGTTATGAAAACCTAATCCCGCCCGATGATCCAGATCCAAATCCTTTCTATAGTATCAACAGGCATGGGCAGGTTCTGATAATAGCGAATGAAAATCAAACTGTTGTTAGATACAATTCGCCAGTCAATCTGGATGATGGTACAGTTGCTGGCCGTACTTCTCAGATAATACTCAACCAAAACGAGACCTTTGTAATAGAACCCGCATCAGGTGCAAGGGGTACAAACGATATAACGGGCCTTAATATATTCGCTGATAAACCCATAGGTGTAATCTCCGGGCATGAAAGGTCAGCTACAAATTATGCTGGTTATAGCAGATCTACTTCAAAAGATCATTTAGCCGAAATGCTATTACCGAAGAAACTCTGGAAAACTGAATATTTCACCGTTCCTTTTGCTCTTGGTACGTCCCCACTCCTGCCGAAAACACATTACAAGGTAATTGCCGATGTAAACACAGAAATCATAGCACGGCATAACGGCACAGATAATCTGACTAATTTGGCGGCAGGCAACTCAATTACTTTCGACAGGTATCATAAACCAGTTATATGGCAGGCCGATAATCCTATTTCTATTATGCAGGTTATGGTCAGAGATGAAGATAATATGTCAAATGATTTACATGACCCTGCTTTCTTGAACGCACTATTATCGGTTCCTACATCAAATTATCTCTATTTTTATCAGCCATGGATACCAAATACGATGCAGTATCACTATCTAGGTATCGTGTGCTCCAACAACGCGATAGCTACCTTGAGATATAATGATGAGCTGATTCAGGACACATACGATTTTTATCCCTTGGATGCACTACATAGTTATGTGGTAATAGAGTCAGATTCAGGGCTGAATACTCTAATCTGTGATGAGGGTTTTTTCTCAGCCAACGCTTATGGAGTGGCCTCGCAGGCATCTTACGCTCATAATCTAACTGGTGCGGATGGTTCTATAGAATTCAATACATCTGAGATTGTAGAGGAATATGAAGAAGAGTGTTTTGAGTTTGAGGTAAATTTCAACTCAACGGAGGAGGGAGAGCCTGTAAATATTGCCTGGGTGGACATCAACGAAGAAACTCTCGATAATGTAGAATATGTTTTAGAATATGAGCCTTTTGGTCTAAACGTCAAATTAAGTGGGAAGCTTATTAACACTTCTACCGACGGTACTATAGAACTTGAGATAGTAAACGAACTTGGAAAAAGATACACTTGGTCAACAACTTTGCAAGGTCAAAGGATAAGAACAACAGAAGAGTTTGATTTCGGGGAATATAATATAGGATCAATCGACTGTAGGCTGGATATGATTACCAACAACAACCCTTATCCAATTGAAATAGTTGAAGTTGACCTGCCCAATCCAGAAAGAATCACTACCAGCCCAGAGGATTTGGTAGGTAGAATTCTCGAGCCGAACGAAACAATATATGTTTCCTACTGCTTGGTGGATTCTTCACTCGCTGTGGATGACTTAATTGATAGTGTCAGCTATGATTTCGGATGCTTAACAGTAACTAAACAGATCAGGGGTTCGGTACAGGCTCCGGGTGCTAAGTTAATAGTAAGTGCTTTCCCCAAAATCCGAGTAGCAGATCAGTTATGCGATGAGATTGAGATTGTAAATGACGGCAATATCCAAAATACTCTTTTGGGTTTAGAATTTGAGGATACCGACGATTTCTTTATTGATACCTTAGGTTTGTTTCCTATGATTCTAGATGCTGAATCGACCCTTTCAATACCTATCTGCTATACTCCTTCCGCTAGGGGCAACCATCAAATCACCATTAATGTAATCGACTCTATAGGTTTGGAGTTAGTTGATAGCATAATGGGAATTGCTGGTGAACCTACCTTTGAAAGTTATACATTCAACTTCGGTATGGTACGAACCGGCAGAGCTCTCTCTCATCAGTTTCAGATGGAAAATATCGGTGATTACGAAGGTGATTTGGTTTATGTAGGTACCGACATTCCGATTCTTGAGTCACAGTTTGAAAGCAGTAGCCTACCGGTGGACCACCCGATTGTTTCTGAGGGAAATTCGCTTGATTTTAACGTTCAGGCTATTCCGAACAGGCCAGGGCCATATACTCAGAATTACTATTTCGTAGTGGATCCTGAATATAATGATATTTGGTATCACGATACAGTAGTTTTCAGTTTCCAGTGCGAAGGTATAGAGCCTGAGATAGAAAGCTATGTTTATGATTTAGGGGAGTTTATTGTAAATGATGAATACTCGGAGTATGTAGATTTATTTGCTTTGAAGGGCAATGACAGTATAATTATCAATTCTCTTAATATTTTGGATATAAATGATATCAACGCAGATGCTGTTTTATCATATACTGGCACTATAATTCCAGAATCTGTTATAAATGAACTTGTCAGTTTTCAGCCATCAACCAGCGGATTACAGGAAATGAAGATAGAACTGGTGAGTGATGCTGGATATGGCAGAACTGAAAGGCGAGATACAACTATAATCACAGCTACTGCAAATCCAATACCGTCAATTTCAGCCGAAGTAAATATCGATACGGAGGAAATCATCTCTTGTGTAGAAGGTAATTATAGCTTGGATATCGTAGTAAATCCTGGTACATTTATTGGAGAAATGACCCTAGAAGGTTGCGAGGATATTGTAATTGTGGATT
This sequence comes from uncultured Hyphomicrobiales bacterium, assembly GCA_964462685.1. GTDB lineage: Bacteria > Bacteroidota > Ignavibacteria > Kapaibacteriales > UBA2268 > CAYWYR01. Next base: position 86,173 of record CAYWYR010000004.1, on the reverse strand, counting down.
GGAATCCCAGAATATCGCAAGGTTTTGAGAGTGTTCCGATAGCTGTTAAAGCTAAATCAAATGACCGGTGTGAAGGCATAATAAGTTTTCCAGCTACCTTTGATACAATAGTTTCGGGAAGGGTTATTACCATCGACACGGTTTTATCGGTATCGTTTGATGTAGAACCTACACTCCCTACAGTAGATATAGAATATAAAACGATTTTGTTGAACAATGAAGATCAGTATCCGAAGATCGGTAGCGATGTAGCTATAGGTTACTCGATAGATTTTTCCCATGACTTTGGATTGTTCTCTGAAGAGATCATCGTACTTAGGCTAGAATATGATTTCATTAATCTTAAGCTTAAAGGTAACTCAACTGCTATCAATGTTGGCGGTCAGGTTATTGAAGTGCCGCACAGAGAAGAAGGCGGCAGTGTAGTCTTTGAAATCCCAGCAGGTTTGATTATTGATTCAGGTGCGGACGATATATACTTTGATCAAACCTACACAGTGCTTCTCGGTATCGATTTAGTTACGCCTATAAGCCTTGATTTTGATATATCCGATTGCTTCAACCCAGAATTATCAACATATACATTAAAAATTGACCCTGTATGTGCTTATAGCTTGCGTACTCTCAGATTTTTTGATAACTTGTCAGCTATAGATTTTAACTACCGCAGGGATAGTAAAACTATAGAGGTAAATAGTATCGCTAATGTTGATCATATTGCTGATCTGAACATTATAGATATAACTGGTAAAATGGTACAAAGTGAACAATTATACATTTCTGAAGGAGAAAGTGTAATTAATATCACTTTAGACGGTTTATCTAATGGAGTGTATATAGTAACTTATAACTCATACTCCAATACATTATCAAGAAAAATATCAATAACTAATTAAGGCTTTACATGAAAAGACTACTACCACTGTTTATCATCGGACTGGCTGGATTTATAGCAGCTAACGCACAACTCGATGACCCACTCGCTCCTAAACAGACGGGAAACAAATTCCTAATTGGTCCAGCTGCTGGTCTGAATTTAGTATCACACTCCACTGATTTACAGGTTACCCAGACAAGAGGTGGCGGCAATCCAGCAGAAGGTTTATGTGAAAGCTTTACCGATGGTGGTAATACTGGTTTCTTTGCTGGATTTACTGCTGAGTTTATCATAGGTAGCGTTACAAACTCCAATCAGTCAATCATAACGAGAGTACTTTACAATACAATGCCAGCTAGTTTTAATGTGGATATGCCTGAATATCCTGTAGCGTTAACATCTGGCGGTACCACATTATCTAAAGCTAATAGTTCTCTTGAATTAGATTACAGTATGGTTACATTCGAAGCTCAGTATAAATATAATTTATTTGATGGCTTTGGATTGGTTGCTGGTCCAACAGTTGATTTAATAATGGCAGCTAATGAAACCAGACTTCTTCAATTGACTGGAGATGATTCAGCTGACTTTCAATTTTCCGATTATGATATCAATAATCCTGAATTTATCGACCCGCAAACCAGGAATCTAGATTTAGATGGAGTGGAAGAAATTGATAATGCATCAGGTACTAGATTCGGCCTTAAATTTGGGGTGCAGTACGAGTGGAACGTACCACAAGCTGGTTTCCTTCTTGTACCAAGCCTTAATTATAATTTAGGTCTTACTAACGTAAATGACATTGACTGGACTGTATCAGCAGTACAAATTGGAGTGGATGTTAGATTCGGTATATAAATAAACATATACAATAACAATTCAATATCCGGACTGCTAATGCGGTTCGGATTTTTTATATCTATGAAAAACCTTTGGTCTAGCTGGCGAAACGAATATATTACTTCATTCAAAGTTGAAGATAAAATCAGTGATACTGGCTGTTTTTTATGTGATGCAGTAATAGCTGGATTCGATAACCCGCAGGTAGTACATATAGGGACTTATGCTTTTGTCATTATGAACAAATATCCTTATAACAATGGGCATTTACTTATATCCCCTAAAGAACACAATGGGGAATTGCTTCAGCTGACAAAGAATACTTTTGACGAGATTAACGCCCTAGTCAGATTATCGGTAAAAGCGCTCAGCGAGCTTTATAAGCCACAGGGTGTGAATATCGGTGTGAATATGGGTAGTGCAGCCGGCGCAGGGGTGCCAGGGCACCTTCATTACCATGTACTGCCGCGTTGGGAAGGTGATACCAATTTTATGCTGACTGTAGCAGACATCAAAGTAGTATCAGAGGCTATGAGTGAAGGTTCTGAAAGGCTTCGCGAATTTTTCAACGCGAACTCTAAAGAATAATATGTCAAAACTACAACCTATCAAATCCCTCGGCCAGAATTTTTTGCAGGATAAGAATATCCAGCTAAAAATAGTAGAGGCTTTGGGGATTCAGCCGAAAGATAAGGTTATAGAGATAGGCCCTGGGGAAGGCGCTATTACAGATCATCTCGTGCGAATGGATATTGAACTTACAGTTATAGATATAGATAAAAGATCTGTAGAGCTACTTGAGAAAAAGTATAAAAGCTTTGAAAATATTAATATCATAAATCATGATATATTAAAATATGACGGGCTGACTGCTAATTGCAAAGTAATAGGCAACCTACCCTACTATATCTCAAGTCAGATTATGTTCTATCTTTATGACAATATTGAGAATATCTCAGTAGCTGTTATAATGATCCAGAAAGAAGTAGCTGAAAGGCTATTAGCTAAGCCCAACAACAAAGATTACGGAAAACTAACGGTTCTTCTTCAGACTTTTTTTGACATAGAAAAAGTAGTTGATGTATCGCCGCATTGTTTTTACCCTAAGCCTAAAGTGTGGTCCAGTGTTATAAAGCTTACACCTAAAGCCAATCAACCAAACCTCAACAAAAAACTTTATTGGGAGATCATTAAAAATGCTTTCTCGCAACGTAGAAAGCAGTTAGGCAATACTTTAAAACAGTATCCTTTGATAATCGAATCAGATATTTTTCCTCAATACAAAACAAAGCGGCCTGAGAATCTAACAGTCAAAGATTTTATCACTCTTCATAATATCATAAATGATGATGGCGTTTGATAGATTTTCAAAAGTCTTCGGATCCGGCAACACTGCTATTTTTACAATACCTGAGAAGTATTCGTTATCAATGGTATTTTTTTATATCATTGTATGCTTTCTGTTTTGGGGAGACCTCGCCAATCCTTTCTACTTCCTCGGATTAAATACTTTTCTTACGCTTTTTATAATTATAACAGCCTATTTTGCTTCCAAAAGTAAACGGCATTACACATATTTACTCCGCAATATATTATTAGCCGTATCGGTATTCGTTATCTATTCTCAGATTTTCGATATCATAGATATTTTGAATCCTGATATTGTTGATGATACCCTTATCAGGTTAGACTTGATGTTTCTTGGTAATAACATCTCCGATATAGCAACAGGCTTAACACATCCCATAATTACTGAAACGCTACAGATAGCTTATTTTCTATTCTTCCCAGCAATGATATTCCAAGGTATCATTCTATACAGAAATCATACTCATAATGATTTTGACTTATTTATACGTAATATCATTTTCGCTTTTTACTTGTCATACATAGGCTATATTCTTTTCCCAGCTATAGGGCCGAGGTTTATGGTGGGTGATTTCTCTACTTTGTATGATTCCCTACCTGGATTATATTTTACCGATTACATTCGGCATATCATAGACTCTGGAGGAGGCATTTCCGACCCTTCGCTAGCAATATCCCAAGTAAACAAGGACTGTATGCCAAGTGGCCATACTATGATGAGTATTGTAAATATTTGGTTTGCCTATAGGTTCAACATAAAGTACAAGCATTTGATAGGTGTGATAACTTTTTTGATCATCTTTTCTACTTTATATCTTCAATACCACTATCTTGTAGATGTGATAGCAGGCATTTTCGCTGCTTTTTTATCGCTCTGGCTAGAACCTTACATCGCCAGGATAATAAGTTCTAAGAGATAATATACATGTTTGAAATTTTCTCTGAGTTACCGATCCAGATTCTTGATTGGACTCAACAGACCTTACTACAAGTTCCCTATGCATGGGTTTTGGTAATAGCGTTCGTAGCAACATTTATCGAGAATATCGTACCCCCTTCACCCAGCGACGCCGTTGTATTGTTCATAGGCACTATGATTGTTTTTAAAGACATCGGTTTTACCGAATTACTTATTATATGCACCTTGGGTTCGACTATTGGTTTTGTTACTATGTACATTATAGGAAAAAACACTGGCGACGCAATTATTGATGGTAAGAGATTCAAGTTTATAAACAGGGATTCTCTAGAAAAGCCTACAGAATGGTTCCAGAAATATGGTTACGGTATTATAATAGCCAATAGATTCTTGGCCGGTACTAGAGCTGTAATATCATTTTTTGCTGGTGTGACTAGGTTAAATCTTAAAAAGACAACAGCATTAAGCGCAATAAGTGCGGCTATTTGGAATGCGATCCTTCTATATCTTGGTATAAAATTCGCCGATAATATCGATACCATTAAAGAATACATAGCACTTTACGGAAAGATAGTGTTCCCTATTGCTTTGGTATTGCTGGGTGCTTTAATTATCAGATCTTATTTTGGTAAGAAGAAGTAACAGTAATCTAATAGCTGTCAATTAAGTATTTTAAGCTTATGAGTAAAGACTCAATACCTTTCAAGTGAAAAGTTTTCACCCAGATATCTTTTTCTGACTTCCTCATTACTCGCAATAACTTCAGCAGTTCCGGAAACATAGATATTTCCGTCTATAAGAATATAAGCTCTATCGGTTATCGATAAGGTCTCATGAACGTTATGGTCGGTTATGAGAACCCCGATATTATCATGTTTTAAGGTTTTGACTATTTCCATAATATCTTCTACAGCAATTGGGTCGATACCCGCGAAAGGTTCATCCAAAAGCACGAACTTCGGATCGGATGCGAGTGTTCTGGCAATCTCAGTACGTCTTCTCTCACCCCCTGAAAGCATAAATCCTTTACTATCTCTTATGTGGGTGATATTGAATTTTTCGAGCAGTTCCTCTAATCGTCGTTTTCTCTCGGCCCTGTTATAACCCTGTAGTTCTAGTATAGCCATAATATTATCGGCTACTGACATCTTCCTGAATATTGAGGCTTCCTGAGGAAGATAGCTAATCCCCAACCTTGATCTTTTGTACATCGCTTTACGCGTTATCTTCTTGTCATCTATGTTAACCCTCCCCTTTGTCGGCCTTACCATGCCTGTAATCATATAGAATGTAGTTGTCTTTCCGGCACCGTTAGGCCCTAAAAGTCCAACACATTCACCTTGTGAAACATTCAGATCAACACCTTTAACAACTGTCCTTTTCCCATATTTCTTTACCAGACCGGTTCCCGATAAAGTACTTTTGGGCAGATTGGAATTACTGAGTTCGCCAGAACTTATTGATTCTCGCGATTCGTTATTTGATGTGTCTTCGCTATTTATATCTGTATCAGTCAATAAGTTTTATTTTTATAATTAATTTTATTTAGTTAGTCGTAGCTTGAGGTTAATTGTTTTACCATCTCTGATAACGGACATGGGAAGTTCATCGCCTACTATACCATCGAATATGATGACGTTGTAATCTTCAGCCTTTAGTATTGTAGTACCATCGATAGAAGTAATAATATCGCCAGCCCGTAAGCCTGCATAGTAAGCAGGTGTATCCCGATAAATCGTACTTACAACTACACCTCTGGTAGTTTCTTCCACCTCCAGCAAGTCTTTAATCTCATAATCAAGTTCTCTTACTCTCATACCTGTAATGAAATCTCTATCGATAGTTTTACCTGATCTGATAAGATCAACTATCTTCAGTATCCTGTGTGCTGGTATCGCAAACCCAATACCTATACTACCTGATCCCATGCGGGAGTTCGATGTAGAGTAGATCGTGGTATTCATTCCTATGACTCTGCCGTCTGCATTCAGCAAAGGACCGCCGGAGTTACCAGAGCTTATCGCGGCATCAGTCTGGATCATATCCCTATATACTATAAGCTCGTTATCCTCTTCGTGAATAAAATTCACATCATAATTGGATACCACACCTACTGTAACAGTAGGTTTAGAGTTGGTTTCAAACAAACCGAAAGGATTCCCGAAAGCAATAGTCCACTCCCCAACGATGATATCCTGCATATCCGCGAATTTTAGATACGGTAATTTCGTTTCCGCATCTATTTTAAGAAGTGCGATATCAGTAACCCTATCGCTTCCTACTACCCTGGCTTTATGGGTACTTCCATCTGTCATGGTAATAATAATCTCTTCCGCTTCACCTGCTACGTGATGGTTTGTTAGAATAAACCCATCCTCGGATACGATAAAGCCTGAACCAAGCCCTTTAACTGCCCTCTTCCTGTAGATATCCCTCCATCTTCCCCATCCGTCCCGTTTACTAAATGCATAAGTTCTTTTATAATCGGTTACATTGATACCCACAATAGCATCTGAGGCAGCTGCTACAGTACGGGTAATAGCATTTTGTCTGTGTTCACCCACATCAGCGGTAAGGCTGTATGAATCATCTTTACGATCATTACCCTCAATAATCAAAGATTCATCATTCACAAGTTCAAGATCATGCGAGTTATCACTGGCTTCCCCACACGATTGGATCAAAACGGAAAAGAATATTAGAGAAATGATTTTGAGAAAGATATTCATAGAAATTTGAATCTGCTTGATTGTTTTTTGATACTATAATCCAGGTCTGTTTACGTTTATCACGCTCTTTATCATATCGAGCATTTGTTTGGCGGAATCATCCCAGTCAAATGTAGCTGCCCATAATAGAGCACCTTGACTGAGTTTTTTCAAATAAGCATTGTCAGTTATTAATTTTTCAATTTGGTTTGATAACCCTTCCACATGAGCATATTGGTATTTTAAACCCGATACACCTTCATCAAGGCTATCCCTTAACCCTGGTACATCTGCCACTACAACAGGAGTGCCGCAAGCGTTGGCTTCTATATTCGTTATCCCCCACCCTTCTTTCATAGAAGTGTTAACTACTACGTGGGAATTCGATAAAAGCTCTATTTTCTTTTTTTCATCTACAAAACCGTGAAAGGTAGTTTTCTCAGAAATTCCAAGGTCTTTTGCCTGTTTTTCCAATGTATCTCTATAGTCTCCTTTCCCTATTATATCCAAGCGGAGATTATCGTATTCCTGATTTAGAATTGAGAAGGCAGAAATTAAGTGTTGAACTGACTTGTATTTTTTGAGCCTGCCGAAATAAGTAATAGTAAACTCAGCATTCTTTTTTCCGATCTCCATCGGATATTCTGACTGAGTGATTGCGTTCTTGATTACTCTGTATTCTGTTGTATCAAAACCTCTATCTTTGAAGTCGTATAAAGTTGATTCTGATACTACAGCAAATGGAGTTTTGTTATAAAGAACAGGCATCAGCTTTTCAGCCAGATATACATAGCTGCCGGATACCAGCCCTGCTTCTTCAAATATACTCTTACCAAAGAAATGATGGCTTATGCCTAAAAGCGGTTCCCTGACATAAAGTGGGGTATAAAACGGAATCTTGTTCACATCATCTATAACGATATCATACTTTTTAGCCTTTGTAGCTTTCTTATATAATTTGGGAACAAGGTAATTGAAAGTATTTCTTGAGCCTTCTCTATGAACGTTTATACCGTCAATTATCTCTTCACCTGGCATACCAGAAACAGAACAGCAATACAGATCTACATTGTGCCCCTGCGCAGCTATACGTCTAAATATCTCGTGGAAATGCACCTCTGCTCCACCGCCCTGTGGGTTTTTAATATCTTGCCAGTTAAAAACTAGAATATTCATTCTGAGATATTTTTGCGTAAAATTTCTATTGCTTTATCTACCATTTCATCTGTTATCTGATGATGTAATACTATACGATAACTTTGATTTCCCGTTCCCATAAACAGCAAACCGTCATCTTTACATTTTTGTAAAAAGATAACGGGATCGGTATTTTTGATCTCAAATCTCAGAATATTAGTTTTAACAGCATTCATATCTATTTTAACTAGATCAAGATCAGATATCGCTTCTGCTATACTATAAGTTTTTTTGTGGTCTTCTTCAAGCTTCTGCAGATTATTATCAAAGGCATACTCTGCTCCAGCAGCGACAATACCAGCCTGCCTCATCCCACCGCCCAATATCTTTCTCCACTTCAAGGCTTTTCTGATATGAGCTTTACTCCCTACGAGTGCGGAGCCTACAGGCGCACCCAAACCTTTTGAAAAGCAAACACTTATGGTCTCGAAACCTGATACATATTCCTTAGGGTCAACACCTAATGATATAATACTGTTCCATATTCTGGCTCCGTCCAAATGTGTACTAATACCGTTTTGATGTGCCCAGCCAGATGCGGCATTCATATATTCTCTGCTTAGCGGATAACCGCCATGCCTATTATGGGAGCTTTCTAGGGATAGTAGAATAGTTTCAGGAAAATAATATTCATCGGTACGCTTTGCGGCATTTAAAGCCGCGATAGGGATTTCACCATTCTGGGAATCAAGGGTTCTTAATTGCAAGCGGGAAATTATAGACGGTGCCGAGGTTTCATAATAGAAGATATGGGCTTGGCTTTCTGTCAGTACTTCATCGCCATCATTTGTATGCACTCTTAGGCCTAACTGATTGCCCATCGTCCCGCTTGGTACAAAAAGAGATGATTCTTTACCAAAGTAACTGGCTATTTTTTCCTGAAGTCTATTTACCGTTGGATCCTCGGCGAATACATCATCCCCTACTTCTGCTTCGGCCATCGCTTTTCTCATTCCTTTATCAGGAACTGTAAAAGTATCAGATCTTAAATCTATTGTCATGTAGCAACTATAAAGTTAATGCCTTAAAAATAATATCCAAATCCCATAACTCTGGTAGATATGGTATATCGGGCAAATAAGGCAAAAGTTCTATAGCTGAAAATGCTGTATAGGTATCAACCCAACCAAAGCCGCCCAACAAATGCCTGAATAACTCCATCACTATACCCGCACTTAAAGGTATCGAAAGATTATCGTCAAGTTTCAAGCTTACTGATGCGGCTTCAACCAAACCAGCAACTGTACCGCCGAATACCCCGGCTATGAGAAAGATAAGATTAAGATCGAAAATGCCGTATAAACCAACTACTATAAGAGCTGCTGAGATAATAAAAGCGGCCGTGCCTTCCACTGATTTGTCGAATAGTTTACGCTTGCCGTACCTTCTACCAATAAGTGCCGCTACCATATCGCTTATGATAAGGATAGAAAATACGGTTATAGCCACTATTTTAGAAAAAAGTAAAACGGCTACTGTGGCTGAAATTAAAACCCATGTGGCTCCGTTGACCATATACCACTCCTTTCTCATCTCATGAGGGCGCAGCATAAAACCGAAAGTCTTTGTGTAGAACTTCTCAAGTGGCCAACCTTCTTTTCCGAATAGCTCTAACAGATAACTGAACACTGTGAATGGCACAAGGACTACAATTGCTGTCTGCTTATCCACAAATACATATATCAAAGGTATCAATAATGAAAGAAGATGAATACTCTTTCTCATTATTTCATGTTTATAGGTTATTTGGGTATCTTTGGGCAACTAAAATCAGGTAGTATATGAAGGTATTATCACCGGCTAAGATCAATCTTGGCTTACAGGTGCTGAATAAAAGGAAAGACGGTTTTCACAATATAAATACTGTTTTTTATCCTATAAATATATACGACGAAATCACTATCGAACAAAGTGACGATCTTATTGTCGATACCATTGGTATGAATATCGATGTTCAAGATAATCTTGTTTATAAAGCCGCTGCTAAGTTACAAAAAAAAGATGGCAAAAGGCTTGGCGCTAAGATCACTCTGAAAAAGAATATACCGGCTGGTGCCGGCCTGGGCGGTGGTAGCGCTAATGCGGCTATTACTCTTCTGGCCCTTAAGTCTCTTTGGAAATCAGATGTTACCAATACTGACTTACACATTATATCTCAGGCTCTGGGTAGCGACGTTCCTTTTTTCTTAAGGCATGGTGCCGCAATTGGTTTATCCCGCGGAGAAAAACTTGAATACATTGCTTGGCAGGCTAAACACAAAATCGTAGTAGTCAATCCTGGCATACATATATCAACCGCCGAAGCTTATAAAGCATTAGGTAGAGATGGAACTATGCCTAAAACAGTAGATTTCAGGACTATTCTTTATCGTTCTGATGAAAATCCTAGTATTCTCAACATGCTGTTCAACGATTTCGAAAAATACGCTTTTCAAACTCATCCCGAAATAGCTGAATTAAAGAGATCATTATATCATAACGGTGCAGTACTTGCTATGATGTCGGGGAGTGGTTCATCTGTATTCGCTTTTTTCGATAGAGAAAAGGATATTTCTTTTCTGGATTCCTTATATCCGAATTACAAAGTAATCGTAGAAAAAGAACTCAATAAGAATTAGGTTGATATGACAATCGTACTAGTCTCTGCTGAATTTGTTCCTTTTGCCAAATCAGGTGGGCTTGCAGATGCCACTTCATCACTGGCCAAAGGGCTGGCAAGCCTTGGGCATGATGTTTATTGCTTTATGCCAAACTACGGCATCATAGATAGGGACAGACATGAGCTGAACCCAACTTTCCTCACACTTAATGTGCCAATTGGCATGGGGACTGACTATGCTCATCTTCTCCGATACGATGGAGTAGATACAACCTCGGGATCACCAAAGTACTACTTTATTGAACATGACATTCTGTTCAAACGAAAAGGTATTTACGGTGAAGACAGCGAATACTTTGACAATGATAAAAGGTTTATCTTTTTCTCAAGATCTATTTTTGAAGCCTGCAAAGCCTTGGATATAAATCCTGATGTCATCCATGCTCATGATAATCACTGTGCCTTTGTAATGCCCTTCCTGAAACGTATTTACAGTAATGAAGAGCGTTTTGCTGGAACAAAAGGCATTTTCACCATCCACAATCTATCATATCAGGGTAAATACAATCAATACAGGGCTATGGATTATTCCACATTCGGCATGAAAGAATTCTATAAAGAGAGCTGGTTCGAGCATTACGGAATAGTTAATTCGATGAAAGTGGGGATAATGTTTGCCGATAAGGTAACTACAGTAAGCCCTAATTATGCAGATGAAATCAAAATGAATTACTATGGCGAGACTCTTCATGATGAACTGCAATCCAAAGGGGACGATTTAATAGGCGTTCTCAACGGTGTGGACTATGATGTATGGTCTCCGGAAACCGACAACCATATCCACAAAAGATATTCTATCAAGAACATAGATCAGAAAGAAAAGAACAAGCTTGATATACTTGATATCGCCGGGTTGAGAAATTCTGAATTACCCCTTATTGGAATGGTAACAAGGCTTACTGAGCATAAGGGTATTGATCTTGTTATAAATAAAATTGAGGATCTGCTGACTAAAGGGGAGATCAATTTCATACTCCTTGGTTCTGGAGAAAGAAGATTCGTGGAATTCTTCCATTATCTTAGGCACAAGTATCCGAAAATTGTTTTTACAGAAATCGGTTATAACGAACAGTTAGCTCATAAAATAATAGCTGGGAGCGACTACTTCCTGATACCTTCTAGATTCGAACCCTGCGGGCTGACCCAGATGTACTCGCTTAAATACGGCACAGTACCAATTGTCAGAAGTACGGGAGGCCTTGCAAATACTGTTTTCGAATATGATGTTGAGAAAAAACAAGGTAACGGTTTTGTATTCAACAGCTATAATGCAGAAGACATGATGAACGCCGTTCACAGAGCACTATCGCTTTATAAGGCAAAAAAACATTGGAACAAAATCAGAAGGAACGGCATGAGACAGAACAATTCATTTTCCAGATCTGCGGCTAAGTACGTCGATGTATATGAATCAGCGTAAATCAAAATCTATTAAACTTTGATAATCCGGTTATCGACAGGAAAATAAATTTGAAATATCTCGATTATCACTTGGTTATCTCAAGAATCTCAAATTCGGTTTTTCGGCTCGGCATTTCAAGCACAGCTACATCACCTACGGATTTACCCATAAGTGCTTTCCCAAGTGGTGATGTGTTGGCGATCTTGTCCTGCTCAAAATCAGCCTCGGCAGGAGACACTACTTTATACACCATCTCCATACCGTTTTGTTTATTCCTAACCTTTACCTTGCTAAGCAGATATACCTTTCCTTCAGGATAATCAGATGACTTTATAACCTCGCTTTCCGATAGAATCTTACCTATCTTACCTATTCTAAGCTCAAGAAGGCCTTGTTCGTCTTTTGCAGCATCATAATCCGCGTTCTCCGAAAGATCGCCGTGTGAACGGGCTTCGGCTATTTTTTTAGCTACTTCTCTTCTGCCTCGAGTCCTTAGATCCTCAAGCTCGGCTTCTAATTCGTGTACTCTTTCTTTTGAAAGTAGATTTTTTCCCATCTTAAATGCTGCTGTTGATATTGAACAAAAAAATAAGCATGGCTACATAAAAGTATGAGCCATGCCCTAAGTAAGTGTTAAGCAAAGTTAACAAATTTTACGTTATTGGTAACAGCTTATTCAAAAGCTACCGTATCGGTCACTTCGATCCCGTAACTGGTAAGACCGATTCTCTTTTTAGGACTGTTGGTTATCAGTTTCATCTTTTTGACCCCGACATCACTAAGTATCTGGGCACCTATACCGAAATCCTTGACATCCCTTTGCATACCGAGCCCTGTGTGAGCCTGCAGCTCATTACTCTGGATCAAACTATTGACTTTCAAAAAGCTACCGATTTTACCTATTCTGGTATCACTGCTTATAATAAGAAGGGCGCCTCTGCCTTCTTCTTCAATCATGTGGATAGCTGTTGAAAGCTTCCCTTTTGGTTTACCGGCCATACTGTCAAATATATTCTCAAGTACATTCTCAGAATGTGCCCTTACAAGTACTTCCTCATTGCTTTCCCATTCACCGAGCTTTAGCACCATGTGCTCTCGCCCGTCCATAACTGATTCGTATGCTCTGATCTCCCAGGTATGCTCTTGTCCTGAATTGACTGACTGTACTTTCGAAGATGATATGAACTCTATAAGCGAATCTCTTTCAAGCCTATATGCTATAAGATCTTTCACTGTAATGATTTTAAGATCATGTTTCGCGGCAAACACCTTAATATCATCCAAGCGTGCCATTGAGCCGTCGTCATTGATTATCTCGCATAAAACGCCGCATGGCTTGAGGCCAGCAAGCCTCATAAGGTCAACTGTCGCCTCGGTATGGCCGGATCTTCTCAGAACTCCGCCTGGAGCAGCTATAAGCGGGAAAATATGGCCTGGGCGAGCCATATCATCAGGTACAGTTCCTTTGTCAGCCAAAGCTCTTATCGTAGCTGCCCTATCATTTGATGATATACCAGTTGTTGTGCCATGTACATAATCAACCGATACGGTGAATTTAGTATCATGCAGAGCCGAGCTTTCGCGAACCATAGCCTCAAGCTTAAGCTCGTTTGCTCTGTCCTCTGTAATAGAGACACAGATAAGCCCTTTGCCATGGGTTGACATGAAATTTACCATCTCTGGTGTACAGAGTTCCGAAGAGCAAATCAGATCACCTTCGTTTTCTCTGTCTTCATCATCCATCACAATGATGATTCTACCTTCTATCAGATCGTCTAAAGCTTCCTGAACGGTATTCATTTTTATATTCTGTGATTTAAGGTTTAGCAGGGATTATTTTTTTACTGGCTGTTCCAGTACGTCCGCTTTACCTGTTACAGCAGATTTCTGAAATTTGACGTGCGTGTTGCTCGCGATCTCTATTGTGAACGTTTGCTCGTCCATACCTTTGATAACGCCTACCATACCGCTGCTTGTAAGTATTTTATCGCCTGGCTGAAGAGTCTCAAGCATATTTTTATGCTCTTTTTGTCTTTTCTGCTGTGGGCGAATCATAAGAAAGTACATCACAAGTAGAATAAGACCAAACATTGCGATAGTCGGTAAAGGACTGCCGGCATCTGGAGCTGCCTGGAAAAGAAAAGTCATATTGCTATTTAACATTATAATTGAGATTAAGATTTATAGAAGGACAAAGTTATGGCTTTATTCCCATTTACTCAAAAACTCATTTTTCCAGGGTGAATATCTGTTTTCGCGAATAGCTTTTCTAGCTTCAGCCATAAGCCATTGATAAAAAGCTATATTCTGGATAGAGGCAAGCTGAAGGCCGAGAATTTCCTTTGCGTTTATCAGATGCCTTAAATATCCTTTAGAAAAATTCTGAGCAACATAATTATCAAGCCCAAAATCGATTTTATCATCATTGAATTTATATTTTGCGTTTTTGATATTCACTTTGCCTTCTGTAGTGAATATCTGGCCGTTTCTTGCGTTCCGAGTAGGCAGTACGCAGTCAAACATATCGACACCGCGCTCTATGCATTCAAGTAAATCCTGAGGCGTACCTACACCCATAAGATATCTTGGCTTATCTTTAGGTATTACATCAGTTGATACATCTGTCATCGAATACATTACTTCTTTGGGTTCCCCTACAGATAGACCGCCTATCGAGTATCCATCAAAATCCATGTCTATAAGCTGCTCTATATATTCTTGGCGGATATCAGGGAATTTACCGCCTTGCCCAATACCAAAAAGGTATTGCCTGTGCCCCCATTTATCAGGTGTGGACTTATGATGATCGATACACTTTTTCGCCCAGTCCAGCGATAGTTTTACTGATTTTTCGATATAATCTCTATCCGATCCTCCCGGAGCGCATTCATCTAATACCATCATTATATCAGAACCTAGAGACTTCTGTATTTCGATAACTTTTTCAGGTGAGAAAAAATGCAGGGAACCATCAAGATGAGATTTAAACTCTACACCGTCATCAGTCAACTTTCTGATTTCCTTCAGAGAAAAAACCTGATAACCACCCGAATCGGTAAGAATAGGCTTATCCCAGGAATTGAACTTGTGAAGCCCGCCGAAATGCTCAATCACCTCCATACCTGGCCTTAGGTATAAGTGATAGGTATTACCGAGAATTATCTGTGCACCTATTTCGTGCAGCTCCCTCTGCTCGATAGCCTTTACGGTTCCTTGTGTACCAACTGGCATAAATACCGGTGTATCTATAGTCCCGTGGTCTGTCGTCAATCTGCCGAGCCTTGCTTTACTCGTATTATCTTCCGAAATCAACTCGAACATTTATAATTTGCTTTATTTATTAGATTCTCGTTCTTCATAATTCTTGATATGGCAGATATAGCGGTAAACATAAGTTCCTGCTACAGCACCAAGGGCGTCGGCTACCCAATCCCAGAATTCTGCCATCCTGTTTGGTACAAATGATTGAATTATCTCATCACTAAGCCCATAAAGAGCAGTTATGACAATCCCCAATATTATCATTTTTTTTTCAACCACTCGTGCCCGCCCGCCATACAAGCCAATCATAACAAAAACACTAAGTATGGTATAAGTCATAAAATGTAATATCTTATCCCCAAAATCCATACCTAGATCGGGTTGTGGAGGATTAGGAAGGTTCGACATTACAAAAATAGCTGAAGCCAAAATAACGGCCGGTAGCCAATATCCAAATTTCATAACTCATCCCCGTTGTTATTATTCAATACATTAGGTACCGCATCAATAATATCGGATGCGAGTACAGAGTGCTCGCTCATTTTTTCTTTTGCGATTTGACCTGCTAAGGAATGCAATCTAACTGCTTTTGCTACACCCTCCAGCATATCGTTATGGTAAAATATAATACTGGCTATCAAACCCGCCAGCACATCTCCCGATCCTGGGGTAGCCAGCTCCGGGCCGCCTTCGCTATCAACTATAATTTTATCATCGCCGATAATATAGGTACAGTCTGATTTCAGTACCACTATATTGTTGGTGTTACAGGTGAAATCCAAAGATTTTTCAATCAAATAATCAAGTAGTTCTTGTTTATTTAACTCGTTGCCAGCTTTGAAGAATGTTTTGGCTTCCCCGATGTGTGGAGTAATTATTACTGGCTGATCTGAAAAAATATCAGCAATTCCAATCGCAGAGGCATCAAGTACCAAAGGTTTATTGATATTTTCGCTCAGAATAAAATTTACGAGTTTTTGAAGTATTGGCTCATCTTGCTTCATGCCGGACCCAACTAAGATCGCCGTAGCTTTGTTTGTGATGGTGTTGATATCGAAATTCTTATCTCCAACATCAGTTCTCATAATCTCAGGCGAAAAAGGTTTAGGGCTATCGGTAAACTGTTTAACGATACCAGCACCAGCTGAAAGTGCCGCCCTGCAGTTTAATTCCCCCGCACCCTCCATGGATGAATACCCACCGACTACGCTTACCACAGGTAGTTCATATTTGTGTATATCTGATTTCCGATTAGGAATGAGAGCGTCTAAATCTGCCAGTTCAAAAAAACGGGATTTGATTTCCTCACCATTTTCATAATGCTTTGCAATTGGATTATAATACTTCTCAATTGTAAACCCATAATCAGTAACAAATATCTCGCCCAGCAGATTTTTGTTCTGTGATTTTACGAACCCTGTTTTCTTAGATAAAAAAGTTACTGTGATATCCGCTTTCAAACATCTTTTCATATCGAACACCTCACCTGTTTCAGAACTCATTCCAGTAGGAATATCAACAGCAGCGATAGGAATCTTTTGGCTATTCAGAAAATCAACGATGTCTTGAAAAAGCTCACCTTGCTTACCCTTCAGAGCCTCCTTTTGGCCAATACCAAGAACAGCATCAATTATAAGGTCTGTGTTTGACATAATCGAGAGAAGCTTATCTTTAGAAAGTTCAGTAATATCCCACTCATCAATATCAATGGCCATAGCAGCATACTTAGATAACAAAGTGTCTTTATTGAGCATATTTCTATCGCCAAACATCCATATAAATGTAATTTTGCAATCATGGTACTGCTTTAAATATCGAGCAGCTACAACGCCGTCGCCAGCATTATTACCTTTACCGAGTAGAATAATAATTTTCTTTGGTTTGTACTTTCCATTGACAATCTCTGCGAAGTTCTTACCGGCATTCTCCATAAGTACTTCCGCGGGTATTTCCTTGGTATCGATAAAGTAGTTTTCAGCTTTTCTACAGTCCTCATCTGATAGGATAGGGATTAGTTTCATGTCATTATTTTATTTAATCACTTACTCTTGTTTGATTTTATATCGAAAGATATGCAACAAAGATTAACTATTTCGTTTTGTAATTCGTAATTTTGAAATACGAGTAAAACAGTCGTACATAAAACTTAAACAATATAAACTGAAAACATGAGCGAAATCTCGAAAAGTACAAACAAGTGGGATTATGAAATCCTTATCCGTAAAAGAGGCGACAACGAGTATGCATCTTATTGCCCACAGCTAAATTATATGCTGACTGGTACCGAGCATAACGAAGTTGAAATGAAAATGGAAGAGTATATACATACTCATATTTCAGAATTGAAAGAAAACCAAAATAATTGATTGCAATACTTAAACAGTAGTGTAATTGCAAAATAATGATGCCTTAAACCCAAACTCAATATGAATGATAAGTTTAAGGCATTTTTGTTTGCCATACTGATTTTAGGGGTTCTTTTTGCCAGCGGCTATTTGTACCATATTCCTTTTTTAAGGACTTTGATACTTTCAGCCTTGAGCTTGATTTTCTGGAACACCGAGGAGACCAAATACCCGAGGCTAAGCGGAATATTGCCAAGTAGCTTTACACTGAAGAATACTTTTGCGGGATTAGCTATTGGTACATTGTTTTTTTTGCCGTATGCGCTGATGATATTCTCCGATGGCTTTACTATATCAATAACCAGTAGTTATTGGCCTGATCTCTTTTTTCTAGCGGATCAGTCAATTGTGGAAGAGCTAGTATTCAGGGGTTTATTATTCTTTGTACTCGTAAAGTATTTCGGTGAATGGAAAGTTACTTTGGCATTTGCTGTCTTGTTTATGGCGGCTCATCTTGGTAATTCAAACGCTAGTGTTTTGGGTAGCTTTAACACATTTCTGGCAAGTGTACTTATTGCTGCTATGGCTTTTGTGACTAAGTCACTTTTTATGCCCGTAGCCTTTCACCTCGGGTGGAATTTGACTCAGGGCTCGGTACTCAGCCTACCGGTCAGTGGCAATCAGTATCCAGGGCTTCTTTACCATTCCTACAGGCCGGATAGTTTATTTTTCGGCGGCTATTACGGGCCTGAAGAAGGTTTGTGGTGTACATTATACCTTATCGCAGCAACGGTTATAACTATACGGTATATCAAACCCTCACCAGAAAATACATCCCAGTGGTTTGCATATACTTACGATGAACCGCTTGAAAAAAAATCTCTTATCCATAAATTGCAAGATCAGAAAAAGTAAAACTCTAATAAATTATTCAAACTGACATGTCAAAAAAAGATTATCAGTTCAAAGCTGAAATGAAACAGCTATTGGACATTCTTGTTCATTCTCTCTACACAAATAAAGATGTATTTCTGAGAGAATTAGTCTCAAACTCCTCAGATGCATTGAACAAAGTAAGGTTCAGGAAACTAACAGATACTTCTATCCGTGACCTAGATAAAGAACTGAGAATTGATATCAATATAGATAAGGAAGCAAAAACAGTCCATATAGAAGATACTGGTATCGGTATGGATGAGGATGATCTAATCAACAACTTAGGTACAATTGCTTCCAGCGGTACTTCTAAGTTTATTGAGAGTCTGAAAAGCAGTAAAGATAAGATAGACGGCCAGAATATGATAGGCCGTTTTGGTGTAGGTTTCTATTCAGTGTTTATGGTTACCGACGAGATAACAATAGATACTTTAAAAGCTGATGCAGATAGCAAACCACTCCGATGGATATCCAAAGGCGCTGAGGGATTTACAGTTACTGAATCCGATAGAACAACCCGCGGTACTTCAGTCACTTTTAAACTGAATGATTCCGACAGTGATTTTGCTGAAGACTGGAAGATTAAATCCGTAATAAACAGATATTCTGCGTTTGTAGATTTCCCGATATATATCAACGGCGAAAAAGTAAATAACCAAAAAGCTATATGGCACCGAAGTAAAAGTGAAGTTAAAGAGGAAGAGCTGAATGAATTCTATAAGTTCATCAGTCAGGACTACGAAGATCCGATAAGTGATCTGTGGCTTAATATTGAAGGAAACGTAAACTTCAAATCGATCATATTTATACCTAAAAAGGCCCCAGCTAATCTTTTCGCTCAGGATTTTGAGACTAATCTGCATTTATATTCTTCAAACGTCTTTATATCTTCGAACACTAAAGAATTACTGCCGGATTATCTTAAGTTCTTGAAAGGCGTGGTTGATACAGAAGACCTTCCTCTTAATGTATCTAGGGAAGTTACTCAAAACAGCCCTGTAGTGGCAAAGATAAAAGACATAATTGCCTCCCGTGTTCTAAAGCATCTTACTGAAATGAAAAAGAACGACCCTGAACAGTACAAGTCATTCTTTAATGAGTTCGGGTCAATGTTCAAAACAGGTATCAATAGCGAGTTCAAGCATAGAGACCAATTGCTTGATCTCTTGATGTTCAGAACTTCTGAATCTGGTAAGGAACTTAGAACGCTTGATGAGTATATTGAAACTGCAGATTCTGAAAAGAAAGAAATCTACTATTTAACGGCAGGAAGTTACGAAGCTGCTGAGAATCATCCACATTTAGAAGCTTTCAAGAAAAGAAACCTGGAAGTTTTACTATTAGGTGATCCAATTGACCCGTTTGTTATACCCGGTATAAACAAGTACAAGGAATTTGAGCTTAAAAGCATCGAAAACGTCGAGCTGGATGACACCACGGATAATGATGATAATGATAATGAAGAAGGTAAAAAAGCACCAGATTCAGTAGTAGAGGTTTTCAAGGAGTACCTTGGCGAACGGGTTGAAGATGTCAAAATATCATCTAAGCTTGTAGATTCGCCTGTTGCACTATCAGGGGCTAGCGGCATGGATAGCCAGATGGAAAAAATGATGCGAATGATGGATAAAGATTTCAAAGCACCTAAAAAGGTATTGGAGATCAATCCCTCCCATCAGCTGATTAAAAACATCCATAAGATGTATATCTCAGGCGAGAATAAAGACATCCTTACTAAAGCTACAAACCACATACTTGATTCGGCTCTTCTAACTGAAGGCTATCTGGAAGATCCATATAAATATGTAAAGCAGATGTATGATATCATGGCGGATGCCACTAAATAATTTCTGATAAGTGCTTAAGCTAAAAGGGTGATATTAAAGATATCACCCTTTTTTGTATATTTGTAATCGGACTTTTTTGCATAATCTAAGAAATAATGAAGCTTTCCCAGTTTAAGTATTCCCTACCCCAAAAATATATAGCTCAAAAACCGCTTGATCCTCGAGATTCGTCTAAAATGATGGTATATAATCGAGCAACACAGTCTTATGACGATAAAGGATTTAGGGATTTGCTGGATATAATCAAAAGAGGCGACTGCCTTGTTCTAAACGAGACTAAGGTTTTCCCAGCAAAACTTGTTGGAATGAAAGAGAAAACCAATGCCGATATCGAGGTTATGCTTCTCAGAGAACTAAAAAAAGATGAGAGGATCTGGGATGTACTCGTAGAGCCAGCTAGAAAAGTCAGAATAGGTAATAAAATCTATTTCGATGACGGGGCATTTTACTGCGAGGTAATCGACAATACCACTTCCAGAGGCCGAACAGTAAGATTCAGCTATGATGGTGATCTTTTTGATAAAATAGAAGAGATCGGCTCTATGCCGATTCCTGAATATATCAAAAGGAATTCTACCACAAAAGATAAAGAAGATTTCCAAACAGTCTTTTCAAACCCAGATTATCTATCTTCTATTGCACCACCAGCATCGAATCTACACTTCACTCAGGAAATGCTTGACGAGCTTGAAGCTAAAGGTGTCAGGATAGCTAAGATCAACCTTAATATCGGTCAAGGTATTTTCGAAAAAATCGAGGTTGAAGATCTTACCAAACATAGAATGTACAGCGAGTTTTTCGAAATTACCAGTGAAGCTGCAGAGACAATAAATAAATCCCTAAAAGCTAAGAAGCATGTTTACGCCGCAGGCTCATCGGTTGTAAGAGCTGTTGAATCTTCGGTTCTCACCACAGGAAAAGCTAAGCCGAACAAGGGCTGGACCGACAAGTATATTTTCCCGAATTACGAGATGAAGATCGTTTCGAGAATGATAACGAACTTCCATGCTCCGGCGACACCTCAACTGCTTATGACTACTGCTTTTATGGGCGAAGGTAAAGAAAAACTATTCGAAGCCTACAATCGTGCTATGAAACAAGGATACCGGTTCCTCACTTATGGCGATGCGTTCCTGATCATATAAAAGCACTGAACAAAACTTATAAAACATAGAGCGGGTCCTTTTTGGTTATCCGCTTTTTTTATGCTTATGAAAAATCACACCTCTGAAGATTGGTTAAAATTATTAGAAAAGACTACTGGCAATACTTCAATTCCTAAAGCCGGGATTTACGAAGATATTGAGTTTGATATTCTAATAGACTCGAAGCAAAAACCAGCCGATCAGACTGGAAAATATCTAGAATTCGTTCAATTTGGTAACACAGGGCTGTCACAATCAATTTCATCTTCCCAACCCCAAAACTTCCAGACTATTGATATCAGGGATATAGGCAATAATGGCGGTTATGCATGGCTTGAAATAGCTACCGCTATCAAAAGACTTGAAAGTAACATGAGCAGGTCTGATTCTGAACCCTTTAACTTTATATTCAGTATCGGAGACGGTTTCTATCTCCAGATGACTAAGCTTGCAGCCTTTAGGTCTGTATCAAGAAAACTATTCCCAAAAACCGTGTTTTCCATATCAGCAGAGCCAGCATCATATAATAAATATATATCTGATGAGAATAATAACCTGGTAAGGGCGACTGCCGAATACATTGCTGCTGCACTAGGTGGTGCGGAATATCTGATAGAGACTGATTCCCTCAAATATGACAAAAAAGAATCACTTAGGCTTTCAAAGAATACAATTGACCTGATTAAATACGAATCTGCTATCGATAAACCTGCTTTATATTGGCAGGGATCCGAAGTGCTATCTCAAATAGCTTATAAAATAGGCGAAAAAGCTTGGAACTATCTAAAAGAGAATGAAAATGTATCTCTAGATGTATTTGAAGCACAGGTTATTGATCTTTGTAAGACTCAGATGGAAAATAGAAAAGATCAAATCCACAGACTTAAAGTTTCTAAGATTGGCTATAATATATACAGATCAGGCAATCCTGTAGAGCTTTTTGTTTTAGGTGATGCTCCAGATATTGAAGTTATCGAGGACATGAAAAAGCATGGCTTTAATTTACTCATGAATGTATCTGATTCTTATGAATCTTTGATCTTGGCCTATGAACTTTCCAGTACAAGCCGAGGGCTCGTATATTCCAGTACTGCCAGCCAAAGAGAAATGAGCAACCTTATTGATGAACTGACTAAAGTCGATAAAGTCGCTAAGAAAGGCAGAAGACCTGCTTGGCTCAAAGGTTCGTTTATCCCGAAGAATATTATCAAAGCTATTGTGGAGGAAGGACATGAATAAGTTCGAAGAATTGGATTGGAAAAAGAGTAATTCTTCCCAAGTTCAGTCTGGCGATATAGGTTATCCTGGATTATACCCTTACCTCAGAGGGCCTTATGCTACTATGTATCATACTCGCCCATGGACTATCAGGCAATATGCAGGTTTTTCAACCGCTGAGGAAAGTAACGCATTCTATAAAAGAAATCTCAAAGCCGGCCAGAAAGGGCTGAGCGTTGCATTTGACTTAGCCACGCATAG
Source organism: uncultured Hyphomicrobiales bacterium (assembly GCA_964462685.1). Taxonomy (GTDB): domain Bacteria; phylum Bacteroidota; class Ignavibacteria; order Kapaibacteriales; family UBA2268; genus CAYWYR01. The sequence continues at coordinate 63,190 of CAYWYR010000004.1, read as the reverse complement.
AGGATATGATTCAGACCATGAGCGTGTGGTCGGTGATGTTGGTAAAGCAGGTGTCGCAATCGATACTGTTGAGGATATGCAGATATTATTTGACCAAATCCCTCTAGATAAGATTTCCGTATCGATGACAATGAACGGGGCCGTGATACCGGTAATGGCTTTTTTGATAGTTGCAGCTGAAAAATCAGGTGTCGATAAATCTCAGCTCACTGGAACAATTCAGAATGACATACTCAAAGAGTATATGGTACGAAATACCTACATATACCCACCCGCGGCTTCCATGAGGATAATAGCTGATATTTTCTCCTATACCTCACAGAATATGCCTAGATTCAACAGTATTTCAATTTCTGGCTACCACATGCAGGAAGCAGGAGCCACAGCCGATCTGGAAATGGCTTATACACTAGCCGATGGACTGGAATATATAAGGACTGGTATAAAAGCTGGAATCGATATAGATAATTTCGCCGGAAGGCTTTCTTTTTTCTGGGGTATCGGTATGGATTTTCTTACCGAGATAGCTAAACTCAGGGCTGCACGCAAGCTTTGGGCTGACATAGTATCGGAATTCAAACCCAAATCACCTAAATCCTCACTGCTCCGTACACACTCACAAACCAGTGGCTGGAGCCTGACTGAACAGGATCCTTTTAATAATGTAGCAAGAACAACAATTGAGGCTATGGCTGCTGTTTTTGGGGGTACACAATCCTTACATACAAACGCTTTAGATGAAGCTATAGCGCTACCTACTGATTTCTCTGCTACAATAGCCAGAAATACCCAACTTTATCTACAAAAAGAAGCTGATATTGTTGATGTAATCGACCCATTCGGGAACTCGGAAGTAATTGAGAACAAGACTAACGAACTTCTTGCAAAAGCAAAAGAACATCTTGAGGAGATTGAGGAGCTTGGAGGAATGGCAAAAGCCATTGAGCAAGGTATCCCAAAAATGAGAATTGAAGAAGCTGCTGCAAGGAAGCAAGCCAGAATTGATTCTGGCGAAGAAGTTATTCTTGGTGTTAACAGAGATACTAACGCACCTAAAACAGAGATCGACATTCTGGATATTGACAACAGGGAAGTTAGATTAAAGCAGATTGCCAGGCTTGAACGTACCAGATCAAATAGAGATGAAGCCAAACTAAGCAACTTTCTCGCTTCAATTGAAGAAGCTGCTAAGAACAATAAAGGTAACTTGCTTGAACTGGCTGTTGAAGCTGCAAGAAACAACGCTACCTTAGGAGAGATTTCAACGGCAATTGAAAATTCAGTAGGTAGGCATATTGCCAACAATAAAACTTTGACTGGCGTTTACGCTACTAGCTATAAAAGCGAGGGTACAGATATTGAAGACACTTTGGCTTTATCAGATAAGTTTGCTGACTTGGAAGGCAGAAGAGCAAGGATTTTGATAGCGAAAATGGGTCAGGACGGTCATGACAGAGGAGCTAAGGTTATAGCTACAGCATTTGCTGATCTGGGTTTTGATGTCGATATGGGCCCGCTATTCCAAACACCAGCGGAAACAGCCAAACAAGCAGTTGAAAACGATGTGCATCTTATTGGGGTTTCAACATTAGCTGCCGGCCATAAAACACTCGTTCCAGAACTCCGCAGAAGCCTTGATGTTTACGGAGCGGTTGATATAATGATAGTTGTTGGAGGAGTGATACCTGAAAAGGACTACGGTTTTCTATATGAAAACGGAGCAGACTTCATTTTCGGTCCAGGAACTGTTATCCCAAAAGCCGCAACAGAGATACTATATATACTTATAAAAAGAGAAGAGGAAGCCGCTAAAGACTAAAATTCCTCATTTAAAATCATATCGAGTACTGCCATTCTAATATAAACACCATTTTCTACCTGGGTGTTGATGAGGTTCTTTGGATACCTTTTGAGATCTTCAGACAGTTCTATCCCCCAGTTTACTGGACCTGGGTGCATAATATAAATATCTTGATTATTCTTGAGATCAGTTAACCCAATCGAGTAGTCTTTCATTATCTCAATAGCTTCGGTATCACTCAATCCACTTGTATGTAATCTTTCCCTTTGTATTCTGAGTGATATCAAGAAATCTGTTTCAGAAAGCATTTCTTGTTTACTCCTGAAGACTTTTACATCATCATCATAATCACTACGATGAAGAGAGTCTGGAGCAAAAACTCCAATATTATAATTCAACATTTTGAAAATCTCAAGATCGGAAGCCGAGACCCTACTGTGTTTCAAATCGCCTACCAGAGTAATTCGTTTCTTTAAAGTTAACTCTTTATCGCTATTGAAAATAGTATCTATAGTAAAGGCATCCAGCAAGCCCTGTGTAGGGTGATCGGTAGTGCCCTGGCCGGCAGATATGAGAGGTATATTCAAAAAGGGTTGGTGCTCGGCGATAAAATCATTGCCGCTAGACCGGACTATTATGGCATTCAAACCCATAGCCTGCAAAGTAATAAGTGTATCCGAGAGAGACTCCCCTTTCGATAAACTTGATGTATCAGGATTTAAATCGACAGTTATTAAACCAAGCCTTTTAGCTGCTAACTCAAAACTTAGTTTTGTCCTTGTTGAATTTTCAAAAAAACAGAAACCGATATCACCATTTAGCTTAGTTTTATCATGTCTTGTAAGCTTGAACTTATAAGCAGATTTAAATAGGCGAGCGATAATTTTTGAATCTAAGTTCTTTGTTTCTAAAGGTTTAGGCATAATTATATAATAAAAAAGCCATTCAAATAAGAATGGCTTTGTAATAATCTAGTGTATCAATTCGCTAATAAAATTAGTTATTGATAGTTTCTGCTAGTTGCTTGCCTGGCTTGAACTTGGCTACTTTTTTAGCTGGTATCTGGATTTGTTCTTTTGTCTTAGGATTGATACCAGTTCTTGCTGATCTTTCAGATACAGAGAAAGTACCGAAACCAATAAGTTGTACCGATCCACCATCTTCAAGTTCTTGAGAGATACACTCTAAAGTACTTTTAATAGCTTGTTCAGCCTTAGTTTTTGAAAGTTCTGTTTTTTCGGCAACTGCATCTACTAGTTGAGCCTTGTTCATATATAGAGTTCCTTATGATAGTTAGGTGATTGACTTCACACGCAAATTAAATATTATTGGCACATTTACAAATCAAAATCAAAAAAAAATCCTTTGTCTATAAGGGTTTTAGCCTTTTATTAATGTTTTCTATTGATAATAACGCCTTTTTGATAAAAAAAATTGTTGAGATGAAAAAAGTTTCATCCTACTAAAGTATATATATCAACCAATCTCAGGGTGTACAATAGTGCAAAACCCACTACAAAAGCCAATGCTCCCGCTATAATATCATCCAGCATAACATACAGGCCGCCCTTTTTATTGTCTGCCCAGGATACAGGAAAAGGTTTAGCTATATCGAAGAATCTGAACAGAAAGAAGACTATTAACGGTAGCCACCAATAAACCCAGAATGGCGGGAAAGCCAAAGCTAAAAAAATTCCAGCTACTTCATCTATAACTATCCAGGAAGGATCGTTGCTATCATCGGCAGAGATTACCTTATCTATCAAAGGGATTGCAAAAACGGTAAATACAACTGCCAGGGTTAAAAGTATCGAGCCGTTTATATATGGTTGCTCAGTGAAGCCGCCCTCAAACATTATGATATAAGCTATAATAAGACCTGCGATACTACCCCAGGTACCAGGCATTTTTGGCAGATACCCTGCTCCGAAGAATGAAAGGAATACATTTCCAAAACTTTCCATCTTTAGAGAAGAATGATCTAAATCAGACATTATCACCGCTTTTTGTGAAAATAGCCCTGTTGGCTATCACGTAATCGATTAACGTAAAAATAGTGTGAGCCAGTAGTATATAAAGCGAGATCTTTACAATGTCACTGCCTATGGCTTCTTGATACAGTTTCATTTCCTCGATAGAATCAGCGTTAGTGAGCCCTATTATCAAAAAAAGTATAAATATGATAAAGCCCATTTGGATAAAGGTCTTGAACTTAGCGTTGCCAGAAGTTTTCATATCATGTTTACGGCTGTCGGCAAGAACACGCATCACCGTGGTAGCGATATCCCTTAACGCGAAGATTACAAAAGCCCAAACCGGTATGATATCCATCAGGGCAAATGCTAAGAACGCCGACAGTGTGAGAACTTTATCCGCTAAAGGATCTAAAAATTTACCCAAGTTAGAAGTCAGATCCATCTTACGGGCTAAATAACCGTCCAGATAATCAGTAAACGCACCTATAGCAAACAGCATAAGGGCTATCTGAACCATACTGTTATCTTCTGATACGAGAAAATACACAAAGAACGGTGAAATAGCTACACGCGATAACGATACGATATTAGGCAGTGATAATGGTATGGTCAATCCCGCTTTTAAAAACTGAGAAGAAGCTTCTCGGCGATATCGCTTCTGTTGTATTTGTGTTCGAAATCTATTGTCTCGGCTCTGAGGTAAGCATTATCGACAGCTTGTTTAGGCGAATCCGCGATACCAACTACTGATAATACTCGCCCGCCTGATGTAATTATTTTACCTTCTAGATTTTTGGTTCCCGCATGGAAAACAACACTAGTCTCATTTTCGGATAGATCGCCCTTTACAGTCATACCCTTAGGATAGGATAAAGGGTATCCTTCTGCAGCCAGAACGAGGTTGCAAGCATAAAGATTTTCTTGCACTTCAATAGCTTTAAAGTCTAATTCACCTCTTGCGGCAGAATCCAGGAGTTTAAGGAAATCACCTTTCACAAGCTGTGATATTGCCTGCAATTCCGGATCGCCGAACCGGGCATTGAACTCTACTACCTTTGGGCCCTCTTGTGTCAGCATCAAACCGCAGAATACACATCCGATAAAAGGAGTCCCTTTATCTAGTAATGATTTTAATAGAGGAGTGATTATCGAGTCTTCAATTTCTTTTTTAATTTTATCGGTGCAGTACGGGGAGGGTGCAAACGCGCCCATACCACCAGTATTTGAGCCTGTGTCTCCGTCCCCTACCCTTTTATGGTCTGTCGCGGCTGGCAAAGAAATGAATCTGCTTCCATCTGTTATCACAAAAACCGAAATCTCTACACCTTCCATAAACTCTTCTATAAGTACTTCTTTAGAAGCTTCTCCGAATTTACCTCGAAGCATTTCGCTTAATTCTGCTTTTGCTTCTTCTTTATCCTCACATATTACAACACCTTTACCTGCAGCAAGGCCATCAGCTTTAAGAACAACTTTCCCACTGAATGACTCTATATAATCCATAGCGTCACCAAGTTTTTCTTTCGAAAATGTTTGCGATGAAGCTGTAGGAATACTAGATTCCGCCATAAGGCTTTTGGCAAAGGATTTTGAAGTTTCGATCTTTGCTGCAGCTTGAGTAGGGCCGAATACCTTTATGGAGTTATTTATGAGAATATCGGTAAGTCCTTCGCTAAGGGGCTGTTCCGGGCCGACAACCACTAAATCTACTTCTTTGCTACCGCAGAATGTCAATACATCTTTGTGATTACTTACGTTTAAATCGATCAGTTCAGTTTTAACCTGATAATTAGATCTTGATCCAATAGTATCAAATCCAGGATTACCAGGCACACAGTAGAGCTTGTCGAGCATTTCAGATTTCTGTATCAGCCAAGCAAGGGCGTTTTCTCTTGCTCCGCCACCAATCAATAGTACATTCAAAATTGCTTCCGGGTGAATTTTTCAACATTGAGGAAAGTTTGATTACAAAGATAGAAAAGGTACGTAATTTTACATCTTTGGCTACGGAAAATCGTATTAAGCAAGAGTAAATAACCACTAATAAAATAAAATACTTATGGCTAGATCTAAAGCAAACGTGGAGACCAACGGAATCGAAAAAGACAAAGCTTTTGCGATTCAGGCCGCAATTGACAATATCGAGCGGGCTCACGGTAAAGGTTCGATAATGAAACTAAGCGACAAAAATGTTGTCGCGGTAGATGCTATATCGACCGGTTGTATGTCACTCGATATGGCTATCGGTATCGGCGGCGTTCCCAGAGGTAGAATAGTAGAGATATACGGGCCTGAATCATCTGGTAAGACTACTATCTGTCTTCATGTTATTGCTGAAGCTCAGAAAAACGGCGGTATAGCGGCTTTTATCGATACAGAGCATGCACTTGATATTAATTATGCACAAAGGCTTGGCGTCGATCTAAACAATCTTCTGCTCTCCCAACCTGAATTTGGCGAACAGGCACTTGAAATTGTAGAGACACTAGTCCGCTCCGGTGCAATAGATGTGATAGTAATCGACTCGGTAGCAGCCTTAACCCCCAGAGTAGAGATAGAAGGCGATATGGGTGATGCGCAGATGGGCTCTCACGCTCGGCTTATGTCACAGGCTATGCGTAAGCTAAACCATGCAATCGGAAAAGCTAAAACCACTGTTATATTCACAAATCAGCTGCGATCTAAGATTGGTGTGATCTACGGTAACCCTGAAACAACTACCGGTGGTAACGCACTTAAATTCTATGCATCTGTCCGTATGGATATACGCCGCAAAGAGGTATTAAAAGAAGGTACCGAGATAATCGGCAACAGAGTACGCGTAAAAGTCATCAAAAACAAAGTTGCCCCGCCTTTCAAAGAAACTGAATTCGATATTTTATATAACGAAGGTATTTCCAAGCTTGGTGATCTGATCGATATGGGAATCAAATTAGACATCATTCAGAAAAGTGGCTCTTGGCTTGGGTTTAACGAACAGAGAGTGCAGGGTAAGGAAAATCTAAAAGCATACCTGAAAGAAGATGCTGAAGCTCAGAAAATGCTTGAAGACCAAGTAAGACTGCATTTTGCACCTGATGAAAATGAGGAAGGCGAGGAGTTAATTGAAAAACAAGATTAAGATGTAAATGCAAAAACTTAAAAACCCCTTCAGAAATGTAGGGGTTTTTTATTGGTGTAAAAAGTAATTAAAAAAGAGTATATCCTTTTTGTAAGTTTGTACTTCATAATCCATACATATTGTAAAAAACTTATTTCATGAGTCAGATATACGACTTCCCGGAAAAAGTCTTTGAGAACAGAAGACGTAACCCCGATAATTATCAAGAACTTACAGAGATCGCTGATACTATCAGGAGAGATATTATCGGCTCTCTACAGCTTGCCAAATCTGGCCATACAGGCGGGCCTTTGGGTATCAGTGACATTATGTCTGTCATGCATTTTGGCGGGTATATGAAATACGACAGAAACAACCCTTGGTGGGATGAAAGAGACCGGTTCGTATTATCCGCTGGCCACATGGCACCTGTACAATATGCCACTCTCGCGAGAATGGGATATATACCTGTTGAAGAGCTTAAGACTCTTCGTAAGGTTGAAAGTAGACTGCAAGGCCACCCGGGATTAGATATGGAGATACCCGGTATCGAAACATCGTCTGGCTCACTAGGCCAAGGTGTTTCTATCGCCGTAGGTATGGCGATGTCGGACTATATCATCGATAAAAACAATAGAAAAGTGTTCTCTATCACAGGTGATGGTGAGTTACAGGAAGGTGCCGTTTGGGAAGCGGCAATGGCTGCCGGCGCTCACAAACTATCAAATTTCTGCTGGATAGTTGACAATAATGACTGCCAGATCGACGGGCGAGTAAAAGATATTCTCTCTGTTTACCCTATCGCTGAAAAATTCTCTTCATTCAACTTTGATGTTATCGAAATCGACGGCCATGATTATGACCAGATACACAAGGCTTTTGATAAGTTTGAGGAAAACCATAAAAACGGCGGCAAACCTACTTGTATAGTAGCTAAAACCTATATGGGTAAAGGTGTAAGCTTTATGGAAGACCAATATGGCTGGCATGGTAAACCACCCTCGAAAGAACAAGCAGAAAACGCACTAGAAGAACTGAATCAATAATCAGCCAATAAAATCAATAATGAACAATTTAAAAGAATACGGCAAAACAGCAACTCGAAAAGGTTTTGGAGAAGGGCTTGTAGAGCTTGGCAAAAAAAATTCTCAAGTGGTGGCAATAGGTGCTGATGTTTCAGGATCGGTAATGACTTCCATGTTCGAAAAAGAGTTTCCCGAAAGGTTTATTTCAGTTGGGGTTGCTGAACAGAACGCGACTACAGTTGCTGCAGGGCTAGCGCTTTCGGGTAAAGTCCCGTTTTTTTCCAGCTATTCGGCATTTGCTGCTTTCAGAAACGCAGATCAGCTAAGGATATCTGTTTGCTATAATGAAGCAAATGTAAAGATCGGCGGCGGTCACTCGGGCTTGACAGTCGGCCCCGACGGTGCTACGCATCAGTCTATGGAGGAAGTATCTTTCCTTAGGGCACTGCCCAATCTAAACCTTGTAGTACCATGTGACTATATGGAAACAAAACGAGCCACGATTATGGCTGGGGAAATGAAAGGTCCTTTCTATATCCGTTTTGGCAGACCAAGCGTTCCGATGTTCACAACTGAAGAAACACCTTTTGAATATGGTAAGGCCTTTAACTTCAGGGAAGGTTCGGATCTAGCGATCTTCGCAAACGGACACATGGTGTGGGCTGCACTTGAAGCGGCTGATATGCTCAAAGAGAAAAAAGGTATTGAAGCCAGAGTAGTAAACTGCTGCTGGGTAAAACCTATGGATCATGAAGCGGTTGTATCGGCTGCCAAGGATTGCGGGGCTATAGTAACAGCCGAAGAGCACCAAGTTCATGGCGGTCTCGGGGCAGCAGTCGCGGAGTCTGTAGTTAAAAATTATCCCGTGCCTATGGAGTTTGTAGGTATGGCTGATGAGTTTGGCAGGTCAGGCGAACCGTTTGAGCTTATGGAGCATTATGAGCTTAATGCCAATACGATCTATGCTTCATCGCTTAAAGTACTGGAAAGAAAAGAAAAGGGATATATCGGCACCAGAAAGATTTCCGATATATCTCGAATCTCAGATTATCAATAACTGAGCACGCAAATATTTTTCTACTGAAAAGCCATATTTTATATGGCTTTTTTTATGGCATATACTTTGGGAAAGCAGGTAAGGAGAACGACATGAGAAGTCCTCCAACTACGATAAATACTATGCTCAGAGGGAATTATGCTTTTATCCAAAGCTATTGGAAACGTTAGACTATACACCATACTGATACTATTGGCCACCATTACATTTAGTTCTTGCATTAGCCCAAGTAGTGTAAGGCACGGGAATAAAAAAGATTACCTACTTCCATCGGATATTAAACAAAATACTGATACAGATGTAGATTTTGCTGAATCAGAAAAGTTTGATCAAAATTCGGAAGCAAGCAGTTCTGCTCTGAATCCTGATCAATTCAATAAGGATCTGAAGAAAGTACTCGAGAATAATAAATCCAGCAACGGAGAAGAGGAAGTAATAGATTCTGAACTTGTGATACCAGAACTTACTCAAGATGATGCAGATGAGTTATCAAAACTTACACAAGAGTTATTTGATAGAAAGCCTGAGAAGAATAATGAAAAGCTACAAACCCAAGCTTCCGCTGTTACAGGCCTACCTACACTACAAAATCAGATTGACGCTATGAAAGGTACATATCTGGAATATGACACTAAACTCGATAATCTTACAGAAAATATCACAAGGGCCAACGGGAGGCTACAGGTAGTTGAAAGTGATATATCCATGTTGAAGAAAAAAGTCGATGAGTTATCTAAAGTAAGAGTAGCTGACAATCCTTCTACAAAATCTAAAGATATCCGAAAATCAGATAATTCAGGTGAAAAGCTCAAAGGGTACAAATTGGTATCCGACGAAGAACTCGAAAAAAAGTCAGAAATTTCTACTAATAAAAAACCTCGAAAAAAAGCTACAGAAGTTTCTACAGAGTTTGAAAGTCAGAATCAAGACAGACAGGATAATGAGCTTACCGAACTAAAGAAATCAATGGCCTACAAAGTAGCTATGAACAGCCTGAGCAAGAAGAACTATAAGCAATCAACTCTTCAGCTAAACAGGCTTAAAAACAAGTATAAAAGCGATCTTGCCATGGCGGAGCTAAACTACTGGATCGGTGAGAGTGCTTATGGCCAGAAACAATACAAAAAAGCACTTGGTTTATTTTCGTCAACCTCAAAAACCATTAATTCAGAAAGAGCGGATGACGCTAGCGCTATGAAAGCTGAATGTATGATAAAACTGGGCCGGGTAAAAGAGGCAAAAGCTGAGTACAGAGAATTTATAGCTCAGTTCCCCGGTTCCACACTTATACCACGAGCTAGAAAAATGCTACAGCAACTATAAATTAGAATATAGTTTTATTCAAGGCTAATCTTCTTTTCGTTTCTCAGTAGTTTTATACTCTACCCGCTTGTGACTTTTTGCTACAAGATTCTTAACGATGGTATCTTTTATCGTATGAAGTTCATGCGTTGTGATATCGGAGTTTACAAATTGCTGTTCACGTATTCTATCCAGTATAATCTTTTCTACCATCTGTTCAAGTTCCGACCTTGTTTTAGTGGAAATCCTAGACATAGCTTCAGCTGCATCGCAAATCATAATTATCACTGCCTCTTTTGATTTCGGGATGGGGCCAGGGTAGGTAAAATCTTCTTTATCAACATTATCGATGCCTTTCACCTCTACTTCCTTCGCATAAAAATGCCCTACCATTGTAGTACCATGGTGAGACATAATTATGTCTATGATATTCTCCGGAAGCTTATATTCATTTGCAAGCCTAGCGCCGTGGGTAACATGTTCGATAATTATCTGAGCGCTTTTTCTTGGCTGGATCAAATCATGTTTGTTCTCAAGATCAATCTGGTTTTCAACAAAATACTCAGGCCTTTCAAGTTTTCCTATATCATGATAAAGTGAAGTGACTTTACAGTATAGCTGATTGGCACCTATTGCCGAAGCACATCTTTCAGCAAGTGAAGCAACGCCCAGAGAATGCTGATAGGTACCTGGTGCTACTTCGTTCATCCTGGAAAGGAGAGGATGGTTCAGATCATCATACTCTTCAAGTTTTAAATCTGTTGTTATAGGTGAGTATTTATCCAATAGATAAAGGATACCGAAAGTAAGCAGAGGGCTAATCACCGCGTTCAATAATGCTACCCCGAGTTTTAATACCCATGTCATGAGATCTTCCGACCATTCCATCGCAAAAATGCTGATCGTGAAAAAAAGCGATATAAAGATAAAAAAGATAGATTGATATATCTGTGTTCTGTTCTGTATATCGCGAACCGTATAAGCGGCTATCGAACCAGTAACAAGCATTACCAATCCCATCATGTAGTCATTGCCCCGAATCCCCGCTACCATGAGTGACAGCGAAACGGTGAGATAAAACGCTGTTCTCGAATCCAGTATGATAGCCGCTAACATAGAAGCCGCTGGTAAGAGTATGAGATATTCTATAGGCAGCCCAACGCTTAGTTCTACAGTAAGCCATGAAAGGAATGCTATAAATATAAAATTAAGGCATATCATAGCCACATAGAAATTGTTGTAGAAAATCTTTTTTCTCAAGATAAATAAATAGATAAAGAAGATGCTTATGAGTATAACAGTATGTCCTACAGAGCCCAGATAAGTCGTAATGGAAAAATTTTCATCACCAAGCAAGAATCTCATGTTCTGATAACTGTGTAGTTTCTCTAAATCCTCCGCTGTTACCGCAATCCCCTTTTCGATAATTGTTTCGCCGGCGCGAACTATGCCCTTAGTTTTAGGAACGGCGTTCCTAAGTTCGTTTTCTCTGTTGGAGGTTAGTGTCTGAGAAAATAAAAGGTTCGGAATGAAGATATAATCTGCCATATCGCTTGCAACAGAAGAGTATAATCTGGGGATCTCAGTGATAATAAAGATCGGGAAAGCATTGTCAAATCTTTCTTTATCGTATAGAGAGTTCTTTTTTATAAGGGCACGATCACCTGAATCTGATTCAGCAAGCACTATATCAAGGTCGATCTCGGATTTTGGAATATCTATCAACCCTTTATCATACACTTTGGCTACAAACTCTATAAGATATTTCTTGACTAAATTAAGAGTTTGTTTCTTCTCGGCCTGACTCATTGTATCAATTAAACTGATAGCTGAGTTATTGAAGATGTTTGAATCAGGATTGAAGTATGAAGGTGTTAGATATGTATCGATATTATAGAGCACTTCATCGTAGGCTTCCTTATCGTAACTGAAGACTCTCTCCGTTGATAATGATGCTGCGTTGAGATCTTCCTTATACTCTGCCAAAGGTCTGTTAATGGCAAAATCAAATTCTGCTATTATAGGATCATCACTCCATACATATCCAGCGGTATAGGAATATCTTTTGTAATCATAATTTTCTTCCTCAAGGTGGTAATTGAAGAAGAGTGATATGATTACAACAGTAGTGAAAAGTATAAGTAGCTTGGTTAAGATGTTGATTCTCAGGTTGTGATATTTCTCACCTGACTTATCATCTTTATAAGTAAGCTTGTCAAAAAGTGTGTCTTTCTTTGCCATGTAGATAAGTGTCGCCTTTATATTGACACGCAAAATAAGAAGTTTACTTTAAAACCCTTTGCTCCTGATTAATAAATATCAACAGAATGCGGAATTTGAGTGTCTATTTCAGATATTTGTTTTTAATGGATTCGGACAAACGAAAAAAACATTGATCTTTTTGATCGTAGGTGGTAGCCGGCTTATTGTCGGTTACCACCTTTTTTTTGCTCGAAAATTTTAAAGTGAACTGGGATATAGAGTGATGAAAAAAGCTATGTTGATGCTGGAGAACGGACATTATCAGTACGGTAGAGCTTTTGCGGGTTCTGGGACCGTATTTGCTGAGTTTGTTTTCAATACTGCGATGAGTGGTTATGAGGAAATATTGACTGACCCTTCTTATAAGGGGCAGTGTGTTGTTTTTACATATCCTCTTATAGGTAATTACGGGATAACAACAGCTGATATGCAATCAGATTCGGTGCATGCTGAGGCTATAATCGTAAGGGAAGCTTCCAGGACAAGGAGCAATTTCAGATCGAATCTCTCACTTGGGGAATATCTGGACAACAACGGTATTATAGGTCTGGACAGAGTTGATACACGACAGCTGACGCGTATTATAAGATCGAAAGGCGCTATGAAAGGCGGTATCACCACTGAAGATGTCGAACCTGCCGAATTTCATAAACAGGTTATCGATTCCAAATCAATCTCTGATGATAATGTTTATAGGTCTGTTATCTCAGACAAAGTGATTACTTTAGACGGTAACCCTTCCTCGGATCTGAAAATCATCGCTATCGATTTTGGTATAAAGAACAACATTGTCAGCGATCTTCTGAAAGACTATTCCAAAGTTCATCTTGTGCCTTATGATGATAATTTTGACGCACATATCAGCAAATTGGATTATGATGGAATATTCCTATCCAACGGCCCGGGCGATCCGAGAATAGTTGAAAAAATACAAAACGATATTCGTGGGTTCATCGAGAACAGACTCCCTGTTACAGCGATATGTTTTGGCCATCAACTTATAGGCCGCGCTTTTGATCTTGATGTGATCAAACTTCCGTTTGGCCATCATGGTGGTAACCACCCAGTAAAATACCACCCGACCGGAAAAATCTATATCACATCGCAAAACCATAATTACGCTATAGGTATGGACAGTATCAAAAACAACAGCGACTGGATATTGACCTGGGAGAATATTTATGACAACACCGTTTCTGGGATGAAGCACAGAGAGCTACCTATCAATGCAGTACAGTTCCACCCAGAAGCTAGCCCAGGCCCGAACGAGGCAAACCCTAAAGTCTTTTCGGACTTTCTAGAAACTATCAAAAAAGGCAGAGCAGCCAGAGGATAATATGCCACAAAGAACAGATTTGAAAAGAATATTGGTTATCGGTGCAGGGCCTATAGTGATTGGGCAGGCTGGGGAATTTGATTATTCTGGAAGCCAGGCGGTCAAAGCGCTTAAAGCTTTAGGGTATTATGTAGTTGTTATAAATTCCAACCCTGCTACAGTTATGACAGACCCTGAGATTGCCGATAAGACTTATATCGAACCGATTACATCCGGCATTATCGAGCAGATAATTCAGCGTGATAAAATCGAGGCCATACTTCCGACAGTTGGTGGGCAAACAGCTCTGAACGCTACTCTCGCTCTAGCAGATGAAGGGATAATCGACAAGTATAATATCGAGCTTTTAGGTGTTAATATTGACTCTATCGACCTTGCTGAAAGCCGAGATAGATTCAAAAACGCTATGGATGAGATAGGATTCGATTCGGCTAAAGGTGAGATAGTCTCTACTTTCGATCATGCGTATGAAGTAGCTGGAGAGTTGAATTTTCCCTTGATAGTGCGTCCCTCATTTACTTTAGGCGGATCAGGCGGGGGTGTGGCACAAGATAGAGAAGAATATGACGAGATCATCAAAAGAGGATTCTCGCTGTCCCCTACCCACGAGCTTTTGATAGAGGAATCTCTTCTCGGCTGGAAAGAGTATGAGTTCGAGGTAATCAGAGACCTCAACGATAACGTAATAATAATCGCTTCGGTTGAGAACTTCGACCCTATGGGTGTGCATACAGGCGATTCTATAACGGTGGCGCCCGCCCAGACTCTTACCGACAAGGAGTATCAGCTATTACGTGATATGTCGATCGCTGTGATCCGAAAAGTTGGAGTTGCTACAGGGGGTTCTAATATCCAGTTTGCAGTAAACCCAGATAACGGCGATATCAGGGTTATAGAAATGAACCCCCGGGTTTCTCGTTCCTCCGCACTTGTATCTAAAGCAACAGGTTTTCCTATAGCCAAGATTGCAGCTCAGCTTGCCGTAGGCCTTACTCTGGATGAAATAGACAATGATATCACCGGGAACACCCCAGCTTCCTTCGAGCCTGCTCTTGATTATATAGTTGTAAAAGTGCCTCGCTGGGATTTCGAGAAATTCAACGTCCCGCATAATCTTACCACTCAGATGAAATCTGTTGGTGAGGTGATGAGTATCGGTTCTAACTTTAGAGAAGCTATTCAAAAAGCTTTTCGATCACTTGAAATAGGTGCCGACGGTTTAGATCACCCCGCTACCCGAGGCGCATCAGAAGAGCGAATAATAGAAAAGCTCAAAAAGCCGACGCCTATGCGTCCTTTTTATATTATGCAGGCATACAGAGATGGAATGAGCTTGGAAGAGATTTTTGAACATACCCGCATCGACCCTTGGTTCCTTGATAATATCTTAGAGATTTTTGAGGTAGAGACTGAGCTAAAGAATGTTAAGGATACAATTGATCCCGATCTTTTCAGAAATGCCAAACTTAGCGGCTTTTCTGATAGACAGATCGCTGATCTGACAGGTACTACAGAAGGTAATGTACGTAAAAAGAGAAAATCGCTTAAAATAACACCTTCATATAAAAAGGTAGATACATGTGCCGCGGAATTTGAAGCCGTTACTCCTTACTATTATTCTACCTACCAAAACGAAAACGAATCAATACCAACAGATAATAAGAAGAAAATAATCGTTCTCGGTGGTGGCCCCTTTAGGATCGGGCAGGGTATAGAATTCGATTATTGCGCCTCCCAAGCGGCTATGGTACTCAAAGAGATGGGCGTAGAAACTATTATGATAAACTGTAATCCGGAAACAGTCTCCACCGATTATGATACATCTGATAAACTGTATTTCGAGCCGGTGACTTATGAAGATGTAATGAACATCATCGATCTTGAAAAACCAGATGGTATTATTCTACAGCTCGGCGGCCAGACCCCTCTAAAGTTATCAGAAAAACTTCAACAAGAAGGTATTCAGATTCTTGGTACATCGCAGTCCGATATAGACCGTGCCGAAGACAGAGGACGTTTTATCGATATGCTCGAAGAGCTTCAGATTCCATATCCACCTGGGTTTACAGTAAAGAGTATGGATGAGGCGCTTAAAATATCTCTAAATATTGGATTCCCAGTTATAGCAAGGCCATCTTACGTACTCGGTGGTAGAGGTATGGCTATTGTATATAGCGAAACCGATCTTGAAGGGTATATTAAAGAAGCTGCTAAGGTGAACGAAGATCATCCCGTACTGATCGACAAATTTTTAGAGAATGCATTCGAAGTTGATGTTGATGCCTTATCCGATGGGGAAACGACTCTAATCGCAGGGATAATGCAGCATATAGAAGAAGCTGGCGTGCACTCCGGTGATTCCTGTTCCGTGCTTCCGACTTATCTTGTAGAACCCCATATAGTAGACAGAATCAGGGAATACACGTATAGGATTGCTAAAGAACTTCAGATAATCGGTTTTATAAATATCCAGTTCGCCGTTTATAGGGGTGAAGTATATATAATAGAGGTTAACCCGAGAGCTTCTCGTACTGTACCTTTCGTTTCTAAATCAAACGGTATAGCTCTTACAAAAATTGCCGTTAAACTGATGCTCGGGGAAAAACTGGCGGATATGAAAATACCGAACCCTGGTTTTATGGGTCACTACACGGTTAAAGCCCCTGTTTTTTCCTTCTCTAAATTCCCTGGTGTGGATACTATATTAGGCCCTGAGATGCGCTCTACTGGCGAAGTAATGGGAATCTCCGAGTTTTTCGGAGAAGCTTATATGAAATCTATGATAGCTGCTGGAAATACCCTCCCTAAAGAAGGGAATATATTTATATCAGTCAATGATTATGATAAAAAAGATGTAATTCCAATTGCTAAAAGACTGTCAAATCTTGGTTTCATTATTCTGGCTACACTCGGTACGTATAACTCACTGAAGAAATCGGGAATCGATTGCGAGCTTATCCCTAAAATAGGTGCTGGAAACCCTAATGTTGTGGAAAGGATCAAAAGTGGTGATATCGGTATGATAATCAATACCCCACTGGGTAGGAAAGCTTATCAAGATGATTTGCAGATAAGGGGAGCTGCCTTAGAGAAGAAAATTCTTTGTATTACAACATTACAGGCGGCTAAAGCAGCAGCAGATGGTATAGAATGGTATCAGAAACACCAGATCACAGTTTTCGGACCTATTCTGAACAGAGTTTGGTGATTAGTACGGAAGTTTTACAGGAATGCGAAACTTAAATCTTTTATAGCAGAACAGATAATTGATTTTATCAGGCCGTAGCATTAGAGTACATCTCTGGTCTGCGGTCTGTTATAATATCGTTGAATCGATTAACACTCTTATTTCTTGAATCTTGGTGCATAAACTCTGCCATTATGATAGCCTTGCGATTTTTCGAAGCCTCGGCTAGTATATCACCATCTGGGTTATAGAATGAGCTTGATCCGTTAAACTCAAGTTCCTCTTCCCCATTAGATTCACTGCCAATCCTGTTGGCGACAGCTATATATACTTTGTTTTCCAATGCTCTAGTTGACAGGGCACTTTGCCATTTTTCAGTAACTAGATTAGACGGGCATAATATAAGATCAGCACCTTCGAGTGCTAGTTTTCTAGCAGCTTCGGGAAATCGCCAATCATAACATATCATAGTTCCGATTTTAATTCCGTGGTTCTCGCACTCCACTACCTTGTATCCGCTGGAGCCAGGTTTGAACACTAGATTCTCTTTGTAGAAAAGATGTGTTTTGCGGTAAAAGAATGTCTGCTTTTTATGCGGAAATATCGTGATTGCTGTATTGTATATATCAGTACCGTCCAATTCGGCAAACCCCAGACAGATAATCTTATTTTCTCGGGTGGCTAATAATTGAAGAAAATCGAATATTCTATGATCCTTAGATAAGGCTATATTTTTTAACTGTGTTTTATCAGTAAAGAAATATCCCGAGAGAGCTAATTCCGGAAATACGAAAATATCAGATTCATAATTCTTAATAGTATTCAGTACCCTGGTTATATTAGGACTAATATCATTAAAAACGGGTTGGAATTGATCGATCACTATTTTCATTATATAAACCTTTTGTACAATTTCAATTATTGTATCAACTTTAGCATATTGCAACAATCTATCCCTCCAGAACGTAACATTGTTTTTCGGGGGTAATAGTAGGATTACTATTCAATAACGATGCCATAAATGAATGTTTAGTACTATTTCAAAAAGCAGTTTTCTTATTATTTCCACTCTGATAGCTGCATTCTTTTTGAGCACCTTCGAATCAGCGGCCAGGCGTAACAGGCGTTATTATCCTGAACAGACACGTGCCAGAGCTACTGAACTTATGCGTACCTCTCCTGAGCTATGTGATATAATGGGACTGGAACCTATAGCTATGGACACCCTGATGATGGCTGAGCTGCAGACTCATTCAGAAGATAATATTGATCCCAATACCGGCGAGTTAACCAACTCAATAACAGAAACGAGCAGTTCCGATTCAAAGCCCGTTTACAGAAGCGGAGCATATACTAAACAGGATGTAGCCACTTACGTTAATAAACATATCGACGAGTTAGATGATACCCAGGTTTTCCAGCTTTGGACAGCCTATATAACTGAATCAGAAGTACCTGAATATACGGAATCCGGAATAGAAAAAAATGCTATCGCAGATGCCTTTATGTACTGGCTCGGTACACCGTACAGATTCGGAGGCCTAACTGAAAAGGGTATAGACTGTTCCGCATTTGTAAGGGAGGTCTTCCGATCGGCAGGGCAGATGGAGCTGCCCAGAACAGCCCGCATGCAATATAAGGTCGGTGAGAAAGTAGATCGCGATGAATTGATGTTTGGAGATATGATATTCTTTAAAACCAGTAGCTATGCTAGTATTACGCACGTAGGTATTTACCTGAGTGATGATCTGTTTGTTCATGCCAGCTCTCGCCAAGGCGTTACTGTATCCTCTTTGAACAGTAGATATTACAGTAGCAGATATCGAGGTGGCAGAAGGGTAACGGTAAGGGATTTGGACGAACTTACAATTGCGGGCGATACCGATTTTCTGCCGGCTAACATTAGATAAACCTTATTGATGCAATCTTTATCTCTCTAATTCCTCGATAACCATACGATCAACTGCAATATCCTACCTTTAGCTTTCAACAAAGTGCTATCTCTTAACAAAAACTATTGTATATAGGTAGAGGATTCAGTATTTTGCAGGCTATAATTATCAAAAAGAAAAAATAAATTCAATACGGAGTTTTCTCTGATGAGGCAAGAAGTAGTAATGCCCAAAATGGGCGAATCACTGCAGGAAGGCACGATTATCCAATGGATGAAAAATGTCGGTGATACTGTAGAAAGAGATGAGATGATACTTGAAATCTCCACAGATAAAGTTGATACAGAAGTTCCATCACCCGTAGCAGGTACGATAGTTGAAATACTTGCTCAGGAAGAGGAAACTGTTGAAGTTGGAAATACGATAGCGATAATAGAAACCGATGCCTCAGCTGCTAACTCCGCACCTGCACAAGCGGTAAATGTTAAAGTAGAAGAACCCGCTCAAGTTGAAGAGACTCAACCCGAATCTGAACCCGAGTCTTCAGAAAGTTATGATTCAAGTAATGATAACGTTTCAACCGATGATGGCGGTGAGGTTACTGATCTTGTAATGCCGAAGATGGGTGAATCACTACAAGAGGGTACGATTGTACAATGGTTAAAGCAACCAGGTGATAAAGTTGAAAGAGATGAGATGATACTTGAGATATCTACCGATAAGGTAGATACGGAAGTACCATCACCTGTAGCTGGTACACTTGTAGAAATAATCGCCAATGAAGAAGATACTGTTGAAGTTGGTTCGGTAATAGGAAGGATTTCAACTGGTGGTGGTACTGCTAAAGCTTCTGCACCAGCCGCGAAAAAAGAAGCTACTGCTTCAGCACCTGCACCTGCTAAGAAAGAAGAAACCCCTGCTAAACAAGAATCTGCTCCCGCCCCACAATCTAAAAGTTCTGGCCAGGCACAAGTCCAAGGTACTACTTTTGATATACCAAGGAAAAAAGATGGTAACTTCTACTCCCCTCTGGTTAGGGCAATGGCAGAAGATAATAAAGTAAGTCTTGAAGAATTAGAGACTATATCCGGAAGTGGGGCGGATGGTAGAATCACTAAATCCGACCTTGAGGATTATCTCGATAACAGAGGTTCAGCACCACGAGCCTCTGATCAATCACAGCCTACTCAGGCTTCTGCTCCTTCAGCACCTGCTCAACAGCAAAGTAGCCAGCCTGCACAATCCCAGTCCAAGCCTCAGTCCCAGTCTCAGTCTGCTAAAAGCGGTCAAGCATCTGCTCCTGCGGCGGCTAAAGACGGTGTCGAAGTTATACCTATGGATCGCATGCGCCAGATTATATCTGATCACATGGTTATGTCAAAACAGACATCGGCTCACGTTACATCAGTTGGCGAAGCAGATATTACTGGAATAGTGAACTTCAGGAATGCTAACAAGAACAGCTTCTTGGATAGAGAAGGTATAAAACTAACATTTACTCCATTCTTCCTTAAAGCTATTACAGAGGCTATCCGTCAGTTCCCTATGATGAATGTATCTGTTGACGGTAAGAATATCCTTAAACATAATAACCTGAATTTAGGATTCGCTACTGCATTACCAGATAATAACCTTATCGTTCCGGTAATCAAAAACGCTGACGGCTTATCGATAACAGGTCTTGCGAGATCAGTTTATGATCTATCAACGCGAGCCAGAAATAAACAACTCAATCCTGATGATATTCAGGGTGGAACGTTTACTATGACAAACGTCGGTACTTTCGGAACTCTTTTCGGAACGCCGGTAATAAACCAACCTCAAACTGGTATATATGGTGTAGGTGCGATTAAGAAGCGACCTATCGCTAAAAAATTCGACGGTCAGGATATTGTCGTAGTTAGAGATATGGTTTACGTATCTATTACTTATGATCACAGAGTGATAGACGGTATGCTCGCAGGCCAGTTCCTTGCGGCTACGATCAAAGTTCTTGAAGGAATGAATGCAGATACTATCTCTTTCTGATATAGCTTGATGAAATCTTATCAACAAGGCTTTCGATTATATTAATCGAAAGCCTTTTTTGTGTTCATTTTTAGTTAATTTTGATTTCTGATCTTCGATTAGAATTATCCAACTCAAATCATTGAGATATAAAAAGATACCACGCAATGGATGACTACAACTATCACTACGAAATAGAACCTGGAGTCCCAAGACTACACCAGATTGATTTGCCAAACACTAAAAGCGATAAAGCAAGACCGAACTGTGCTGTAACAGGGGTATATAATCACCCGCAAGCAGCTGCAATGGCATATTATTCCCTACATGCGCAACAGCATCGCGGGCAGGAAGCATCCGGAATCACCTCTGTTCATTTTGATGAGCGTAAGAATAAAATGCATTACTCTTATGTGAAGGGTGAAGGTTTGGTATTGGAGGTCTTTTCAGCTAAAAATGTTTTCTCTGAAATTTTGATAGGTGAGGCGGCCGTAGGACATAACCGTTATTCCACAACTGGTGCGAGCAGTCAGTTGAATATACAGCCTTTCAATATGACTTACCATGCTGGCATTCTATCTTTAGCCCATAATGGCAATCTGACAAATACAAAAAGCGTTAAAACGGCATTACAGAAAGATGGCGCTATATTTCAGACTACAACAGATAGTGAAGTTTTTCTGCATCTTATCGCACGATCTAAAAAAGAAAAGATTATTGATAAAATCCGAGAAACTCTTCAAACTGTCAGAGGAGCGTATTCCCTCTGTATCCAGACCGATGATAAAATGTATGCGGCAAGAGATCCGCACGGTGTACGCCCGTTATCTGTTGCAAGAAAAAAAAATGAAGACGGTACATGGGCTTTTATGGTAGCTTCAGAATCATGCGGATTTGACATAGTAAGTTTTGAATATATAAGAACGATAAAGCATAATGAGATCCTGATATTTGACGAAGAAGCTAAAAGAACGGGTGAATTCAAAACTGAGACTATTCTGGAACGAACCCCTGAATCAAGACACTGTATATTTGAATATATTTATTTTTCAAGACCAGATAGTAAGATTTTTGAAGAGAACGTAGATAAAGTCCGAAGAAAACTCGGGAAAAACCTCGCCGAGGAAAGACCTCTAAAATCAAAAGACGGACACAAACTTACCGTGATAGCTGTACCTGATTCAGGGAATACAGCTACGCTCGGATATGCCCGAAGTAATCAGAAATTAGGTAATGAAACTGCTTATGAAATCGGTCTGATAAGATCGCATTATGTAGGAAGGACATTTATCGCTCCGGGTCAGGAATCCAGAGAGTTTAAAGTAAAAACCAAATTCAATCCAGTAAAAGGTGTAATTGAAGATCGTAATATAGTCCTGGTCGATGATTCAATAGTACGCGGAACAACTTCCAAGGCATTGGTGAAGCTACTGAAAAACAATAACCCAAAAGAGCTTCACATGATGATTACCTCACCGCCAGTGAAGTTCCCGTGTTACTATGGTATGGATTTCCCGAGCAGTGAAGAGCTAATCGCTAATCACCATAACTCGGTTGAAGAGATCGCAGAAGAGATAGGTGTGGATTCCCTTCAATACCTATCCACAGAGAAAATGCTTGAATCGGTACCCCAAAATGAAGGTATTGGTTACTGCAAAGCATGTTTTACAGGCAATTACCCTATTGCTATTGAAATCGCTCCAGATGTTGAACCATTAGATGATTAATTTTCTATGGAAAAAAGAAGTATCGGTAACACTGGAGAAGTTGCAGCTAAGAACTATTTAATAGAGAACGGCTATAGTATTGTAAAAGAAAATTTCCACTTCGGTAGACATGGTGAAATTGATATAATAGCCAATTACATGGATCTGCTGGTGTTTGTTGAAGTAAGAACAAAGAAAAGTACTGGAACCATTAATCCATTGCTAACACTGACGAATGGAAAAAAAAACAAAATCAAGAAAACAGCACAAGGATATCTTTACGTAAATAAGATAGTCGATAAGCAGTGTAGATTTGATTTTGTTTGTGTGGATTTTTCGATAGATGCGGAAAAACCTCAGATAATGCATATTGAAAATGCATTTTGAATAAATTTACCTTCTATCCGATCTGGCAGGAGCTACTCTCAGAATCAACCTTCTGTTTTGCTTTCGGCCAGCGGCAGTTCTGTTGGAGGTCACAGGTCTTGTATCACGAAGATTTCTATCGAAGAGACGCCTTTCAGATACTCCTTTGCCAACGAGGTATCTTTTTACCCTGTCCCCTCTTGTCTGACCTCTTCTAGTCTTTTCAGCTGATGAACCAGTGTTGTCAGTATGTATTTCAATACTCAATCTCACATTTGGGTTGTCACGCATATAATCCGCAACCGCATCTAGATAATCACGCATATTTTTTGTTGGAGCAGTAGCATTAGTTGAATTATAATTGAATATTTTATCAACGTTCATCTGCACATCAAACTTAGGAGCTTGGGGTACTTCCGCAATATCGGTTGGTTCGTCTTTCGGACGCTCTACATTGATTATCGCGTCTTCTCTTAATTGCTCTTGTACTTTCGGCAATTCAATAAAACTCAAGTCAGCGGATTCAATTGTTTTCCTTTTAATGAAACCGGAAAAATTAACACCGTCATCAGCTAAAACATCCTCTACAATCAAAACCGGTGGTTTGTAAGTTGGATCATATTTAAGTGTATCATATTGAATGTTATCTTGAGCGAACTTAATTTGTAATCCAACCCTAAGATTTGCGAGATGAAGCGATGACTCAAGATCATCAAAAGGCTCTGATAATCTACCCTGAGCCATACCGTAGTTTAAAGATGCAATTGCGAAAGGAGTGGCTTTAAGCCTACCAGCACCAAACACATCCCCTAAAAGGTAATCCCAGCCCAAGCCAAAATGAAGACCGTAATTGGTCTCTATTAAAGTATATCTACCTGTTATATCTTCTGTTTGTGAGTTTTCAGAATTGTAGAAAAATGTTAAGCCGTCCCTGAGAAGCCCCGTGTTTACCGCTTCGGACTCCATTATACCACGTTCAGCAATAGGGATATCTACGTTTAACCCTCCTATTAAATGGAAGCCATTATCCCAGGGGTTATATCTTACAGAAGGTGAAATCCTGAAATAAGAAAAATCACTGAAATGACTGTAGTTCGCCAGAGCTTCGGATTCATCCAAATTGAATTGTTGTGTGGACTCTCCCGATAGACCCCAATTATCATAGCTAATTCTTAATATCGCACCGAAAAATGAGCCTGGCTTCATCCACTCAGCCATAATACCTGTATTCCATCCTAATCCGCTTGCAGCCCCGAACTCTATACCTCTCTCTAGTTCTAGGTTGAAATCGGAAGTAGGTGGGTATGGGTATAGTGTACCAAAGGCTTGATTAAAATCTGCCCCTCCATGTACACCGTACCACCAAGTGCCGTTGGATTTTGTAATAACCAGAGTATCGTTGTTACTCATGATTTCTATATCATCATAGGAATCACTAGGAGCCTGGGCAGTAATCTCAGGTGAGAATACCGCAATAAATACTGTGATTAATATGAGATATATAAATTTCAATATGAGTAGGTTATTATCTTACTTTCTGTAATTTCAATATACCATTGGAATACTCTACAGATGTATCATTGATAGGCGTTCCGAAAAATATCAGATTAAAGATACCGTTGGTCGCGGTTTTCGGGAATTCCAAATCCATTGAGTATGTACCCCTTTTTACAGGTTGGTCACTCATAACTACCTCAACTTCCTTGCCATTTAAATCATAAAGTATGGCTGTTAGGTAAATATCATCATCTACAGTATATTCGATGGTAGTTTTCGTTCTGAACGGATTGGGATAAGCGTGTGCATAGCTTATAACTGAGTTCGGAACTCCAGTACAAGCGATACCTTGTGTGCCGTCATCAAATTCTGACCTCCATTCCCCATCTGTCTCTGTCTGCAAGTAGAACCAGTCTATCCTATAACATACTTCCCAGCCTCTACGCTCAGCAGGGATACCAGTATCAATAAATTCATAGTCGAATGGTGCCTTACGAGTAATAGGATCAGTTGCGGGTTTATTGAAAACATAAATCGGTTCTTCATCAAAGTCTATAGCTCCATCATCCTCAAAAGGATATTTATAACCCCTAAAGATTCGGAAACCTCTTGCTCTGAACTCAGAACGAGTTCTCCATTTTAACTCGGCTACCTGATTACCTACATATCTAGTAGTAAAAGATGAGAGGAAAGTACCTAGTACTGTAGTATCGTTTTGATATGAAGTACTTATCTGAAAAGGAGGTGAACCGAAATCGATATTATCATCAGCGATATAGTAATTATTAACACCCTGAACTGTTATATTATTATTAAGCTTATATGCAGTAGCAAGATACTTGAAATATCCAAAATCCGTAAGTTCATCTTTCCAGCGTAATTCCATACGCGGAAATCCATCTAATAGGTTGGTTATCCTAAACCTACCTAATACTACAGCAGTATCAAGCCCTGGTCTATTGGCAGGTACAAACTGATTCTCCTCAAATTCTGGGGGGCCTTGGATAGTTATACTCAGCCTGGTAGGTTGATCGTCCCTTTTTATTACCTGTGTTTTTACAGCATAGGCTGAAATAGAAACAATATCCTGTTCGCCAGCGGTAAAATCAGCAATCTGCAGTTCAGAACCGCGGCCACCATCATTCACCATCTCAAACCTGAGATTATCTGAGTCATACTGACTCATTGGTGTAGCTACTTCCCCGTTTTCCGTTAATTCCAACTGATACATTTCGAATTGAAAAGTACCGTTAACGAAACGCTCCCAGGATTCGGAGTTTCTTTCTACCGAAAGAGAGAACTCATACGTGAACAAATCCGGAGTAACATCAAATATGTTAAACTCAGCAGCGGTTACGGCCGGATCTTGTGAGTAGGATACCGCAGTTGCTCCGATTAATGCAGCAACAGCGATAAATATCTTATATATTTTTTTTAGCACTATGGTCTATCAACCTCTGATGCTCTTTTTCTATTGTTCCAGCTATAATTGAAATCCAGAGAATTTACTATGCCATCCATATTGTAATCAGCATTCATAACTTGGCCGTCGTAGAAATATCCTTCGGCATTGATATTTTGCCATACATATTCAAAGTCTGCATCATCTATAAGCCAACGTTTTTCAGAAGTTTTAAACTCACCGCTCGATCCGGCAGCAATACCGAATACTCGGTCGTTATCTTCAAATGCTATAATTTTTAATGCAGTAGCAGTTAGTATTTCTTCATCCCATACTTCTGGATCTTTAGGCAGTGCTCCACCAAGTATAAAAGTTCTTTCACTGAAATTCAGTTTATTCAGTTCAACATTATCTCTTGTCAAGAAGAAAGAATTTTCAGTAACAACAGCTAAGTGATTTCTGTGGCGTATAGCTATATAGTAATCTTCTGTTCCGGTTGTATCAAGTGAAGCAGTACCGCTTCTGTTTTGCGTAAACTCTTTGGGCAAAGTCACTCCAACAGTACCTTCAGTTGGGTCAATCAGTTCCCCATCATATCTAAGCAAAGCGGTTCTATAGAAGACTGAATCATCACTAGGCTGGAAAAGCTCAGTTTGTTCTGTTCTGAACTCTAACACTACCCAATCTACTATACCTGTGATCTCGGGGTTCAATACTATCCTGTCTCGATTCGGATCGAGATTATAAGGATAGATGTTTGGAGGAGTAGCCGGGCCTGAATTAGCGAATAATGTAGTATCCATAATACCCGCGCTAGGTCTGTAAGGCCCTTCAAGTATTGCATTTGCCATTAAGTAAAGATAGCTAAGGCCAGCAAAACCAACACTAAAATCCCCTGTGTTGCCGATAAATACATTTGAGTAAATCCAGTCGGTATTAGGTACTTGAGTGTAAACGGGTAAATTCTCACTTACATCTCTCCAAGCTTCTTCTTCAGTCCAGCGGAGTAGTTTCAGTTCATCAAGTCTTTCAATTCCCTCTTGGAAAGTCTCGTTGTTCGGGCTGTTTAAGGGAGGATTGTGAAGCCATGCGTATTGCAGATCCATATTGAATCCGCTATTTATAATATTGCCATCGATATCAGTAGCGGTGATATTATAAGTTCTGAAAACTTTGGTATCACCTTCGCGAAATGAATCGTACTTTGTATCAGGTCTGATATCGGTAGTAATGCTTGATATATTACCTTTATCGGCTTCGGTTGAAAATCTACCGCTTGTATATCTATTGTTAAACAGATTGACAAAGCCAGCTGGTAATTGCGTTCTTCTGAACTTACCATCAATTTCTGTATAGTCCCCGACAAAAGTAGGATTGTCAGCAGAGTTATAGGTAAGTGTGTGTTCTGAACTCGGATCAGCCCCATAGGTTCTGATATTACCGGCTAAATAAAGGGAATCATCTACTTCAACATCTCTGTTCATCTGTAGGCCGTCTGTATCAACTACACTCAAACTGGATAGGTTATAGTCAAATGGTACTTCTCCGCCTGTAATATGCTGGCCGCCGCTGTTTGGTAGATAATTCAGATTTACTGGATCATTCTCAGGATTATTTGGATGAACAGCTATAGAGCCGTTAGTTTTATTGATCTCAATAGCTGCGTTATCCCCGCCGATATTAAAATTATTATCCGCTGAATTTCTTAGCTCACCGCTAACTAGATCTAAACGGCGACCTACTGAGAAGCCTCCGCCATTGATCACATCAGCACCAGCTTGATTATCTAATACTAAGTGCTGCATAAACCCAGTACCATGGATATTCTGTGACGCGTTACCATATAAACCAAAGCGTCCGTGGGTTTGGGAGGGATTGGTACGACCGTTATGCTGTACCTCTCCAAATGCCTGTAGCTCTTGGTTTGTTTCAAAAATGATGGGTGTGCCAGCATCTGAGCTGAAGTAAGTTTCAACACCAACACTATTGCCATTAGAATCAAAAATCTTATTACCATTCCCCTTTAGCTGTAAATTATTATAGCTGATAGTGGGAACATTAGTAAGAAAACCGTTCTGAGAATCAATAATTACTATACCACCAATTGAATTTTGGTTTAAACGCACGATTTGCCCATAAGAAGTAATCTGCCCTGCATTATCAATGCTACCATCACTTTCGATATATGCTTCCTGCTCGAAAACCACTTCGCCCGAGTTCTGGATTTGCCCTTCATTCATTATTGCTTTTTGCTTAACAGTTATCTTACCCGTATTAAGGTTACGTATAGTACCCCCATTAGAGTTTTTAATAGCTTCTCCATCAGCATACAAGCCAGTGGTAGCAATCATCATGAAACAGAATAATATGTTTAATCTATAATTCAAATGCTGTTTTTTTCCAAAAAAGGGGAATAAACCGTAATGTCTTATTCCCCTATTATCAATTACTTTACCAAACTATTTAAGAAAGTGTTAAATAGTGTTATTAGTTAGTATCACCGGATGTGAACTGACCAGCGTTACCAAAGTCACCATTATTAGTAGTGAAACAACCTGTAACGTTAAGGTTTGAACCATTGAATATGTAAAGACCACCATTGTAAAGTGCATTTTGATTGGTATCAGTACCAGCAATAAGTTCTGCATCATCCGGAGCAGATATATTTCTTGTAGTAGCTTGTACGATTTCCAACGTACCTTCATCACCAGTAGTTGCGAAGTTAGCTGAACCACCGATTAATAATGATGCACCTCCATTAGCTGCATTAGGATCTATCCTGATACTTGTTGCCAATGCACCAGGGGTTGCTTCAGCAGTACCAAAACCATCAATTGTTCTAGTATAACCAGCGTGTACTGTATGCAATATAACAGCTTCATCATTTGAAGTAGGCTCTATACCCTCATCCCAAGTCGCAGGGTTTGACCAGCGACCGTTATTGATTGTATAGAAAATTGTCGGGCCAGAACGAAGTACGAAATCATTAGTATGACCGAATTCAGAATCTGGTGTACCATCAACATTCTCAGCAGATGAGGGAAGAGTACCTGGATCTATACCAGCTAATCGAGTAGTGTTAAAATCAGTACCGCCAGCTTGGTTTCTATTGTAAGCACTAAGAACGCCTGTAACGATTTTTTCGATATCTGTTGTAGCATCCGGTCCATCAGATTCCCAAAAACGAACTGTTTCATCTCTTGTAGCGTCAGCAGCCCAAGTACCTTCATCAGCTTCTTTCCAAGATAGTTGCAAGGTAATGTCTGACCAAGTCGTATAGTCATACCACAGTTGATAAAGTCTATCTACATCAGTATCTGCATCATAACCCCTGGGTAGCGCATCAGGATAAGAACGAAGCTCAAGGTAATTACCAGCTGCACCAGCGGTGCCAGTTGCATTCGGGAATGAGAAACTCGCATCTGCATTAGCTAAAGTGTAAGTAGTACCATTTGTAAAACCAGTAGTACCGGCTACCCATCTAACACCACCGATAACTTCTTCCGCGTCACTATCAAAAGAAATAGTTTGTGTATTATCTGCCATCACAAGAGATCTAGCATCAGAAGCATCATTAGCTTGATTATCATCTACTGTGAAATTACCGCCAGTTAGGCTGAAGTCTCCAGCAATAACAACGTTAGTTTCAGTTTCATCTCCAACTGCATTACCTTTATCGCCTCCTGTAAGGGTTAGGTTACCATAAGGATTAGCGTCGCTAGAAGATATTACGTTTTGTGCAGCTGTATTTGAATATAAAGCAGTTGAGTTCGCTGCGAAAGTCATGTTGTCTCTTTCATCACGAGCATTTGTGAAAGTACCAGATACTTCGAATGTCGAGTTATCTGCTACATCAAGTGTAGAGTTTACATCATCAACCAATGCTATAGTGCCTGAGAATGTTCCTGTACCTGCATCAATATCAATAACACCTTCTGTTACAGTAACTGTACCGCCGAATTCGGCAGTACCATTATCAGCAGCATTAACTGCTAAAGTAGCTGTAGTAGAACCATCTCCAGAATTCAGATTCACATCACCAGCAAGATTGTGAGCAGCACCACTACCTGCAAGTTCAAGATCGCCCGCACCGGATATATCGATAGAGCCAGCAGCAGCATCTTGTGTAAAGTTACCAGTACCAGTGTAATTACCAGCTACAAGGAATGAACCCGAAGTAGAAGTCATTTCTGTAGTTCCAAGAGCTATAGCTGTAGTTGCAGCTAGAATCGTTTTATCACCAGCTTCAGACATAACTATATTGTTGTAATTACTTTCTCCTGGAATAGTCTGAGAATCACCAGCTGTAGTTGGATCAGCATAATTGAAATTTAATGTTGAACCAGTATAGTCTCTTGTACCAGATGTACCGCCGATGGAATAATCACCAGCGATAAAAGTAGTTTCACCGGTTGCGAAAGTTTTTGTCCCTGCTTCAGAAACCGTTAGATCATTATAGTATAAAGGTAAAACATCTTGCCCTGCAGTACCATTCCAATCTGTTAAACCGCCAATAGGAAGACCAGCACTACCTACAGCTAAAGCACCAGCAACTGCACCAACAGCTGGAATGCGTGATACATGATTCGTAGCACTAAACTCTAAAGTTCCTTCATTGACAAATGAAGCTGTGTTTGCACTGTTATTTTCAATGTAGCTTCCATCCTCAACGAAAGTGATGGTACCTGAAGAAAGGTTTCTTACAGTACCCCCGTCACCGTTGGTGATACAACCTTCTTGCGAATTTGCATCTACTGTCAAAGCCATCAGACCTACAAGAGGTAGTGCCTTGGCTAAAGTGTGAATAGTTTTTCTCATTTAAGAGCTCCAGAAAAAATTAATATTTGTTTATTTCTATTGTTACTACAAACTAAAGGTTTTTCCATAACAACCGAAATAAGTAATTGTACCTAAGGCAACACCTATGATAGTACGATTTCTATGCTGTTTTGTTTGAAAAACCCAAACATTTGTAACTGTTTTTTAGCTTTCCAGCTAAGTAGAGTCAGTTTTTATGGATATATTCAATATTTATGCCACAAATCACTAACTACATCTTAATTTAAATAATGTTTACAATCACTATTTTTTTTGAGCGACATGAATCAGATTTATACTTGCGTGCTCTATCGCTATTAATTTAATAGTACTACGCAAATATCAATTGAAAAGCAATATATAAAGCATAAAATATTGGTTGATAAGTAGTAGTACTTAGATAGTGTAGATGTGTGGAAAAGATGATTTTAATTGTGGAAAACAGTGGTTGCTAATATTAACCATTGGTTCATAACCACCTTTATCTACTGGTATTTGTATTTAATACGGCATAACGAACAAGTCCGGCAGCGTTATCGAGTTCTAATTTCTGCATCAGATTATATCTATGCGACTCTACAGTTCTGACACTAATAGTAAGTTCGTCTGCTATTTTTTGACTGGTTTTTCCTAATGCGATAAGATTTAGTATTTCCTGCTCGCGCTTGGTAACAGTAAGTGGTGTAGAATCATACTCCTCACTCGGTACATAGCTTTTATGCATTATCTTTACTATAGATTTGCTAAAGACTCGCTCCCCTCTCACTACAGATTTAATAGATTCAATAAGCTCCCTTACTCCTATATCCTTGGATAGATATGCATCTGCCCCGGCCGACAGGGCTTTTTCCAGATGCTTTGAATCCTCATAAGCTGTCAGCATAACCACAAAGGTACCTTTCCCAGCTTTTTTGATTTTTTTTGCCGCGTCTATACCATCCATTCTAGGCATCTGGATATCAAGTAAAGCAACATCCGGATCATGTTTGTCAACTAACTCAACTGCCATCTCACCGTTTTCTGCCTCATCGAGTATATCAAGGCTCTTATCTATAGAGAGCATTCTTTTAATGCCTGTCCTCACTATTTCGTGATCATCGGCAATTATTAATGTAATGGGGTTATCCCTAGTGAATTCCATATAAAAGTTTATTTATTGACAGATATTTATCCTTAATCTCAATATAAGATAATAATATAAAGTAAGTGTTAATACTGAATCAAATCTTTATCTGTTCCAGAACATCCATCCAGTACTTCAGATCAGTATCTGACGGCATCCTCCAATCCCCGCGTGGCGATAATGAAAGTGAACCTACCTTAGGCCCGTCCGGCATGGCTGATCTTTTATACTGACTTGTAAAAAATCTACGGTAAAAGACCTTCATCCATTTTAGTATCTCTTCATTATCATACACTTCTGCGAATGTCTCGTTGGCCAGTAAGAAGATCTTCTTAGGTGGATATGATCTCCTAACCATGTAGAACAAGAAAAAATCATGAAGAATATATGGTCCTATAATATCTTCGGTACTTTGAATATTTCCCATATCTGCTGATACAAGCTCCGGTGATATTGGAGTGCCCACTATATCCTTCAAAACAGAAGCTAACTCTTTATTATCCAGCAAATCCGCATAGTGGGATATAATATGGGATATAAGTGTTTTTGGTACACCTGCATTCACATTATACATGGACATGTGATCTCCGTTATAGGTGCTCCATCCCAAAGCTATCTCTGATAGATCTCCAGTACCGACCACGATTCCGTTTTCCATATTGGCCAAGTCCATCAAAACCTGTGTACGCTCCCTTGCCTGAGCGTTTTCAAAGGTAATATCTTGAGTCTCAGCATTGTGGCCGATATCTTTTAGGTGCTGCCTTGATGATGCGGAGATATCGATTGTTCGCTGGGTGGTACCGAATAACTCCATCAGTTTATCAGCGTTATTCTTCGTTCTATCACTGGTACCAAGCCCTGGCATTGTAACACCGATAATATCAGTCATAGGCCGGCCTAGTTCTTGCAGAGCTGTAACGCAGACTATCAAAGCCAATGTAGAATCAAGACCGCCCGATACGCCGAGTACCAATTTGATATCACCTAACTGCTCTATTCTCCTTCTAAGGCCCGTGGCTTGCAATTTGATAATCTCCTCAACCACAGCCTCTCTCGAGAATTTCTCAGAAGGGACAAGAGG
This sequence comes from uncultured Hyphomicrobiales bacterium, assembly GCA_964462685.1. Taxonomy (GTDB): domain Bacteria; phylum Bacteroidota; class Ignavibacteria; order Kapaibacteriales; family UBA2268; genus CAYWYR01. The sequence continues at coordinate 30,252 of CAYWYR010000004.1, read as the reverse complement.
CATTGTATCATGCTGAAGCAAAGTTCTCGATACTTTATACTCCTCCATGGAAAAAGGTATATCGCGATAATCCATGACCGGCGACTTTGTGAAGGAGTTGGAGTAAAGACGTTCGTTTTTAAGGCTCGCCAGATCAATATCGGCTACCACATATTCGGTTTCGTAAGAAAAACGTGGTGTCTCCCCTATCAATCCGCCATTAAAAGCTACAAGGCTGTGCCCTGAAAAAACGAGATCGGTCGAGGATTCCCACGGGCCGGCTGAAGCATATACATAAGCAGACAAACATTTAGCGGATTGAGATGTAACAAGCTGATTCCTATAGCGGAACTTTCCTATATCCTCATTACTGGCCGATAGATTGAAAAGGACATTCGCGCCCGCTATGGCCATACCTGAAGTTGGTGGAACAACCGCCCATAGGTCCTCACAGATTTCCATGCCTAAGCGTAAATGTGGGAACTCTTTCCATGTGAATATCATATCCGCACCGAACGGTACAGATTGTCCGTTGATTATAATACTATCTGAGCTTCGGTGTTCTTCTGCGGCAAACCAGCGCTCTTCATAAAACTCCCTAGTGTTACAGAGATAGGTTTTGGGGATGATCCCGATATATTCGCCGCCCGCGATAAAAACTGCTGTATTATATAGGCGGTCTTTCGATCTGATGGGGCAGCCTACTATTAAGGCGGATTTTTCTCTGCCGGTATATTCCCTTAGCTTTTCCAGCGACCTTTCAGCGTCAGTAAGTAGCTGATCCTGATAAAGCAGATCCCCAATCGAATATCCAGTAACGGAAAGCTCTGGGAAGCATGCTAAACTGCAACCTTCTACCTTCAGTTTATCCATAGCCTCGATTATATGCTGGATATTCGCATTTGGATTGCCAAGCTTGAGCTTAGGTGTAACTGCGGCTACTCTTACTATATCGTATTCTTTTAGGGATATCATTGATTGTGAGGTAAACTTGTATTAATCAAAAACCATACATTAATCCTATCACGTTGCAAAACTAGTATTATTCTTAGATCGCTTATTATGGTAATTGCTTATTGAAAATGAATTTTACGAAGATGATACTGATCAGGCCTTCGTTTTCTGTAACATTATCTTCAAATATACTAGATTATTTCTGAAGGAAAGTTCGGTCAAATGCAGATTGGTTTATTTGTTAAAGAATAATTTATCAATGTGTTCAGTAGCTATAATAGTCACTGGGCAAATTAAATTTTGGAGTTATAAATGAAAAAGATTTTACTTATTTTATTTCTGTTTCTAGCTGGGGCATTTTGCTCACTATCCGAAGGGGAGTTTGAATATCAGACTGGTCTGAAGGAATGGTCTGATATTACCACATCATTTAGAGCTTATGCAGGCATCGACTGCCGGGGGGATATCTGCGTGGCCAGGGTAAATCTCGAATCCTACAAACCATATCTTTTTATGTCCTATGATAAACTAGCGATTTAAAATGCAACTTTTTCGTACTTTGAGTTACTGTATTAGTATCTATTCTAACCTTCCTTGAATTAATGTCAACCAAACCCTTCGATAATATTAAAACTCTAGCTTTTATAGCTGCCCTAGTTTTTTTGTTTATACCTACTCTCTCTACTGCCAAAGACACATTGACTATAGAAAGATATTTTATAGAATTTGAGTCAATAGATATTTTATCAGCTAAGGAAAAAGAAAGTCTATATTCAACTACAGATTCCGTTTTTCGATTTCTAAACCATGTAATTGTTTACAACAAACAACATGGGTTTGACAATAAAATCAGCATCAAGATAGATTGCCAAAGGGTAAACTCTGGTATAGCCGGGATAGGAAAACCGACATTGTTGCCGCATAGGCAATTTAAAAGCGGGATTATCAACAGTGAGTTATGGAAAAGAATAGTATTACCAGATTATCATGGCACTAACCTTGACGCAACCATAAAGCTGAATTTTAATATCAATTTTTTTGGTATTCATGATGATATTATTCCAAACGGAGTTGATTTATATTCGGTTATGCTTCATGAAATAACACACTGTATGGGTGTAGGCAGTTTGGCACTCCCCAGTGGCAATAGCCTGCATAGTGACTTAAATATGTCAAATTATAGCCTCTACGATAATCTTATAAAAGATGGCCAGGGTAAGTATATACTACAATATGATAACGGCAGGTATAATTGTATTCCTATAAAAGAGAACAGCGAATATTATATACAAGGCGTCAAGATAAATGACATTAAGCCATTCGATGACTCGAATCCACCTATAAATCATATTGATAATTCTTCTTCCCTTATGCATCCCGAAATAGAATTTAGCCAAATCAAGCGGGATTTTTCAAAGGAAGACCTTATACTGTTATCAGGATTAGGATATAAATTCAATCCAAGGTATTATTTTGATAACTACGGTATTGCGGTAGATGAGAACTTCCCTTTGTTACATGAAAACGGCAGGATAATAGCTGAAGACGGATCAATGACTTTAGAAAATATAGTAGCGAGTGACGATATAGAGTCATTCGAATATTTTTCAATTATCTATGAAGATACTACCTATACATATAATAATATAATGCCTGATAGTATCATTTTACTGCCGAAAGAAACTGCAGCGTATTATAGAGCGAACGCAAAAAATAATACTGGGGATAGAGGAAATGAGGGCTATGGTGTTATCATTCCTAGTTTGGAGTGTAAATATTCGGATGACAATTTATTATGCAACGGAGATTTTGAGCAGTTTAGCTTACCCGATAACTATGGTATATATGAAAATAGGGGAAATTGTCTTCCTAATTTAGGTTCCCCAGGTTGGATATATTATTATAGTAATGATTTATATTTACTCGATAAACTTTCTCAATATGTTTCCAATAACGTTTTTGCTTCCAAATATGTCATAGGTAAGGAATCCTATGGCAACGTTGGAAATATTTTTTTAGGTAAATATAGTTATTTTAATATAGATGACGATCCAGGAGTGGAATTACTCTCAACAAATTTTACGACTAAAAGTAACTACATAAGATTGAATTTTGAGTCTTATAGTTCTTTATCTCGTGCGTCAGATATACTTTATTATATAATTATTGACACAGTATTGGACTGTAGTACTATCCAAAATTCTATCTATAGAAACAATGGTTATCCCTCCCCGGCAGAGTTTTTACATATTGACAGTATAAGTGCTGACTTGTCACTGCCAAGAAACAGAGAGTGGAATAATAATACTATTGAAATTACTTTATCTCCTGGTACCTATAATATAACCCTATATGATAAAAATAAATATGACTTCCAACAATATTTTAATTATGTCTTTTACGACAATTTCGTATTGAACTCATATAGAAACCAAATACTTACAAAAGGTAAGAAACTGTGTAGAGGTACAGAAAATCATATTTTCCCTACTTCTGTAGTCAGTGATATGTTGGAAACGGAGACCTTAACATATACTATGCTAAACTACGACAAAAGCGATACACTTTATACAAAAGAAATTATAATTTCCCCGGGTGATACCATTGATCTATTAATACCTTATACTATCCCAGAGAATAATAATTTTAATACAGCAACAGTATATTCAGAGCTATATAATACCAGCGGTGAAAAGGTTGGGAATGATAAGCAGACTTACCAGTTTGTGGAACAGAACGATATAAGCGTAGATTACTTAATAGAAAGGTCAGATTGTTTTAATGATACAGTAGATATATATTTGACTTTTACTAATAGCATGCCTCTCATTATCGATAATATAAGGTTAACTGTAACAGGCGATAGTAATACTAACCATATATATGAATTCTTAGATAATGATGATAATGTTCGTGTACATGATATCGGATCAATACCTAATACTTACGGCGTTCATGGTTCAGAACCTACAACTAATGTATACAAGTTACAGATAAGAAGGGAAAATGACTTCATAGATACCAAGCTCAATGTTTACATAGAGGACTCCTATGGTCTTATATGCCCTTACGAGATCGAAATTAATATTCCCCCCGCAGAATATTATCAAACCGATTTTTTAGATACATTGACTATTTGTGAAAACAGTATAGTTGATTTAAGAGATTCAGTGAACTTCTTTAGCTGGATTACAGAGTTTCCTGATATGTCTTCCAGTGTAGATGAAGATGTTCATGGAGTAATATACAGCGGTATTTCTGAGAACGGTTGTAATTACCGCGATACTTTAGATATTCTAGTAGATAGAATTTTGACTATTGATACATTTTCCCTAAAATTGAATGCACATAATCTTACTCAATCTAACCATATATCATTGAATGTTGATGAATCGACACTATTTAAAGGGGCGAGATTTGAGATAACTGTTGAAGGTGTTGAACTCAGTGATGATATTTTAGAAGTTTGGACATTAAATGACCCCTCCAATAAATTGCTTGAGAAAGTAAATGATTACAGTTATAAACTTGTGTATATTCACAATGACAGTTCGGCACGAATACCGAGAAGGATCAATTTAAATGCTATTTCTTATAGGGATAGTATTTACTCTGTTACTATGATAGTGCCGTCTTATCGAGGCTTCTGCGATACAGTCAAGATACATCAAGAAGCAAGACTCTTAAATAATTATCATAATCTTATACGAATAGGTAATACTGATCCTGGATTGAATTTTACTGCAAGTCTATCACCTAACCCAACAGAAGGCAAAATAAGACTTGAGATTAACTCTCCAACTCGATCTGGATATATAATCGATCTATATGATCTCAATGGCAAGCATATAGTCGAGGTAATTGATATTAATGGACTACCTGCTGGCAAATATAATACGACTTTAGATTTGAGCCACTTGTCTAACGGTGTGTATTTTCTTCAAATAATTAATGATAAAGGGATTAGAGTTACTGAGAAGTTTATCATTCATAATTAAAAAGGCGACCTATTTGTGATAGATCGCCTTTGACATATAATATCATTGATAATTTATTTCTCAATAGCCTTCATCAAATCATCCAGCTTGTAGTATTTGAATGTCCTGTCATCGCTCATAGCTACAAAAAGGCCGTTGGGGAAATCCGGGCCGATAGACTGGCTGTAAACCTCGGAACCGTCTGATTCCACGGCATCTACTTTTACGGAGCCGATCATTTCATGCGGAGGTTGTCTATCGTAAAAGTTAAATTTACCCGCTTGTTGATCGCTGACGATAATATATCCTTCTCCGCTGCCTTTTTCAACTATTGAGATACCTTCGTTATCATCCATAAAATCCCCCGATCCGATCAACGCTAATTCAGTATCAGCTGAATCAGGATGTACATTGTACTTTCTTACCCCTACTCCTTCATCGGAATAGTAAACAAAGCCAAGCTCATCATCAACCGCTATCGATTCTATCTCCTTAATACCTGAGAACTTTCCGAATTTCCTAACAAAAGTACCTTCTACAAACTGGCCGTTTGATTCTAACTTGTATTGATAAAGGTATCCGTTTTCGGGGCCGTCCTTTCTTCCTACTATAGCATATATACCATCATCGCTTTTGTATAACGACACACCCATCGGCGATCTTAGCGTATCATCGGCGAATACTTCGATACCGCCATTATCTATCAGCTTAAAATCAGGAAGTGAAACGACACGAATCTCGCTTGTGAACCGCTCTGTAGCAACTGCTATATCAATTTTTTTGCCGTTATGGTCCAAGCCATATTCAATATCAACATTGTTGGGTCGCTGCATAGGGATATAAGGCTTGTCTGCCATTATATTCCCCTTTAGATCATAGGCATAGAGTCCGCCGTTTTCGTCCTTATCTGTACCGACTATAAAACTGTTGTTTATGTCATTTGGGTCGATATAAATCGCAGGATCGTCCGTATCGTTCGGTGTCGCCTCGGTAGTAATAAAAGCTGATACCATCTGCCCGGGATCAGTTTGCAAAGAATCATTAAGCTCTGTATCTTTGGCATTATCGCTTGCTTCATCGGTGCATGATACAGCGATACCCGCCATCATCAGAGAGCAGGTGAGGATCTTGATTGAGTTTATCCTGAATGAGTATTTCATAGATTGTTTATTTTTTTGATTGATAGTACATTATACTGACCTCAGCTACATTGTTTTTTGCTTCGCTGATAGTATAATATGAATAATCCCTATAACCGAAAGCGATTGTCTCGCCTTGGGGTTCGGGTTCGTAAGGCAGACATTTAGGCGATAGCATCAGAAGAGAATCCATAGCAACACCATGGTCATTCTGCCACAGGAAAACATAGTGGTAGGACTTCATAAGCATCCGCCGGCTATCGTGTGATATATCCGCCGCAGTTATAAAGAAGTAAGGTATTCTCGCAATCGGGATGGCGTTAAATCCATTTCTGCTTTCCGTAGCCTTGAACACAATGTTTTTATCTTCGCGCTTGGTTACGAGATAAATCGTATTTGTCGTCTCCTCAAACATCATTGCTTCAATATCGAAAAGGTCTTCTTCTATCGATAAGTTTTTTGATTGGATTGAATCTGGATTGATTCTAAAAACAGTATCGCTTTTTATAGCATAATTAAACCCTCTTAGAGCAGTACTTTCAGATAAAGTGATTATGCTGAGATTTTCCCGTTTTTTCTTATTGTTTCCTGTATCGGCTATATAGATGATATTTCCGATGCTTGATCTAGCCAAACATATATCTTCTGGGTCGATTAGATCAATCCCGAGATCAATTACATGCTCAATTGATCCGTTTCTGGATATCAGATATAAATAAGGGTCGTTTCCACTGTCGTTAATAGCCCAAAAGTACCCGATTACAGATGATGCACAAAGCCCTGAGAGTTCGGGGAGAGATAGAGCATCAACTTTACCTATATCGATACCCTGATCATACATTACCGAATCTATAGTATCACATCTGTTTTCATAAGGGGATATAGGTAAATCATCATATATGCTGAATTGCTTGGGGTTATCGCTGCAAGCATATATTAAAGTAGCAATTAAGAGTATTGAAAACGATCGTGTTCTCATATCTATATTAATCCCCGCCTGATTATGACAAATCAGGCGGGGACTATAGTTTGATTGTTGGATTTACATATCGTACTTAAAGCCGAGAGTAAATCTCGGTGCGTAGTATTCAGCCTGCATGATTCTGTTCTGTACACCTTGGAAGTAATACAGAGGTTGATCGGTTAGGTTGTTAGCCTCTAGGAATACACGTAGAGTAGGTAAGATTTTATAAGCTGCGTTGAAGTCAAGGAACAACTGCTCGCCGTAGAATCTATCAAAAAACGCAGAAGAGCCATACTCATCTACATACTCAGATGTGTAGTTAAGCGATAGTCTTGCAGTGAAGTCCTCTACCTCATAGAATAGCGAAGCATTGAGCATGTGGTTAGCAGTACCAGCGAGCTGGATATCATCATCAGAGAAGCCATATTCATCATTTTCTTCAGCTCTTTCATCAGCACCAGGCAGTTCACCTTCTAGTTCGGATTCAGTAAGAGTATAGTTAAAGAATAAACCGAAGTCTTTTAAGAATCCCGGTAAGAAGTCGAATTTTCTTTGGAAAGCTATCTCAGCACCATAAATAAGAGCACCTTCACCGTTTTCAGGTCTCTCATACACATCATAAGTATTACCGCCAACCGTTACATCTCGAGTCTGTCTTGTGAAAATGTAGTTATCAAGCTGTTTGTAAAAACCGCCCAATGAGAACATACCGATCTGCTCGAAATAGATTTCCTGGATTAAGTCAAGATTGATAGCAGTTGTTGGTTCCAGCTCCGGATTACCTACAGCAATCTCATTATCTTCTAGGTTAATGATCTGATATGGTACAAGGTCGTAATAGTTAGGCCTTGCAAGAGAAGAAGTTATCGATGCCTTGGCAATCCAGTTTGGCATCACCTGATAACGTGCCAGTATCGAAGGAAGAATGTTTATGTAAGATTGATCAGAAGTAATCTCTGAAAACGCTTCCGTTTCCTCGTTGAAAGTATTACCGGTATATTCGATTGCGGTATTTTCTATTCTAAGGCCAACTATGAATGATAGTTCCGTGCCTATGCTCTGGTTTAGCATCAAGTAACCACCAGTAATAACTTCAGTCGCCTCAAAGTTAGCAGGAATAAACTCTTCTAATAGCTCGCTTCTTTCAAACTGTGTTGGGTCGTTAAGATCAAGCTCTCCTAGTGCAACTCTATCTGTAAAATTACCGATCTGGTAATCGCCAGCTCTGTAATTATCAACTGTTTTATCTTCGATATTCAACGCGCCCATATCATCATAACCATTTACTGGCTCATACTCGAAAAAGTCGTTGTTTCTGTCTTTGTTCTTTCCACGGAAACGACCACCGAGTTTTATCGAGTTTTTATAAGTACCTTCCATAATCGGTATCTCAAGATCTATACGTCCGTTCAGGTCGGTATCGGTTGTATTCTGGTTTTCTTCGGTAATTTCTCTGAGCCCGAATGCAGAAGGGATGTTATTTGATGGGTTGGTAGTTACGATAGGATTACGCGGATCATTTATATTAACATTTACTGGAAGTCCTTCGTTTTCCCATTCGATATATCTCTCGTTTGGTCTGTTTTCAGAGGCCTGAGCGTAATTACCCTGCCATGTCAACTCCCATGAATTGAATAAAAGGTGTTCACCGTTCATACCTATGTTATACATTCTCTGATCTTCTAATCTTGCGTTGTCAACCCTATCGTTATTGATACCGCCTTTAGTTTGTCTTCTGATCTCAGCATCTTGTGATATGCCGTTTACAGGCACCTCGTTAAAGATATATCTAGCTCTATACCTGTTTTCCCAGTCATCTCGCCAGTTGTAGATTGTGTTTAGATATACTTTGTTATTCTCATCGAATGCATAATCAAGGCCGAGAGAGACTGATCTTCTCACACGTTGCAATTCATAATCCCTGATCTGGAAGTCTTCAATGAATGCTTCGTTAGTGCCGTCAATATCCTTGTTCCATTCAGCTTCGATATTATCTGAACCCAAAGTCTGATCGAAATATGAACCGGAGAATATTAATCCGAGTTTATTATCCATGAATCTATCACCGTAGATAAACGCTCCGTTCCAGATCGGCGCTTCTCTTAGTACATTATACCCAGAGGCAAGCGTTGCGGATATCCTTTGATCATAAGGCGCACCACGGGTCACGAGGTTTATCGCCCCACCGATCGCATCGGCATCCATATCCGGTGTGATCGCTTTGTTTACTTCGATAGTCTGGATCATATCCGCTGGAATAAGATCAAGCTGTATTGATCTGTTTTCCGCTTCCGCCGACGGGATCCTATCACCGTTTACCATTACAGAGTTCAGCCTTGAAGCCGTACCTCGGATAAGGCCGAATCTTGCCTCACCCTGATCATATTGTACAGTGATACCCGGAATACGCTTCATCGCGTCCCCCACGTTCTGATCGGGGAAACGACCCACTTGATCCGAAGAAACTATGTTTGTGGTATTAATAGTTGATCTCTGCTGGTTGAGAGCTCTGGCCTGCCCCCTCAATGCATCACCTACCACCACTATCTCATCGGTTTCAATATCAGATTCCGCAAGTTCGAAAATCTTAAAAGTAGTATTGTCCTCTGTTATTTGAATCTGGGTTTTTAGAGTGGTGTACCCTATATATGATATCTCTAGATTATGGTTACCAACTGGTAGATTGACAACAGTGAAGTCCCCGCGGTTGTCGGTATAACCTTTTCTGTTAAGTTCGGGGAAAACCATTTTGGCCCCAGGAAGCGGTATGCCGCCTACCTGATCGATAACAGAACCTGAGAAGGCACCCATTTTCTGGGCAGACACGTGACCTGCGGCTAGAAACAATAGGAGCAATGAGAAACTTATGCTTTTAATGTGAGAGGTAAGCATTACAAGAAACCCTTAATTATGTTGTTGAGATCGGTTTATTTGAAAACCCATTTATTACATATAGCAACTTAGTATCACATTATTAAGATTTGGTGAAGTGACAGTTAAATGTGAGATTGTTGATAACCAAACACTATTGTTAAGCATTCTTAACACAACATTAATCAGTGGCTAACATTAACATCATAAGTTTGATGATAGTAAAAAAAACACAAACAAATTATTGTTAAATATTTCTCAGGAAAGAGAATATGAAAAAACTACTAATGCTAGCAGCACTGACTGCAGGACTTTTAACCTTCACTGGTTGTGATGATGACGATGACAACGGTAACATTATCGTACCACCCGTACCAGTTGCATACGATATAACTGGTTCTACAGATTTGACTATGCATCCTGATTTTGATGCTACTAATAACACACTTTACTTCTACAAGGCAAACCAATACACTATTGAAGGTCTTGTATATGTACCAAGTGGCGTTACACTTGACATAGAAGAAGGAACTGTAATCAAAGCAAAAGAGCTAACTGGCGATGATGACGGTGCAACTGCACTAATCATAACTCGTGGTGCAATGATCAACGCTGAAGGTACAGCTGATGAACCTATCATTATGACTGCGTTTGATGATGATGTAGATAATCCTTCTGATCTTGACGGCTCTGATAACGGCCTTTGGGGCGGTTTAGTTATCTTAGGTGAAGGCATTATATCTAATGCTGGTAGCCCAGTTGCAAATATCGAAGGTATTGATCCTGAAGCTCGTACTGAGTATGGTGGGATGAATAACGGTGATAACTCTGGTACTGTAAGATATTTATCTATCAGACACTCAGGTGCCGAGCTTGCTCCTGGAGATGAGCTTCAGGGTCTTACTATCGGTGGTGTTGGTTCAGGTACAACTATAGAGTATGTTGAGTCATTCGCATCTTCTGATGATGGCATCGAGATTTTCGGTGGTGGAGTAAATGTTAAAAACCTAGCTGTAGCTTTCGCTGAAGATGATTGCTTTGACTTAGATATGGGCTGGTCTGGTAACTGTCAGTTCCTATTTACTATCAAAGCAGAAAACACTGGTAACAGAATGGCTGAGTGGGATGGTGCAAAACCTGATGATTCAGATATATTTACTAGCGCTACTATAGCTAACGCAACAATGATTGGTTCTGGTAACTCTTCTGATAATGATGAGAACGACGTAGCAATCCTTATGAGAGACGGATTCGGTGGTAAACTTTACAACTCAATCATATCTGAAGTTAACGGTTATGGCATCGAAGTAGAAGATATCGAGGCTGAAAAAGATGCGAATCAAATGGATTCTTACAGCAAACTAGAAAGAGATGTTATAGTTATCTCTGGGAACGTTTTCAATGTAAGAAGAAATACATTTGATGTAAATGCTGATACTGGTCTCATCAACGTAACTTCCGATGACAATGGTGTAATCGCTGACGACCCAATGCAGGCTGTACTTGCTGCTGAACTTAGTGCTAACAACGCTATCTATAATGGTAACCTGTTTAGCATAAACAGAACAGCTGGCGCTAACGGCATCAACCCTATCCCTGTAACAACAAACTTTGATGTAGGACCTTCAACACTTCCAAGTGGTTTTGAAAACGCTAACTATCAAGGTGCGTTTGACCCAGCTTCTGCTCAGACTTGGTTGAACGGTTGGACTGCACTTTCACAACTAGGTTACTTAGCTAACTAAGACTAAACGTACAAAAATCCTCTCACGCGGGTATGGGCTCCAAAAAGTCCATCCCCGCGTTTTTTTTTGTAAATAAAAATCAAGTTAATAATGAAAAAGTCTCTCTATATTCTTCTTATAATAGCTATAAGCACTACAACTGCTATGGCTGGCGGAATATTAAAAGGTAAGGTTTTCGATTCTGATAGTGGCGAAGAGTTGATCGGTAGCACTGTGCAGATCATAGGTACAAAAAAAGGAGCTCGTACCGATATCAACGGTCAATATCAGATAAGCAATATCGACCCAGGAAGCTACTCAATCGTAGTTAAGTATATATCTTATGCTGATAAAACGATTGAGGGTGTAAAGATAACCGAAGGTAAGGTAACTACTATCAATGTCGGTATGTCGGTTGATGGGCAAATGACAGAAGAAATAGTTGTTCGTGCCGATAGAATCAACAACAATGAAGCTGCTTTGCTTTCTCTACAGAAAAACTCTATAAATGTGCAGGACGGTATATCAACTGAGCAGATAAGCAATTTAGGGGCTTCTAATTCAGCGGATGCTATGAAGCAAGTTACTGGTGCTTCGATTGAAGGTGGAAAATATGTGGTAATGCGTGGCTTGGGTGATAGATATTCAATATCCCAACTTAATGGTACTACCCTACCCTCTACCGACCCGTATAGAAACAGTTCAAGTATGGACCTTATCTCTTCGGATATGATAGAGAATATCGTGACGAAAAAAACTTTCACACCGGATCAGCCAGGTAATTTTACCGGCGGTAACGTAGATATCACTACAAAATCCCTTCCAGATCGGTTCTATATGAACGCTGGTTTATCTGTTGGATATAATACAATATCTTCACTTAATGATGAGTTTCTGACTGATCCAATTGACGGCGGTACTGATTTTCTAGGGATAGATGACGGTTCCAGGGAATTACCGTCGTTTTATTCGAATCCAGAGAACAGAGAAAACTTTAGTGAGACTTTTTATATAGAAGCCAGAAATAAAAACAATACTGAAGCCAACCAGCTTTTCGATCAGATATCTAGGGATTTTAACACTCCATTTGTGCCTGAAAGACAAACTTCCGGTATGAACTTTGGAGCTTCCTTAGGTTTTGGTGATAGGTTTGACTTTGAAGATGACAGAGCGATTGGTTATAATTTCAGCTTTAATTTCTCTAATGGCTATTCTCTAAAAGAGAATTGGCAACTAACTATCAATGAATACTTAGAGTCTGGAGACGGTGCTTTAAGGAACTTTCTTACGACCAATGGTAATCAGGGTACGAGAAATGTTAACTGGGGCGGTATTCTATCCACTGCTTTTAAAATCAATGAATACAACGAAATATCTCTCGAAGGTATATTCAATCATGATGGCGAAGAACAAGCTGGGGCACTTCAGGGTAGCTGGCCCGGTGCAATATCTATAGCCCACACTTATTTCGCGAACAATATAGCTTTTATAGAAAGAGATCTGGTAAGCGGTCAGTTAAAAGGTAAACACGTTTTCGGTGATGATAACAATATCAAAGTAAACTGGTTAGGTGGCGTCACGGGTTCCTCACAGTATGAGCCTGATATGCGTGCTTTTTCTTACTATACAAGAACAATTGGTGACGAGACAGCCTATATTGTAAACGATAACGAGTTGCAGCTTCCTTTCCACTTTTACCGTGATCTTCAGGATGTTCAGTACACAGGTAAAGCGGATATAGAAATACCATTCGGAGAGAGATCATCAAGTAATTCCATGAAGTTTGGTACAATGACAACATTCAAAGACCGTAACTTCGGGGAGCTACGTTTCCAACTATGGCGCCCTAGTAGAGATTATGAACAATATATAGATTTTTCTGAAGCCGACGGTGATTTTGATAGGTTTTTTGATCCTTCAAACTTTGGTATTATTGGAGATGATGAGAGTAACCCTAACAGATGGGCACTCGGAAATTCTTTTGTAAACCAAACTCAGGCTTCGAACAGATACACTGGCACGGAACTTATTTCCGCAGTATATGGTATGGTTACTTATGATATTACAGAAGACCTTAAAACTGTAGCAGGATTAAGAGTTGAGTACACCAATATGCAAGTTGAAGCAGGTAACGGGGTTACCGGCGGTATCGATGTTGTGGATCCTTTACCTTCACTAAACTTTATATATTCACTTACTGATGATCAAAATCTAAGACTTTCCGGCTCCCGTACTGTCGCTAGACCGAACCTTAGAGAGTTAGCACCATTTTCATCTGTTGACTTTATTGGTGGTTTCTTTTATAAAGGTAATGATACACTACAGAGAACAAATATCCTAAACCTTGATGCGAGATGGGAGTGGTTCCCTAATCCTGGTGAAGTGTTAGCTGTATCGGCTTTCTATAAGAACTTTGAAAATCCGATTATCAGACAGTTGAACCCGCAGGCATCCGGAGGGCAGGTAGTGTTCGTAAATGTTCCTACCGGTCAGCTATACGGCTTGGAATTTGAGTACAGGCAGTCCTTAGGTATAATCAACGAAACGCTTGAGTACTTCAACTTCGCTTTCAACACCACTTTAACAGCATCAGAAACAGAGCTTTTAGAGTCAGAACTTGAGACTTTCAGAAATATCAATCCTAACTACCCAGAAACAAGACCTTTTATCGCTCAATCACCTTTCATTGTTAATCTTAACCTTGGATATGATAATCCGGATTGGGGCTCGAATTTCTCATTGAGCTTTAATATGTGGGGAGAAAGGTTTACTCAAGCAGGTTTTGGCGGTGCGCCTGACCTTTATGAAGTACGTGGTAGAGTAGATGGTAACGACGTTACAATCATACCTGATATCAACTTCAACTATAACCAGCAACTTACAGACAATTGGAAGATCAATTTTAAGGTCAACAATATACTTAACGCTCCATTCCTTACTTACCAAACTCTTGGTGACGAGGTTTATGTAGTTGAATCTTTTGAAATTGGTCAGACATTTGGTTTAGGACTTAAATACAGTTTCTAAGCGAATAATAATCTATTTTGCAAAAGCCGGTATGTTGATTCGTATCGGCTTTTTTATTACAATATATATAGATTATCAAAGTTTGCTATACTTGTAAACTCACATAATCTCAAACAAACCAAAAGGTTTTGAAAACATGAAATATCTGTTGATTTTATTAATCTCGATTGTGCCGGTTTTAGCATTTTCCCAAATGGGTGAAGCCTTAGGCACTGAGGTAATGAGGCAAGAGCTAGAAGAGGCTAACGAATCGGACGAGAAAAAGGAAGTTGATATCTACGATGAGAATGACAGTATTAATGGTCCACGCTATGATGATAAACCCACGGAAAAGGTGAATGAGGAAATAGTGGAATCAACCGACGATGGTATAGTTGATGAGGTAATAGAAGAGGAAGAAACTTTTACAGAAGATAAATACGAATCGAGTTCCTGGGCATATATTATACTTGCATTAATCGGTCTTTTAGCTATATTTGCTTTTTACCGATACAAAATCGGCAAGAACAAAATTGATTAATAATATCACAAAAGGTTCATTATATATGAAATCACTTATTCTAAAGCTCGCATTTGTAATCTCTATACTGACATTCACTTTTTCCGCTTCAGTTGCGGATAATTATGTGGACATAGCACAGGAAGAAAACGAAAGAGTTGTCAAGTCCCGAAGAAATCCGAATCCTGAACTAGAAGAAAACGAGAAGGTTGTTAAATCCCGCCGTGAGCAGATGGAAGAGAAAGAGGAAACTACTGCCCCTACCAATACTGTTGAAGAAGAAGAAACAGAACTGACTACTGAACCAACCGACGATGAGGAAATTCTAGACAGAATGGATAACGGTGAACTTACTGTACCTGATGATGAAGTCGAATTATCTGATGAAGCCGCAGAAGATATACTTGAAGGTGATGAGGAAGGCGGAAGCGGTATGCTTTTCCTTATATTAGGTGTAGCTGTAGTAGTGCTTATAATCGCGGTAGTCGCTAGCAAAAAGAAAAAATAACTTTTCGAAATATTAGTTTTACTTATAAAGCCTTGAATATGGATTCAAGGTTTTTTTATAGACTGTCTATATTATCAAGATAATACTTAGCTTGATTTGTTAGATCTGTCTTGGTGGCTGGATCCATACGGTCAATATTTCTATATACAAATGATAATCTGTGGTTTCCTCTTAGTGTATCCTCGTTCCTGATGTGGAAATCCCAGTAAAGCGAGTTGAAAGGACAGGCATCCTCCCCTATCCGCTTCTTGTGATCATATTTACAACTAGAGCAATAATCACTCATTTTATTGATATAATTGGCAGAAGATACATAAGGCTTTGTACCAACTATACCACCATCTGCGAACTGGCTCATACCCCGGGTATTGGTAATTTCAACCCATTCTATCGCATCGATATAAATACCGAGATACCAAGCATCAACCTCATCCGGGTCAGCACCAATAAGCAGAGCAAAGTTACCGGTAATCATTAGGCGTTGAATGTGATGGGCATAAGCATATTTCAAGCTCTGACCTACTGACTGCCTCATACAATTCATATCAGTATCAGCATTCCAATACCACTTTGGCAGCTTATTATTATTACCGAAATAGTTTTTTGTACTGTATTCAGGCATAAATTCCCAGTAAATCCCCCTCATATATTCCCGCCAACCAAGGATTTGCCTTATAAAGCCTTCAAGCGATGATAAGGGTATTTCATCTGACCTATGGAACTCTTCAGTAGCTCTTTGGATAACTTCTTCCGGAGATATTAATTTTGTGTTTAAGGCAAATGAAATCCTGCTGTGGTAAACAGACCATTCATCAATAGCCATGGCGTCTTGATACCGGCCAAATAGCGGCAATAGATTGACAGTGAAGAACTCAAGATTTTCAAGTGCCTGAGAACGGTTGATCGGCCAAAGTACCGATTCAGCATTAACATCGCCGAAGTATTTTATACCGAGATCATCAATTTCTTTTTTAACTTCTGAAAGATCGTTACCGTGTGTTTTAGGTTTGGGGATTTTGATATTCTTAGGCAGTTTCTCTCTGTTTGACTCGTCGTAGTTCCATTTACCACCAATAGGCTGACCGCTATCATCTAAGAGAATATTATGCTTTCGCCTCATATCACGGTAAAAAGTCTCCATTTTTCTGGTTTTCTTACCTTCAAACGTTCTTTTTACTTGGTATCGATCTGAAAGGAAGTGTTCTGAGTCTAAAGCATGAACAGCAATACCTTCTTGCTTAAGACTCTCCGCTAATTCTGATAATTCTTTATCTAACCGGTATTCATCTGGTAGTTGATATTCGAAAGTATCATATTGCCCACCATTTAAAATTTCTTTTATATTTTCTGAAATGGAGTACGGATTACCTTTTTCAGATATTTGCCGATAAAAAACATTATGACCTTTGCTTTTTAGATGCTCGGCGAATTGCCTCATAGCCCCAAAGAAACACAATAGTTTCTGGACGTGGTGCATAACATAACTGCTTTCATCAATACATTCGATAAATACATAATGAACAGTATCACCAGTATTTTCATACCAGCTATGGCTGTGATTCAGCTGATCGCCGAGTATAAGTCTGAGTGTTTGTTTTGAGCCCATATTGTAATTAGTTACATACCGTTTTTATCGTGAACGACTTTCCATTCACCAGCCCAGCGGCTCAGAATATCGACACCAACCTGAGCCCCCGAACCTGCAGCTATAGACCATTGAGAGCTATGCCCAGAAAGAAGACCGCAAACGTAGATATTATCATCCACCAAATTATCAGTATTCCTTAACATTACTCTGGTATTATTAGTTGTGCGAGGGAATTGCTCTACAGGCAAATCCATACCTTTTATATGCATACCTCTAAAGCCAGAAGCAAAAACTATAATATCTGAACTATATTCATTCTTTTTATGATCAGTAATCTTAAAGCTATTGTCACTTTTTTCAATATTTATGACTGTTGCTTTAGTAATCTCTACAGCCGGATATGAAAGCACCTGGTCTTTCGAGCGTTCGATTAATTCGCGTCCATCAATACCTTGTTCGATTCCAAGGGCATTGTAGAATTCACCTCTTTTAGCATCGGAACGGTCATTATCCATTATATATACTGATTTATCTTTAGCTGTATCTTGGGATTTGATTCCGGATCCGAGTATAAGGCCGCATGATAGGCCAGAGACCCCGCCACCTACTATAAAAACATTTACTTTTTTCATATTATCCAATTATCTAATAGCGGACATTCCACCGTCTAATTTTATAATCTGTCCCGTCATAGATAGTGAGTCATCACCGAGTAACCATTGTGTTAAAGATGCGACTTCATCAGCTGTTGATATTCTCTTTAAAGGATGCCTGTCGATACTCATTTCTCTTTTTTTGTCATTCGATAGTAAGTTCTCAGCAAGTGGTGTATCAGTAAGCGATGGTGCTATTGCATTCACTCTTATCGTAGGTGCCAGCTCAGCCGACATAGCCCTTACCATTCCTTCTACAGCCCCTTTTGAGGCAGCTACTGAACTATGAAAAGGCATTCCAGTACCTACGGCAACTGTTGAGAAAAAGACCGCTGATGGGTTATTGCCTTTTTTAAGTGCAGGTATAGCTTGTTTTAATACCTCAAATCCACCAATAAGATTGATCTGGAAATCCTTTATTAGCTCGTTTTTGTCAATCCTTCTGTATGGTTTTAGATTAATTGTACCCGGGCAATAAACCAATCCATCAAGTGCATCCGGTAGTTCTAATTGAAAATCTTCGGAAACATCAATTTTCTGAAAGTTTTCGAATTGGTTGGCATTGCCTTTGGTATCACGTGATGCGGCGAAAACCCTATGGCTTTCGCTTTTTAGCTTTTGCGAAACACTTTCCCCAATACCACTTGTGGCACCTATTACAAGATAATTTCCCATTATACAATCTATCCTTGATTAGTGACGTACATATTATATGTATATCAACGTTTGCATTATGGGTTTAGTATGGAGAATCTTCTGAATGGATGTTATAGATAAGCCTATAGTTTTTTTTGACGGTGTGTGTGGCTTATGCAATTCCGCTGTTGATTATATTATCAGAAATGATAAAAGTAAATCAATATTATTTTCGCCTCTACAAGGAGAATATATTGATCAATTCCATTTGGATATCAATAAGATAAAGCCTGAATCTTTGATTTTTTATAATAGGGATAAATTTTACGATAAATCTGAAGCCGCATTAGAAATAGCCAAAATAATGGGCTTTCCCTATTCAGTATTACTCATCGCTAAAGTAATACCATTAAACATTAGAAATAAAATATATGATTATATCGCTAAAAATAGATATAAATGGTTCGGCAAAAAAGAGAACTGCAGAATACCCACAAAATCAGAACGCGAGCGATTTATTGATTGATATACCGACACAATTACTCAACGCATTCATATTCAATAACCCAGTTTTCTACCATTTCAGATCCGAGTTTTTTCTCGATTCTTGTTGGGAGTAGATCTCGATTGTATTCTACATTATAATTGTAAATTCGTTTCTCCTGAGGCTCACCTTCCGCATAAGTAATCACAGTTTCAGAAGTATAGATATTGGCGGGCTGAAATTCCATACCTAAATTAGCAACGTAAGATACAGGATTGAAGCGATTATCATGGCCGCGGTAGAATATAACACTGGAAAGCTCGCCGTTGGTATAGTATTCCCTACTGAGATATTGATATTTTTCATTCATTCTTATCAGCTCTTCAGTTCGGATTGTATCACCCCCCGTAAGCTTGTCATGATAAACTGAACTAAGTAAAATAGTGTCTCTTTTTGGTTGAATCTCCCCAAACTCGATTATATTTCTTTTGCCGATTTCCTTCCCTTTATCATCTGCATAAATTGATTTCCAAAGCACCCTAGAGCCCATAGTTATGTAACTGGTGTTCTTAAGGCTGTTGGAACCTTTGTAATGCTCAATATCAATCTTACCGTTTTTGGAGCTGAATTTTTTGATATAAGAATCACCGTTTCCGTAGGTAGTAACCATAGCGGTAGGCTGCTTTGTTATCGAATCATAGGCTATTTCCAGTAAATACGGGCTAATGCCGCTATAGGTAATCTTACTTGGCAGGCATGTACCTATCTTATCTGGTTTGCCAGGCTCAGCATTCAGCTGAGCCTTACAAGAGTATCCGAGTATTAAAAAACTTAATACAAAAATTATCTTATTAAAACTACCTGTCATTGATCTACTATTTCTGCTTTTCCTGATTCAATATCTTGCTCGTATTTTTTGAATTTCCCTTGCTCTTGGCGGCCGTCATTATATAGAACGGTAACCACATCATTTCTTCCTATTTTAGGCGTTTCACGCACAATTGTTTTACTAACAGTTGATGCATTCTCGCCTTGTGGCTCCTGCTGTTTAGGCGCACCTGAACCGCTGGAAGCAGAGAATGTAGTTGTAGGGCGTGAAAACTGCATAGGTTGCGTAGAAGTAGAACTGAAAGCGGATTTTTGTTCTATCGGACGCGTCCTTTTTTTGTCCCTTATTGATTGTCCACCCGATGGTTTTTGTGGTTGCCCTGCAGCCATAGTATCGCTTGTTTGAGGAGGTGCCGCATTGCCAACAGGTCTTGGCTGCCCATTCTCATCAGCTACAGCCATTTGAGGGAAGTATCTGAAAGCGAAGTTTACCGTTTGCTTATTGATTTCCCAGATAAGCTCTTGGAAAAGCTCGAAAGCTTCTTTCTTGTATTCTAATAGAGGATCTTTTTGGCCATATGATCTAAGGTGAATACCCTCTTTTAGATTATCCATTACTCTTAGATGTTCTTTCCACTTTTCATCTATAGTCTGGAGCACGGCAACTTTTTCAAGTTGTCTCATGAAGTCCATACCGAGCATTTCTTCTTTACGGTCATAGAATTTATTGGACTCCTCAGAAAGCAAATCTGTAAATTCTTCTACAGTTAGCTCTTTTGCTTTTTCCGCATCCAATTTCGGATCTATGAGAAGAGAACTTCTGATCTCTGCAGATACAACTTTATAACTGTCTTGGCTTTCCATTAGTCTGGCATACCAATCCTCTACCATCTCTTCGAGATAATCGAAAATCTCGCCACGTAGTCTCTCGCCGCGTAGGGCGTAAGCACGTCTTTTGTAAACAACCTCTCGCTGCTTATTCATCACATCATCGTAATCCAAAAGTCTTTTACGAATAGCAAAGTTATTCTCTTCAACTTTCTTTTGTGCCCTTTCTACCGTTTTGGACATCATAGAATGCTCGATAGGCTCTCCCTCTGGGATTTTTATCGTCTGCATTATAGAAGACATCCTATCTCCTCCAAAAAGCCTCATAAGCTTATCTTCCATTGAAAGATAAAATCTTGAACTACCCGGATCACCTTGCCTACCCGCACGACCGCGAAGCTGTCTATCGATTCTTCTTGAATCGTGCCTCTCCGAGCCGATAATCGCCAAACCGCCGCTTGCCTTTACTTCTGGGTCTAATTTGATATCTGTACCACGACCAGCCATATTTGTAGCAATGGTTACAGAGCCTTTCTTACCTGCGCTGGCAACGATATCGGCTTCCCTATCATGCTGCTTTGCATTTAGAACGCTGTGCTTGATTTTCTTGCGCTGGAGCATTTTAGACAGCAGCTCAGACACTTCAACCGATGCTGTACCAACCAAAATCGCCCTGCCATCTTCCTGCAGCTTAATAATCTCATCGATGACGGCATTGAATTTTTCTCGCTGTGTCCTATAGATGTAATCTTCATTGTCTTCCCTAACAATAGGTCTGTTTGTCGGGATGACAACAACATCAAGTTTATATATTTTCTCAAACTCCGCTGCCTCGGTTTCTGCCGTACCAGTCATACCAGCAAGTTTGTGGTATAACCGATAGTAATTTTGCAGAGTAATGGTTGCAAAAGTCTGAGTATCGCGTTCTACTTTTACGTTTTCCTTAGCTTCAATCGCTTGGTGAAGCCCATCGGAATATCTACGGCCATCAAGGATACGGCCTGTGTGTTCATCAACTATCTGTACTTTTCCGCCCTGGACTACATAATCGACATCTTTATCATAAAGGGAATGGGCACGCAATAACTGATTGAGAGCATGGATAATATCACTTCTCTCGGAAAACTGCAAATTGATTGCGTCTATCTTAGCTTGTTTATCTTCAGCGTCCAAATCCGAATCACCCTCGATACTGCTCATCTCTGTAGCGATATCAGGTAGAATATACATATCAGGGTCTTCCCCGGCACTTGTAAGCAGTTGCCTACCCATTTCGGAAATATCAACCTGATGGTTCTTCTCTTCGATAACGTAATAAAGTGTTTCGTCTATTTCCTTCATCTTCCGGCCCTGATCCTGAAGATAAACCAGCTCTGTCTCATTCAATAGCTTTGAATTATCAGGATCCTGCATCATTTTTCTAAGGCGTTTATGTTTAGGCAAACCCCTGTAAGCCGTCAGAAGAGCGACTCCTAAATGTTCTTTTTTCTCTTTATCTTTTGTTCCTACGTTATCCTGAACCTCACTGAGTATTTTGTTAACAAGCTTGGTCTGTTCCTGTACAAGCCTGTTAACCCGTGGGTTCATCTCTGAGTATTTTTGGTTTGTAGCGCCAACGGGGCCGGATATGATAAGCGGCGTTCTCGCCTCGTCAATCAATACTGAATCGATCTCATCTACTATACCGAACCAGTGGCCTCTTTGAACCATTTGCTCAGGGTTTGTTACCATATTATCTCTTAGATAATCAAAACCGAACTCGTTGTTTGTTCCGTAGGTAATATCTCTTTTGTAGATTTCCTGTCTTTCGGTATTCTGCATCTTAGCCTGTAGCGAACCGACCGTAATCCCGAGGAAATCGAATACTGGCTTCATCCATTCACAGTCACGCCTGGCAAGATAATCGTTCACCGTAACCAGATGTACTCCTTTTTGAGGAAGAGAGTTAAGGTACATAGGCAGTATCGATACAAGTGTTTTACCCTCACCAGTCTGCATCTCGGCGATACGCCCTTGATGGATTACGACGCCGCCCATAAGCTGAACGTCATAAGGTATCATGTTCCATACGTTATGATTCCCGGCATATTCATAAGCATACTGCCTTTCAGTTAATCTACGGCATACGTCCTTTACTACTGCATAAGCTTCCGAAAGGATAGCGTCTAAAGTAGCTTGTGTGCTCTCGAATAGTTCTTCATTGAGTTCATCCAGCCTATCGTGGGCTTCGAGCGTGCCTTTTGCGTCAAGACTGTCCTCCCTTAAGGATCTGTTAACTTCATCAATCTCTTTCTGGATATCAGAGTTATTGTTTTTGATCTTATCTCGGAACTCTTGTGTTTTACTCTTGAGCTCATCATCGGAAAGTGATGACAAAGATGGATAGATTTCGTTAATCTCGTCAACAATTGGTTGCAACTCCTTGACATCTTTATCAGATTTGGAGCCACCGAAGATTTTCTTGATCAGATTGAACATTGTGTAGTTCTCTTATTTATATACCTAAAACGCAAAAAACGCAGTCCGCAATTTAACTAAAAAGATACAGCATAGACCCAGATTCGGGAGTATTGCTATATGTTTTCATAGAAAATATGCAACAATCATACTTTATATATTAAATATGACAATTTGTCAAAATAGAAGAAATCACTGACGTATTCACGCACATAATAACGATCATAGTACTTGTGTTGTTCTAATGTATTATATTTGAGGTTATGATAAATGACCATTACATATCTAATTCTGAAGAAGAGACCGTTCAGCTGGGCAGCGAATTCGCAAAAAAACTCCAAGCTGGCGATATGGTTTCCTTTTACGGAGATCTCGGCTCAGGAAAAACTGAGTTTATCCGTGGCATCTGTAAGCAATTGAAGGTTAACGAGCTTGTTTCCAGTCCTACTTTTACCGTAATCAATCAATATGAAGGTCATCTGAAAAATGCTGACGTCCCTATTTACCATATTGATCTTTATCGTATTAAAAGCGATGAAGAACTGGAGAACATCGGCTTCGATGAATGTATTCATACTCGTGACGGTATCAAGCTGGTGGAGTGGGCTGAAAAAGCCAACGGCGATATACCTACAGGTTGTTACAAAGTGACCATCCGAAACGATGATGATATCGATAATCGTCGATCAATAGATATCACTTATCAAAACTGACCCACATAGTGGCAGATTTTATGCCCGACATAAAAATACAAGAATTCGGCCTGCTGAGCAAACTAAAGAAACTCGCAGATAAAAACAATCCCGCCTTCACCACTAGATTATCACTTGTATTCTGTACGATATTGACCGTATTTGGAGTGCTTATAGGATATACCCAGAATTCATTGGCTGTATTCACCAATGGGCTCATTTCAGGTATAGATATTATCAATTCAGGTATATTTCTATTGGCGGTCAATAGAAGCATGAAGTCCCCCGACTACATATTCAATTATGGATATGGAAAATATGAGAGCCTGTCGATCCTAGCGGGTGCAGGTTTTTTGATAGGCATAACTATCTATACCTTAAGCGACGCTATTGAAACCATTGCTTCCCCAGCACCTGAAACGGGAAATTATGCTTTATTGATAGGTTTTTCTGTTTTATCGCTGCTAATGATGTTGTATATGTATCGGTTGCAGCGAGGTGCGGCCAAAAAACACAAAATGGCAATTCTCCAGTTCGATTCTGAACTTTGGAAAACGGATAGTATCATCGAATCTTTGGTGCTTTTAAATTTGCTCGTAGGTATTACTTTAATATTCTTTGATCTATTTAAAGTCGCGCTAGTACTCGATTCATTCGTTGCGATATTTGTACTGGGCTATGCGATGAAAATCCCGCTGAAAGGATCCAAAGAGGCTCTCGAGCAGTTACTGGATAAAACATTACCAGAATCAGATCAGTTGGAGATTATATCTGTCATCGCTGAGAATGCAGAGCATTTTTGTGAGTTTCAATCAGTACACACAAGGCGGAGCGGCAAAGATATCTTTATAGAAGTAGATATGATCATGCCTTTCGATTCAGCTATCTCAGACAAATACCAGGCTGAAGATATAATTAAAAGAAGATTCAAGGAAAAGTTTCCTACATCTGTGACAAGGGTTTACGGTATCCCGTGCGACGGGCAATGCTTGAACGCTGAAGGGAAAAATTCCTGCCCGCTCAGAAATGCGTTGAAAGACAAACAATAAACTATACTATATTTTTGTATCTTATAGAATGAACGATAACCTCGACAGCCGCAACAAAGATCAAAACTTTGAAAATCAGATAAGGCCAGGCGCTTTTGATGATTTTACTGGCCAGAATAAAATAGTAGAGAATCTCAAGATTTATATCCAGGCGGCCAAGGGTAGGAACGAACCCTTAGATCACGTACTCCTGGCAGGCCCCCCAGGCCTGGGCAAAACAACTCTTAGCCGAATCATAGCCAATGAACTCGGCGCCCCGATACGCGAGACATCAGGACCCATTCTGGACAAACCCGGCGATCTCGCTGGTATATTAACCAGCTTAGAGGAAAACTCGGTATTATTCATTGATGAAATACATAGGCTAAGCAATGTTATCGAAGAGTATCTATATCCGGCGATGGAAGATTTTCGAATTGATATAATGATTGATTCAGGTCCATCGGCAAGGTCGGTTCAGTTAGATCTGCCGAAGTTTACTCTTGTGGGTGCTACAACTCGTGCAGGTATGCTTACAGCCCCACTTAGATCACGATTCGGTATAACATCGAGGCTGGACTATTACAGTTACAAAGAACTGACGCACGTAATTATTCGTTCGGCACAGTTAATGGGCGTAGATATAACCCAGGATGCGGCGGAAAGACTCGCAAGCCATTCACGCGGCACACCTAGGATAGCCAACAGAACACTGAGAAGAACAAGGGACTTCGCTCAGGTTTTCGGCCTTAAAGAAATAGATATCGATATAGTTGATAAAACACTTACAGCACTAGATGTAGGTAAACTGGGCTTAGACGATATGGATAAGAGAATTCTTCTCACTATCATAAATAATTATTCAGGTGGCCCTGTGGGGATAAACACCATCTCAACCTCTGTAAATGAACAGCCTGGTACGATAGAAGAGTTATATGAGCCGTTCCTAGTACAGCAGGGACTACTGCAACTATCCTCCCGCGGAAGGATAGCTACAGATGCCGCTTATGAATATTTTGGAAAAAAAAAACCGGTTGAGAAACCGGTTAAAAGAAACGATGGTTTGTTTGATAGCTAAGCTATCTAAATTCATTTCTTCTTAGATATAGCACCTTTGAGATCATTAACGATCTTATCGGAAAGTGTGGTTACTTTGTCTTCATCCACGAAATTATCTTTACTCTGGAAGCGAGGGTGTGGGAGTTTCATACGGCTGTCATATACATAGGCGTTCACCAGATACTTACCGTTATCATAATCGTAAGAGCCGAGCAATACTTTTTTTACACCTAGATTATTGACTGCTTTCCACAAATCCGATTCGTACTGTGGGTTTGAAGGATCCAAGTTGAGTCCTGAGAGCTCAAATTCAACTTCTTCCAGAGGTACTAGTTCAAAGCTATCATCTTCCATCGCCTCAATCAGAGCATAGATTGATTCCTGTAGATCATACGCTACTATATTGCGGTCAATATCGCCATCTATATTCGTAAAGGGAAGAACTGTGATCTTTGTAGGTGCAGCTATAGATAGCACTACGGCAAACATTGCAGCAAAAGCACAAAAAAGGAATCTTAGCATATTCTATACCTTCAGTAGTTAAGTAATATCGTTATCTTTGAGATATTTCTGTATCTCAGTGAATTTGTTGACTAAGGGTGCCTCATATTCAGCTACCTTGTCCCAGTCGCCGCTTTTCACATGCCCCATTATCTCTATACCCATATCACCGAGGTCATCCAAACCAAACTGGTAACAAGAGCCTTTGAGCGTGTGAGCCAAACGGTACATCTCATCACCGTTCTTTTCAGATAGATGTTTTGGATAAAGAGTTTTTACATCCTCAACCCATGTATCTATAAATTCTGGGAGTAATTCTAATACTAACTCATCTTCAGGAAGTTTCATGCTTGTAATTTGGTTATTAAAAATAATTAATGGACTATAAGCCGAATTCTGTCTTCATTCCCACAAATGAGAACGGAGGCTATGATTTATCTAGGCTATAAGTCGCCCTATAGCTCAAGCGGCCTACCCGTACAAATCCACAAGAACATGTGGTTATATGATAAACATATAATTGTACTGCTTGGCCTTGCACCGCACGGGGTTTACCTAGCCAGCCCTGTCGCCAGTTGCCGCTGGTAGTCTCTTACACTACCCTTTCACCCTTACCTATAAAGAACAAGTCTATGAAGGCGGTTTACTTTCTGCTGCACTTGCCGTGGTATCAAATACCCCTTCCTGTTAGGAAGCGTGCTGTTCTGTGGTGTTCGGACTTTCCTATTGCTCCAAAAGCAATCCATAGCCCGTCCATTAATAATTTTTTATCAGTGTTTAAGCTACAGAATTCACCAGTGCCTCATCTACACTAATTTCCTCAGGTATGAGAATTCTTCCTGTATGTTCATCCACGTAAATCTGATCCATATTATTACGGATCTCTACTAATTTCTGAGAAGGGATTTTATAACCACGGCAGCTACCTCTGACAACCTGTACAGCTGCTTCTTTATGGTATGTTCTAATCCTGTTGTATTCAGCTAATGTATCTTCATCTATCTGAGATACGATTTTTTCTCTTTTAGAGTTGAGGTCTTTAAGTTCTCCGTCCTGTTCGCTGCTTACTTCAGCTAGCTCTTTTTCAAGCTCTTCAAGTTTGATTTTTTCTGCGTGCAGATCGGTTTTCTGCTTATCTAATATATTTGAAAGGTTTTCTTCCTTTATGCTTTCTTGGCGCAGTTTGTCTGCCAAATCCGCGTGTTCTGTATTCAAGTGCTTTATCTCAGAAGTGATAGCGTCGAATTCTTTGTTGTTTCTTACTTGAAACTGCTGCTTGGCTAGATTTTCTTCTTTTGTTTTCAAATCCACAAGAGTAGTTTTCGCTTTTGCGATAAACTGCTTTAGTTCGGATAAGATACTATCGGTCTCATTGACCATTTTAGTGGCGGATTCGAGTGTTGTCTTCTGATTTTCGATTTGTTCAGGGAGATCACCGAATTCATCATGTAGATAACCGATTTGTTTGTCCACATACGCGAGAGCCGCAACTTTATGTATCAAAGTATCCATGTTTGGAAAGCCTGATTAAGATTTGATTGGTAAATTTCTGAATTGTTTGGCGAAGTTCGTATTGACCCGACTATCAAAAATAATCAAATCTTCGCCACTAAAGAAAATTCTTATAAGTTCTGTTAAAATTTGCCCGCTCCATTGCTCCATTTCCCAGTGCCCGGGATCGATGATTTTCATATTACGGTAGGCCCGAAACTCGTGATAACTAACATCGGCAGTTATGAAAACATCTGCTTCCTTAGCAAGTGCTTGGTTGGCGAAAGAAAGCCCACTACCGCAGACTATAGCCACTTTTCTGATCGTAATGTCAAGATCAGCATCGGTATACCGCGGGCAAGACCCCGTAACCTGACTTATTTTATCGATTAGCCCCCCGTAGTTCATATTCGCTGAACCTATCGCACCCATACCCCTTGATTGGTCATTATCATGCTTTTCATAATCCGATTGTCTATCTGTGTTTTGGCCGATAATATAGTCCGGATCATCGATAAGGAACTTTATGTCAGATAGACCGATTTTTTCCGCGAACACCATATTGTTGCCGTTAGGATGCGTATCAAGTGCTGTATGAACGATAAACAAGGCTATTTTATTCTCTATTAAACGCAAGGCTAATGAGTTAATCAGCCCTTTGTCAGTAATATTTTTTAACGGGGAGTATATCATAGGATGAAAAGCCACGATCATATCAGAATCAGTATCTATAGCTTCGTCCACAACGGCATCAGTCAAATCAAGACAGTTCAATATTTTTGTGACTTTCCAATCGTATCTGCCAATCTGGAGGCCTACTTTGTCACCCTCTAATGCGTATCCCATCCCGATATTAGTCTCAAGCCTTTCTGCGAAATCTTTTATCAGCATAATTTCTTTATTTTAATTGAAACCATTTCCTACTGGTTTATATTAATATAAAACAACATGAATCGTTATTTCTAGTAATATGAAAACTAAAAATATAAAACCGTTATTCCATACATACATTTTATTCGCACTCGTTTTTGGTGGATATAAAAGTTCTATGTCCCAAGTTCCGGGTTTACCCGATCCGCCATATACCAGGGAAGACAGTACTATTTACTTTGACCCCGCAAGAGTACTTATAGAATATACTACGGATCAGTCCTTGTTCCCTGAACATGCAGGTCTGTACTTCCACTTCTCCGGAAACGGCTTCGGATTAGGCGGCTTTTATAACTATTCATTCAGTGAGCTGTTCAGTTTTACAACTCGACTTTCGATTGCAAACGGTCGGAACAGTGAAGAATTCGAGACTTTCAACGGTTTGAGAGGAGCACCGGAAGTCGATGGAAAAATCAACAGACTATATTTTATGCCTATTGATTTCAACGTAAAATATTTTTTCCTTGGCAATAGTGTAGAAAGTTCTTTGAGGCCTTATGTCTCCAGTGGTATTTCTCCATTTGCTGTTATAGCTACACCTTACAGAGAAGGCAGAGTTCCCGAAGGTGAGGTAATCGGTTTTTTCCAAGCTTTCGGGGATCCTCTAGGATACTTCAGAGTGGGCGGTAATATCGGTTTTGGGGCAAATTGGGGTACAAACCCTAAAAGAGACAACCGTGTTGAATTGATTTATTACTATTTGCCTTTCACAGAAGGGATAGAATCAAGATTCGAAGATCCTATAACCAACTTCGGCGGTATCTTTATATCGCTGACATTGGGTTGGAGTATAGATTAAAACAAATCAATCCTCATAGTTCAACACCTGATAGGGAAGCCCGAAAGATATCTTTGTCCCTTTCCCAAGAGTAGATTTGATATCAAACTCACCATCGTATAATTCAACAAGCTTTTTAGCTATAACCAAACCTAAGCCAACGCCCTGCTGTTCATAAATAGTCCTTTCAAACTGAACAAGAGCCCCGATATCGTTAATCTGTTCTTTAGTCATACCCCTGCCGAAATCTTCTATCACATGTACCAGAAGTTTTTTATCTTCAGATTCTTTGATATTGATTTTGATAGGTGTGTTTTTGTCTGAAAACTTCAACGCGTTCGATGAAAGCTCATCCACTAACTTATGATAGCTCTCAGTTGATATGTTGACTTTAACCGAATCCACAGTTTCTCCGAACTGAAGATCGCCTGTCCTTTCATCCTCATAAGCTGCATTAGTGATAATATCATAAAAATGGGCACAAGGCTCTTCGGTAGAGTGGTTTTTTAAGGCCTGCCTTTGGATCGGGTTTGTAAGAAGAGATTCAATCTTAACATAAGCGAGGAAATTCTCTGTGATCTTGATAAGCCTTTTGGCTGAGTCTTTTATATCGCCCGCGAGTTCTCTGATCTCATCTGCCTCAAGATCTTCCGGGTT